>PMKK01000267.1 GCA_003157715.1 Actinomycetota bacterium
TCGCCCTGCGAGGGCTCGGTGGGCAGGCCGGTCGAAGGGCCGCCGCGCATGACGTCGACGATGACGCAGGGCACCTGGGCCATCGAGGCGTAGCCGATGCTCTCCTGCATGAGCGAGAAGCCGGGACCCGAGGTGGCGGTGAGCGCCTTGGCGCCGGCCAGCGAGGCGCCGATCACGGCGCCGATCGAGGCGATCTCGTCCTCCATCTGGATGAAGTGGCCGCCCACCTGGGGCAAGCGGCGCGAGAGCACCTCGGCGATCTCGGTCGAGGGCGTGATCGGATAGCCGGCAAAGAACCGGGCGCCGGCCGCGATGGCGCCTTCGGCGACCGCTTCGTTGCCCTCGACCAGGCGGCGCGGCTGAGGCATCAGGCCTTCCCTTCGGGGCGCACGACGTCGACGGCGAAGTCGGGACAGTGGCGCTCGCAGAACAGGCAGACGGTGCAGTCGGCCAGGCGAGCGACGACCGGCCGACCGAGCTCGTCACGGTCGAAGACGAGCTGCGGACAGAGCTCTACACAGATGCCGCAGGCTTTGCAGAGATCGAGGTCGATGAGGATCGCCTCGGGGGCACGGCTCTTCGCTTTTGCGGGGGCGTCTCTCATTTGTTGTCGCCGACAGCCGGTCCACCACCGTACANNCCGCGGCGCGCCGGCCGCGAGGCGGGGTCACGTCAGGAGCCGCTCGGCGAGAAGCTCCAGCGGATGCCGCGCCGGGCGGGGGGCGAGGTCGCCGATCTGCGCCCGGCATGAGGTGCCGGTGGCCAGCACCGCGTCGTCGGCGCCGGCCGCACGCAACGCCGGCAGCAGCGCCCGCTCGGCGACCTGCACGCTCAGCTCGTAGCGCTCCTTGCGATAGCCGAACACGCCCGACATGCCGCAACAGCCGGCGTCGAGCACCGTCAGCTCGAGCCCGGGCACGCAGCCCAGCGCCCGCAGCGTGTCGTCGGGCCCGAACACCGCCCGCTCGTGGCAGTGGGGATGGACCACGGCGCGGCCGCCGGGCGCGAAGTGCAGCCGGCCCGCCTCGGCGGCGTCGGCCACCAGGGCCAGGCCGGAGCGCGCCGCGGCGGCCACGGCGGCCGCGTCGTGGTCGCCGGGCAGCAGCCGCTGCCAGTCGTCGCAGACCATCGCCTGGCAGCTCGGCTCGACGAAGACGATCGGCAGTCCGGCCGCGGCGTGCGGCGCCAGCGCCCCGGCGGTCGCTCGCGCCGCCCGTCGCGCCTTGTCGATCATGCCCACCGACAGCATGGTGCGTCCGCAGCAGCCGGCGCTCAAGACCCTCGGCGCGTGGCCCGCTGCCCGCAGGAGCGCCAGCAGCGCCTCGCCGATGTGGGGCTCCTGATGTTCGATGAAGCAATCGGCGAAGACGACAACGTCGGCCGGCGCGGCAGGCGCGACCCGGCAGCGGGCCGGGTGGCGAGTGGCTGGCGCGCCGGCCGCCGCGTCCGCCGCGCGGGCCCGCGCGCTGAAGGAGCGCCGCGCGATCGTCGGCGCGGCGCGGCGCGGGTCGACCCCGACGAGCGGCATGAGGGCGCGGGCCAGCGGCCCGCGCCCGAGCGCATTGACGAGCGGCGCGAGCGGCGCCGCGAGGCGTGACAGCGTGCGCAGGTCGGCAACGGCGCGAGCCAGCAGCGGCACGCCGCCGCGGGCGTTGCATTCGGCCAGCCACTCGGCCTTGAGAGCCGCCATGTCGACTGCCGCCGGACACTCCGCGCTGCAGGCCTTGCAGGCCAGGCAGGTGCCCAGCACCTCCTCGAACTCGCCGTCGGCAAGTGACGCCGGCGCCACGGCGCCGGCGACGATCGCCTGCAGCAGGTTGGCGCGCGCGCGCGTCGAGTGCCACTCATCACGCGTGGCGGCCGCCGGCGGGCACATCGTGCCGGTCTGCTTCTTGCACAGGCCGGCGCCGAAACAGCGCTCGACGGCGAGGTCGAACCCGCCCTCGCGGGCATACGAAAGGCGCGGGTTCCACGCCCGGCGCGCGCGGTAGCCGGCCCCAAAGCGCAGGTTCTCGGCGATCGGCGGCCCTTCGACCTTGCGGCCCGGCGAGAGCAGACGGCGCGGATCGAACAGATCCTTGAGCGCCACGAAATCGGCATAGGTCTCGGCCCCGAAGAGCTCGGCGTTGAACCACGACCGCGAGAAGCCGTCGCCGTGCTCACCGGAGAACGCGCCGTGATGCGCGGCCACGAGACGCCCGACCTCGGTGGCGATGTCCTGGAGACGGCCGACGCCCGCGGCGCTCTTCAGGTCGAGCATGGGGCGCACGTGCATGCACCCCGCCGAAGCGTGACCGGTAAACGAGGCGCGCGCGCCGTGAGCCGCGACGATGCGGCGGAACTCCTCGACGTACTCGGCGAGATGCTCGGGCGGCACGGCGGTGTCTTCGACGAACGAGGCGGGCCGCTCGACCCCAGGCGCGCCCATCAGCAAAGGCAGCGAAGCGCGGCGCAGCTCCCAGGCCTCGTTCGCCTCGGCCGGATCGGCGAAGAAGATCTCGAGCCGGGCGCCGAGGTCGGGGGCGACGGTCCGCAGACGGTCGAGGCCGGCGAGACTCTCGTCGCTCGTGCCCTGATACTCGACCAGCAGCACCGCCGGATCGTCGCTGTCGAGGATCGGCCCGAGACGGGTGAAGCGCCGCAGGTTGGGCGAGCCGCGCAGCGGCACGAGGTCGATGAGCTCGACCGCCGAGGGGCTCGTCGTGAGGATGACGAGGTTGGCCTCGAGCGCGGCCCGCAGGCCGGCAAAGGTGAGCGCGGCCAGGGACCGCGCCTGAGGCCGCGCGTCGAGCTGCACCTCGAGCTCGGTGAACAGCAGGAGGGTGCCCTCGGAGCCGGCGAACAGGCGGGCCAGATTGGGCTCGGGCGACAGCAGCTCGCGCAGGTTGTAGCCGGACACGCAGCGGGCCGTACGCGGAAAGCCGGCAACGCCGCGGCCCCTCAACCGAGCCTGCAGCGCCGCGAGCCCGTCGTGGAGCGGCCTGCCCGCGGCGCCCGCCACGCCGGTCCGCAATTCCCCGGCCGCGCAGGGTCCAAAGCCGACCGCTTCTCCTCCGGCGAGCACGCCCCGCAGGCGCAGGAGCTTGTCCTTCGTCTCGCCGTAGACGATCGATCGCGAGCCCGAGGAGTTGTTGCCGGCCATGCCACCGATCGTCGCCTGCTCTACGGTCGAGGTGTCGGGACCGAACTCGAGCCCGTAGGGCGCCGCCGCCCGGTTGAGAGAGCCCTGCACGACGCCCGGCTCGACTCGCGCGACGCGCCGTTCGGGATCGATCTCGAGAATGCGGTCGAGGTGAAAGCAGTCGACCGCGATGCCGGCTCCGAGGGTCTGCCCGGCGAGGCTCGTAGCCGCGCCGCGCACGCACAGCGGCACGTCGTAGCGCGCCGCGACCTCAGCCGCGGCGGCAAGGTCGGAGACGGCGCGAGCCACGAGCACGGCATCGGGGATCACCCGGTAGATCGAGGCATCGGTCGAATACAGCCAGCGTGCGAGCGGGCTCGTGCGGACCTCGCCCGCGACCCGGCCGGCAAGGTCGGCGGCGGCGACCACACCGCGCGCGCTTGGTTCGGGGATGCCGGCATCGGCGCTCATGGCGACAAGCATAGACGCCCGCGCGAGGCCGGCGCCACCGAGGCGGGCGCTCCTCGTCGCCGCAGAGTGTCACCCCTCGCACGCGTGGCTTCCGTCACGCCTATCTCCTATGCTGGCTTCATGTCGATTCGAGACACATCCGCGCGCCATCTGTTGACCAGGGCCCATTGACGCGCACAATCTCAGATGTAGGTGATTCGAAAGAGGTCTTCCGCCTCGAGCCGGAGGCCGCAACGAGACGCAAGGCACGCGGGGCCTTCTTCACGCCTCCGGAGCTGTGCGATTACGTCGTTGAGTGGGCAATACATAATCCCGACGACCGCGTACTTGAGCCGTCGTGCGGCGAGGCCGCGTTCCTGCTCTCGGGCGGTGCCCGATTGCGAGCCTTGGGCTGCGAGTCAAACCGCCCCGGACAGTTGCACGGCGTTGAGATTCATGCCGCCAGCGCCAAAATGGCCAGGCAGCGTCTGGCCTCCAGGGGCCTCACTGCGGACATCGAAGTGGCGAGCTTCTTCGACCGGAATCCCGAGCCGACCTTCGACGCCGTCGTCGGCAATCCACCCTACGTGCGCTATCAGGAATTCGCCGGCGAGGCGCGGTCACGCAGTCGAGCAGCCGCACTCCGCGCCGGCGTGCGGCTGACTAGGCTCGCGTCGTCGTGGGCTGCGTTTACGGTTCACGCGGCGCTGTTTCTCAAGCCTCAAGGGCGTCTCGGCCTTGTGCTACCGGCCGAACTTCTCACGGTCAATTACGCCGCCGACGTGAGGCGCTTTCTCATGGCGCGCTTCGCGCGCGTGCGCCTCGTTCTCTTCACGGAGCGCGTCTTCCCAGGCGTGCAGGAGGAGGTCGTGCTGCTGCTCGCCGAAGGCGCCGGCCCGACCGATCGCTGCGAGCTCTATCAGGTCCCGGACATAGCCGGACTCAGTGCGCCCGAGCCCGCCTTGCACAGCTGGAAGCCCGAGCGACCGGAGGGCAAGTGGACGCAGAGTCTGATTCCTGCCGCAGCCCTCGAGACCTACCTGGAGCAGACACGCGGTCCTGCCTTCTCCCGCCTGCATGACTGGGGCCAAACGAGCCTGGGCATGGTGACCGGCGATAATCATTACTTCGCCCTTAGCCGGCAACGAGCCGCTGAGTTGGGCCTGCGCGGGAGCGACGTGATCTCGCTCTCGCCCCCCGGCTCGCGCCACCTCCGTGGTTTGGCGTTGAGCGCAGACGGCTGGGACGAGCTGGCCCGCGCCGGCAGCGCTACCCTTCTCTTTCGCCCGGTCGCCGATCCTTCTCCAGCGGCCGTTCGCTACATCAAGGCCGGAGAGGCGATCGGAGTGCAGAACGCCTACAAATGCCGCATGCGCGCGCCGTGGTGGCGCGTACCGCTGGTGACGCCGGCGGATCTGCTTGTGACCTACATGAACGCTGACACGCCGCGACTGTGCGCCAACCAGGCTGGGGTGCATCACTTGAACTCAGTTCATGGGCTCTTCCTTCGTTCCGAGCTGCGCGAGATGGGCATGCGGCTGCTACCGCTGGGCGCCTTGAACTCGATCACACTGCTCGGCGCGGAAACTGTTGGGCGCGCCTACGGGGGCGGCATGCTGAAGCTCGAACCCCGCGAGGCAGACAGTTTGCCAGTACCGTCGGCAACGAGCCTGCGAGCCGCGCAAGACGCCCTCTTGGCGCAGCGCCCGTCACTTGCTGCCGCCTTGCGTGATCGACGACTTCAAGACGCCGTCGAATTGGTAGATGAGCTTCTCTTGAAGGAACGGCTCGGGTTGAGCTCTCACGAGGTCAGTGCTCTGCAGTCGGCCCACCGAGAACTTCGGGCCCGCCGCGTGGCCCGCGGGGCAGTAGCTCGCTGATACGATCCTTCCGGCTCTGCGGTGCGAGGAATCCCGAGGTGGTGCAGCGTGGCTGACAAGGAAGACGTGTTTGACTCTTTCGACCGTGTGTTCGCCAAGCGGGCCGACACCAACCCTTGGCATCCGAACGCTGAGGATGACGGTCCCCTGTACGTCCCAGACTACGGACTTCTCGAAGACCTGATTTCGATTCCCGTTGGTGAGGGTCAGGCGTCTGGCACCGGTCGACTCGCGAAAGCAATCGATGCCTGGGTCGCCTACGAACTACGGCGGTGCGGCTTTCCGCCAGATGAGGTGTGGCCTCGGCCGCAGAAGCCGCGCGTGCTTCCGCGCGAGGTCGGATTGTTAATCGACGGCCTTCCCAAGGGTCTGCGAAACGCCGTCCGCGAGCAGTTGCTGCGTAACAAAGCGGTCGCACCGTCAGATGCGCGTGTCTTGGGCCGCGCCTACGTCAAGCAGATCGACGTGCTTGTGGCGCAGTGGTCACGTGGTCCCGAGCTGTTAGTGTCCACCAAGAGCATGGTGTCTTCCTTTCGCAACAATCTACCCAACAGGTTCGAGGAGTCATATGGAGACGCGAAGAACCTCAAGGGACGGTATCCGCTGGCAGCAATGGGCTTCCTTTTTGTGCTGAGATCCACGGTTCTGGATGAGCCGGGGACATTTGAACGTGCGGTCGACATGCTACGCAAGCTAAGCGATGAGCCCGACGTGTACGACGCGACCGGTGTAGTCCTCGCCGAGTGGAGCGATGATCCGTTCGACGGTGTGCGTCTTCGCCAGGATGCCGTGCCATCGGATCTCGGTGCCGGCAACTTCATCGCGACGCTCGTCGAGCGGGTGCTGGAGCGAACGCCGGTTGAAATGCACGTGGGGGTACGCGAACGACGAGAGCGCCACGAGTTGCCGCTGCCCGAGGAAGCGCGAGCGGACCTGTCCGCAGAGCACCGTCGCTAATTGGGCACGCGTGTTATAGTGCCGCCGACGTGACGACGCTTGCCCACACGACAGCGCGCTCGATCAGCCGCCGCGAGTGGTCCGCCGCCGGTCGCGCCCGCGAGCGGGCGCAAGCGGCCGGCGGCACGAGGCGTGCGAGGCTGTGGCCGCGCGATGCCGCCCGCGGCGTGGCGCTCTTCTTCGGGCTGTTCTCTGCGTTCAACCTGATCGGCGAGCTGCGCACCCCCGGCTTCGACGAGAACATCTGGTGGCTCGACCTGAGACCGCTGCCGGGCACAGCCACGGCTCTCGTCTTCGCTCTCGCCACGGTCCTGCTGGTGTGGTGGGGACTGCGGCCGGCGGCGCCGGTCTGGCGGCGGGTGCTCACGGCGGCTACCGCCCTGGTGCTGGGCCTCGTCGCCATACACAACGGCGTCACCTTCTACCATGCCTGGCAGCAGGGACAGATCCGGCCATGGATGCCGCTGCCGCTGTCGTTCGTGCTGGCGGCGCTGCTGCTGTGGATCGCGTGGGCCGCGGCGCGCTCGACACCGGCCGCGGCGCGCTCGACACCGGCCACGCCCCACAGCCGCCTGACCCCGCTGCTGGTCGCCGCGGTCGTGGTGCTCTGCGGCATCCTCTTTCCGCTGGCGCAGCAGGTCTTCTTCGGCAAGACCGACTACGTGCGGCCGGCCCAGGTAGCGGTCGTCTTCGGCGCCGAGGTGCACGCCGACGGGCACCCGTCCGTCTCGCTGCGCGACCGGGTGCGCACGGCGGCGCAACTCTACAGGGCGGGTCTCGCCCAGCGTCTGCTCATGTCGGGGGCGCAGGGCGCCGGCGAACCTGTGAACGAGACGGTCGCGATGCGCACGCTGGCGATCCAGTTCGGCGTGCCGGCGAGCGCCATCGAGCTCGACCCCAAAGGATTCAACACCGACGCGACGGTGCGCGACACGGTGCCCATGTTCCGGGTCACGAAAGCGCGGAGAGTCGCCGTCGTGTCCGACTTCTTCCACCTGCCGCGCGTCAAGCTCGCCTACCAGCGGCTCGGCTACAACGTCATCACCGTGCCGTCGCGCGCGCACCGCATTCCGCAGACGACCAGGCTCGTCCTGCGCGAGATCCCGGCGTTCTGGGTCTACTACCTGCGAGCCGTCTTGCGCTGAGCGGCAGGTTCCTCAGGCACGCCCGGGGGCAGGTTTGACCCGGCGCGCGACCGCGCCATACTTACCCCCTAGGGTATAGTCCCGACGAGCCAGGGAGTCTGATTGGCCACCTTCGATCTTGTCTGCCTCGAGTGCGGCCACGCGTTCGAGGTCTTCGTGCAAGGTTTTCTCAAAAACGAAGATCGCCAGTGCCCGAGCTGCGGCTCGTTCAAGACCCGGCAGAAGTTCTCGCCGTTTCTCACCAACGCCGCGAGCTCGTCCGGCGACGCGCCGTGCGCGACGCCGGGCAGCGGCTACGGCTGAGGGTGAGCCGCCGGGCGCGTCGCGCCCGCCGACAACAGGCCGCCACCGCTCGCCGAACTGCTACTATGACGCTATGAAGGTTCTCGTCACCGGGGGTGCGGGCTACGTCGGCAGCGTGATCACCGCCGGTCTGCTCGCCGCCGGTCACGACGTGACCGTCTACGACGACCTCTCGCGCGGCCACCGCGCCGCGGTCGCCCCCGGGGCCCGGCTCGTAGTCGCCGACATTCGCGACACCGGCCGTCTCACCGAGGCACTCACGACCGGCGGCTGCGAAGCCATCGTGCACATGGCCGCCCTGGCCGAGGTCGCCGAATCGGTCGCCTTTCCGCAGCGCTACCACGACGTGAACGTCAGCGGCACTCGTTCGGTCCTCGAGGCGGCGCGCGACGCCGGCGTGACGCGTCTCGTGTTTTCTTCTACGGCGGCGGTCTACGGCGCGCCCGAGACGCTGCCCATCGACGAGGACTCCCCGCTGGCGCCGGCCAATCCGTACGGCGAGACCAAGCTCGCGGCCGAGCGGCTGCTAGGCGAGGCGGCCGCCGGCGGCGACCTTGCCACCGTCGCGCTGCGCTACTTCAACGCCGCCGGCGCCGACGGACCGCGGGGCGAGGACCACGCCCCCGAGAGCCACCTCGTCCCGCTGGCGCTCACGGCGGCGCGCGACGGCACGCCGCAGAAGGTCTTCGGCGACGACTACCCGACCCCTGACGGCACCTGCGTGCGCGACTACGTCCACGTGCGCGACCTGGCCGCCGCCCACATCGCCGCGCTCGAAGGGCTGCCGCGAACGGCCGGGGCCTTCAACCTCGGCACCGGCAGCGGCAGCTCCGTGCTCGAGGTGCTGCAGGCGGTCGACGCGGCGACCGCGCGCACCACCATGGTCGAGCGCGCCGGCCGCCGGGCGGGCGACCCGCCCGTGCTCGTGGCCTCGAACGACCGCGCTCGCCGCGTGCTGGGCTGGCAGCCGCAAAGACCGCTCGACGTCATCGTAAGCGACGCCTGGACGTGGCTGCGCGACCATCCGCGCGGCTACGACGATCGGACCGGCGCCGGGCGCTGATCCCCTGCCCGGTTTGGCGAGGCGTGTCTCGCTCGCCGGCTTACCGCAGCCCGGCTACGCCGGCGGTTTGCCTCAGACTCGGGCCGGCAAGGGCTCCTCGACGAGCTGGGTAAGCGAGACCTCGCCGAGCACCTCCATCATGCGCTCCTGGGCGAGCACCCACACCTCGTGCATGCGACAGTCACCGCTGCGCCGGCAATCCGCGGGCCGCAGGACGCAGCCGTTGAGCGCGATCGGGCCGTCGATCGCTTCGACCACCTCGCGCACCGTGATCTCAGCGGCCGGGCGCGCCAGCGAGAACCCGCCGTGGGCGCCGCGCTGCGACACGACGAGGTCGGCGTGCACGAGGTTCTGGAAGATCTTGGCAAGGAAGCTTTCGGGGATATCCTGCTCGACGCCGACCTCGTGCAGCGAGGAGATCTCGCCCACGGGACGCTTTGCCAGGTAAGTCATGGCGCGGATGGCGTACTCGCCGCCGCGTGTCAGTTGCAGGCCCACTCGCACTCCCACGCAGGTACCAGTCGGACAGTTTTTGTCCGTGTTGAGTACTCTATGCGGGCCGCCGCGGCGCCGTCAAGCGAGCCTCCGTGTTTGTTAAGCACGAGTTAAGGACTGTTACAGGCCGTCCGACCGGGTCCGACCGGCCAAAAGACAGTCGCATACTACACATACAGAGACGAACAACGTGCCCCGAGCTTATGCCACGAGAGGAGCTTTCGCGTTGCGCAAGCAGTACGCCGTCGCCGGTGTCGTCGTGGCGATCCTGGTCGCCTCATTGATCGTCGTGGCCGGCTCGAGGTCGTCCAAGGGCTCAGACCCTGCTCGGCAAGCAAGCGCCACGTCCGCGACCACCGGCCATGCGTCCGCGACCGCCGGCCATACGGCGGCGACCGCCAGCGTCGGCGCTCCGACCGACTACAGCGCGCTGGCCAAGCTCCTCGCGGCGCGCTACGCGCGAAACCCCTCCGACTTCAAGATCGCCCTGGCCCTCGCCTACGCCTACCTCATGACCGATCGACCCAAGAAAGCGGGGAACCTGTACTCGCAAGTCCTCAAGAGCCAGCCCGGCAACGAGACCGCCAAGGTACAGCTCGCGATGGCGCTCCATGCCGAAGGCAACGACGACCAGGCCTTCGATCTGCTGAACGCCGTCCTGCGGACCGACCCGCGCTGCCAGCTCGCCCATTACGACCTGGCCAGCCTCTACTTCTCCGAGCAGAGGTCCACCCTGGCAAAGGACGAGTGGAAGAAAGCGGCGGCCCTCGATCCGGCCTCTGGCGTCGGCAAGATGGCGCAGGACTTCGTCAAATTGATGGAAGAGACCACCGGCCGGCCGCGCCCGGGCGGCAGCGGCGGGTGACCCCGGCGCGGCACTCTCCGCCGCGCTCTACCCCACCAGCTCGAGGCGCGGGTTGGGGCGCTCGCAGCGCCCCCGCTTGGCACACGGCCGGCCGTCGACACGCACGACGTCGGCCGTAAAGTCGACTTTGCCGCGCAGCAGGCTCGAGCCGACGCCGTAGGCGTCGGCCGGCACGCCGGTGCGCTCGAACTCGCCAATGCGGTCGGCGTCGAAACCGCCGCTCACCACGATGCGCACGTGCGCGAAGCCCTCGGCGTCGAGGGCGCGCCGCACGTTGCGCACCAGCTCGGGGGTAACTCCGGTCGGGCGGAACTGCCCCATGTCCTCCCACAACGAGCGGTCGACCATGGTCTCCGAAGTATCGAGGCGCACGCCCCACAGGCGCGCGCCGAGGGCGCGGGCGCAGGCCAGCGAAGTCGCCACGCAGTCGTTGTCGAAGTCGACCAGGGCGACCACGTTGACGTCGGGATGCAGGACGTCGGCGAACGCCTCCGAGGCGAGCACCGTGTCGCCGCTGTAGGCCGCGATCAGGCCGTGCGGCACGGTACCGCCGCCCTTGCCGCCCCACCACGAAGCCTGCTCGTCGGTCGACACGCCGATGGCGCCGGCGATGTGCGCCGCCCAGCCGTCGCCTGCCTGCACCCGGTAGTGGTCGAAACGCGCCGGAAAGAAGAGGATCGGCTTGTCGCCGGCCGCTTCGACGACCCGGCGAACGTTCGTCGAGATCAGCGTGCGCCGCGTCAAGACCCCGAGGTACACGGTCTCCAGGTGGGCGAAGAGCGAGTAGTCGCCTTCGATCGTCATGACGGTCTCCCACGGCGCGATGTCGTCGCCGTCGTAGAGCGCCCTGACCTCGAGCTCGTCCCAGCCGTCGACCCAGGTGCGCCGGCCGTCGCGCTCGACGTGCCGGCCCGAGCACTCGCGCAGGGCGGCGATCGCTTCGTCCATGCCGCCCAGCACGGCCGCCTCGTACTTCTGGAAGACCTGCATCAGCACCCGCGGATGCTCGCCTCTGGTCTCGAGGACGCGCTTGGACAGATTGAAGTAGGCGTCGGAGTAGTAGCCCTCGCGCATGCGCTCCACGGGCAGCGCGAAGACGGCAGGGTCGAGGCGGCGGCGTTCGTTCATGCGCGACGGTAGTCGGGGCGGCAGCGCTCAGTCATGCGCGAAAGTGTACCACCGTGGTCGCGAGCGAGGTGTCGCGGCGGTCACGAGCCACGCGCCGCGCGCATCGCGGCGATGAAGCGCCCGGCCATGGCGGGCGAGGCCGCGAAGCTCGCGAACAGCGTGGTCGCCAGGCAGCGCCCGACGACGAATCCCTCGGTGCGGCTGGTGCCGTCGGGCATGGCGACCTGATAGGCGAACACGTCCTGCTCGAGCACCAGGAACTCGAGGTCGAACAGCTCGTGCATGACGACCTGCCCGGAGTCGTAGGGATTGGCCCGGGTGGCTTCGGCGCGCACGTAGCGCGGCCGGTCGTACCACTCGAGCAGCTCCGCCTCGGCCGGCACNNGCCGCCGGCGGCGGCGGTGCGCAACTCCTGGAGCAGCAAGGCGTTGTCGCAGAAGGTGTCGATGGCCTGCTCGTCGAGCGTGCCACAGAAAAGCAGGCCGTCGCAGGGCTTGGGTAGCTCGCGATCACGAGCGATGTTCAGCGGCACCAGGTTCACGCCCATCGCCTGCAGGACGTCGACGTTCTCGAGCATGACCGGCTGCAGCGGCGACCCCCAGGCGACCCCCACCACGAGGTCGGTCGCCGAAGTCTCGGCCAGCAGCAGACGGCGCGGCGCGGCCGGCAGAAAGCCGCGGCGAGCCGACACCGCGGCGATCTCGTCGAGCTGCAGGTAGGTGCTGGCTTCGCGGCTGAGCTGCGCCAGGTCGGCTTCGGGGACCCGTTTGCCCAGCGTGCGCACGGATCGGCTCGTGCCGGCGTACTGGCGCAGGAACTGCTCGGTGAGCTGCGGCGGGATGTGCCCCAGCACGGGCAGACCGACATCGCGCCGCAGGGCTTCCTGGAGCTCTGTGCCGGCGCCCGAGTCGTCGCCGCCGACCAGCACCACGCCGCCGATCTCGAGCTTGCTCGCCAGGGCTCGCGTGCCGTAGACGGCGGCCGCGGCGCTGGCTCCCCGGCCCCGGGCATCGAGCACCAGCACGACCGGCGCGTCGACACGACGGGCCAGATCGACGGCCCGCGAGCCGTTGACGCCCTCCCAGCTATCGAGCAGCGGCCGCACCGCGATGACCAGCGCGAGATCCATGTGCTCGCTCCACTGATCGAACAGCTCGTCGGCCACCGGAGCGGCATACAGAGCCGGGTCGAGCGCCCGCGGCGCACGAGCGGCGACGTCGTAGGTGAGACGCCAGAGGGGCAGGTCGAACCCCAGCAGGATGGCGCGCGTGGTGCGCTGCTCCCCGAAGCCGGCCAGCAGCGCGCCGGCCACGAGATCGAGCGCGGGACCTGGCTCGACTCCGGCCAGGATGAGGCGCGGGATGGACACTGCTTCGTCTCCTCGATTCTCCCCGAGCGCGCCGGACACCGCCCGGCGTGACGCACAGAAATGTTGGGATTCTAGTGCTTCCGCGCCGTAAGACGCTTTCCTTCCGCCCGCGGCGCGAGGCGGATCCCTAATCCATCGGCCCCTGATGTCGACATTAGACTACGCGACTCCAAAACGGACCCGGCGGGAGACACATCACGGGCAAGCAGCTTAGAGAAGTCATGACGGCACGCATCATCTTCGGCGTGGCGCTGTTCATCGCCGGGATCGCGCTGCGCCTGCTCAGCGCGAATCACATGTCGCTGCCGCTGCTGGTGGTCGTGGTGGCGTTCGTCTGCGCCAACGTGCCGTTTCTGTATCTCAGCCACCGGGGCCACGAGGGCCGGGTGAGCGTCGCCATGGTGATCGTCGACACGGCGCTGATCACGGCTGCCGTCGTTTTCACCGGCGGCGTGCTGAGCTCTATGGCGATCTTCTACATCTGGCCGATCGTCTCGGCGAGCCTGCTGCTGCCGGCCTGGGCCTCGTATGTCACCGCCGCTGCGTCGAGCGCCCTCTACGTCGCGGTCTGGGTGCTGCAGACGGGGTCGGTAGCGCCGTTCATGAATGCTTCGACGATCAAGCCGCCGGTCATGCCCGCCAACTGGTCTGCCCAGACGGTCGGCATCCGGGTGACCGCGTTCCTGCTGATCGCCCTGCTCACCGGCTTCATCGCCCAGGCCTTGACCAAGAGCAACGCGCAGCTTCGTGTCGCGAAGCTGCGCGCCGAAGGCCAGCTCGACCGCATGAAAGCCGTGAACGAGCAGCTCCGGGCGATCGAAGAGTCCAGTCACGTGTTCATGGCCCACACCGACGTCGAAGGCCTGATGCCCGACTCACTCGCCAAACTCTGCGGCCTCATGCGTATCGCCAGCGGCTTCGTGCTGGTCCGCAACGACAGTACGATCGAAGACCAGCTCGTCGCCTGTCAGGGAGCCGTCACCGTCGAGCTCATCGAACGGCTGAAGGAGGTCGGGCTCATCCGTATCCACCCCGCCGGCCCGCCCCACGTGGCGACGGTCGAAGACGGCACGCAGTCCGCTCACGTCCTGAAGCTCATCGAGAAGGACGGCTTCAGCGACATCGTCCTGGTGCCGCTGACGGCCAAGGACCGGCACCTGGGTCTGCTGTGCTTTCTGAGCCGCCCGGGCGAGCCGGTGCGCGCCACCAAGCTCGCGGCGCTCGCCTCGCTGTCGAGCCAGCTCGCCGTCGCGCTGCGCAACATCCAGTACAACGAGGAGCTCGCCCAGAAAAACGAAGAGCTCACCCACCTGGACCAGCTC
>PMKK01000219.1:0-2653 GCA_003157715.1 Actinomycetota bacterium
TTCGAGCGGCTCGCGCCCAACTCGCTGGACGCGGTCGCCGACCGCGACTTCGCCGTCGACTACCTGGCGGCCGCGGCGCAGCTTGCCGGCCACCTGAGCCGCATCGGCGCCGAGATCGTCCTGTGGGCGACCGCCGAGTTCGGCTTCGTCTGCCTGCCCGACGCCGTGAGCGGCGGTTCCAGCATCATGCCGCAGAAACGCAATCCCGACGCGGCCGAACTCATGCGGGCGGCCGGTCCGCGCGTGGCCGCCGATCTGCAGGGACTGCTCTCGACGCTGCACGGCCTGCCGCTCGCCTACGCCACCGACCTGCGCGAAGACAAGCGCTATCTGTTCGACGCCGTCGACTGCCTCGACCTGCTGCTGCCGGTCGTCCACGAGCTGGTCGCCGGCGTCGAGTTCGCTACCGAGCGGATGGCCTTCGCCTGCGACGCCGCGCTGATGGCCACCGACGTGGCCGACCGCCTCGTCTCGGCCGGCGTGCCCTTCCGCGAGGCCCATCACGCCGTCGGCGCGCTGGTGCGCCGGGCGCTCGAACTGGGCGTCGGCCTCGGCGCGCTGCCGCCCGACCAGATCGCCGCGTTGGCGCCGGCGCTCGCCGCCGGCGAGCTCGGCGCTCTCCTCGAGCCGCGCGCCTCGCTTGACCGTAAGGTCAGTGCCGGCGGGTCGGCTCCCGGGCGCGTGCGCGAGCAACTCGTGCTGGCCCGCGAGGCCCTCCAGACCTGAGGAGGGACGAAGGAAGCGCCGCGATCGGGCCCGTCGGTCGTCCGGTCGCCCGGTCGCCCGGTCGCCCGGTCGCCCGGTCGTCCCGCCGCCCGGCCGGCCTGCCGCTGGTAGAATCCCTGCCATGACGCCGTCTCGGCCGCTCGCCATCCTCTTCGATCTGTGGGGCACGCTCGTAGCGCCGCGGCCGGAGCTTCGCGACGCCGTCTCTCGCCTCATCGCGGCCGACCTGGGGGTCGACCCCCAGAGGTTCGCCGCGGCTGTCCGGCTGTCGCACGGCGAACGATTCGTCGGGCACATGGGAAGCCTGGCGGCGACGCTGGGCGAGCTCTCGCGACGCTGCGGGGCCGATCCCGATGCCCGCACGATCGAGTGCGCGGCGGCGCGGCGCCTCGATCTGACGCGCGAGCTTCTTGCCGTCGGGTCCGAGACGCTGGCCGTGCTCGACGCCCTGCGCGGCGCGGGCTTTCGACTGGGGCTCGTCAGTGACTCGTCTATCGAAGTGCCCACGGTGTGGTCCGGCTGCCCACTGTCTGAGCGGATCGAGGCGACCGGCTTCTCCTGTCTGCTGGGTGTGCGCAAGCCGGCTGCCGAGACCTATCTGCACGTCACTCGCCTGCTCGGCGTGGACCCGCGCGAGTGCCTGTATGTCGGCGACGGCGACAGCCGTGAGCTGACCGGCGCCGCGGCGCTCGGCATGACCGCGCTGCGCGTGCGCCTCGGCGGCGGCTCGGCGGCGGACCACTACGACGACGACGCCGACTTTGCCGGCCCCGAGATCGGGCGGCTCGAGGACCTCCTGAGCTCGCCGTTTCTGGGGGTGCCGGTCTCATGAGCGACGTTCTGCCCCGCGCCTTCTTCGCGCGGCCGGTGCTCGATGTCGCCCGCGACCTGCTGGGCTGCAGCTTCACGTTCGGCGGCGTCGGCGGCCGGCTGGTCGAAGTCGAAGCCTATCGAGCCGACGACCCGGCGAGTCACTCCTTCCGCGGCCGCACGGCGCGCAACGCCGTCATGTTCGGTCCGCCGGGACAGCTGTACGTCTACTTCACCATGGGCCTGCACTTCTGCGTCAACGTGGTCTGCGAGGGCGAGGGACAGGCGGCCGCGGTGCTGCTGCGGGCCCTCGAGCCGACGGTCGGACTCGGCGCGATGCGCCGGCGCCGCGGGTTCGACGATCCGCGGCGGCTCTGCAGCGGCCCCGCCAAGCTCACGCAGGCGCTCGCCATCACGCGCGACGCGAACGGTCTGAGCGCCTGCGGCGCGGACGGCCCGCCGGCCGGCCACGAGGGGAGTTCGCGCGACGGCGACGAGCGTGGTCCGTGCGACGACGACGACCCGCGTGCCTGTTTTGCGGCCCGCGAAGGAGGCGTCGCTCGAGATCCCGCGGCCTGGGCGCGGGGGGCGCCGCGCATTGTCGCGACCCCGCGCGTGGGGGTCACCGCCGGGGCCGCCACGCCGTGGCGCTTCGTCGACGCCGACAGCGTCTTCCTCTCGCGGCCGCTGCCGCGCGCTGCCCGGCCCTGAGCCGCCTGTTCGCCGGGCGCACCGCCCGACGACGACCGTACCGGTTGTACAATGAGGGGCGGCTCTACCGGATCGCGCTCGCGCCGACCTTGCGCTCGCGACCTCCCGCGTCACCACACGAAAGGACTCTTGTGAAGCTAGGAGAGATGTACGAGACAGCGATCCGCATGGGGATCGAGGCCGATCCTCGCGGCCGCGAGCGCGTCGAGGCGTCGCTCGCCATGGCCAAGCATCGCTTCGAGCAGCTTCCCGACTACCTCAAGGAGATCTTCGACCGCGAGGAATTGAGCAATCCCTACGTCGACACACGCGTCTATGTCGGCGACCGCCAGGCCGAGGTCGGCGCGCTCATCGCCGGCATCGACATGAACGTCGGCGAGGTGCTGCTCACCGACCGCCTGCGCGA
>PMKK01000219.1:2697-3021 GCA_003157715.1 Actinomycetota bacterium
TTCCTGCCGATGAACGTCGACCAGGCCATCGACGCCGCGACGCTGCTCGAGATACCGTTCTTCTCGGCCCATACGCCGACCGACAATCTGGTGACCTCGTACCTGGAGCGTTTCCTCAAGGAGCGTGAGCCGCGGCTCGTCGACGACGTGCGCAGGGCGCTGTTCGAGGTCCCCGAATACAGGATCGCGGCCAGCAAGGGCGCGGGGCCCTACATCGTCGAGGAGAAGGCCGGCAAGCGGGCCGGCAAGGTGTGGATCGACATGACCGGCGGCACCGAGGGCCCAGCGGCGATCATGGAGAAGCTCGCCGACCACGGCGTGGGC
>PMKK01000131.1 GCA_003157715.1 Actinomycetota bacterium
GCCGCCAACGTGGCGGCGGCGGTCACTCTGGTCCGACGCGCCGCGGCCGCCGGCGCCCGCCTTGTCGTGCTGCCCGAGACCTGGACCTACAAGGGCAGCCACGCGATCCTCGAGGATGTCGCCGAGAACATCGACGGTCCCGCCAACACGGTGCTCGCGGGCCTGGCCGCGGAGCTCGACGTCTACGTACTGGCAGGCTCGATCTATGAGCGCACGGCGCAGCCCGGCCGCTATGCCAACACGAGCGTGCTGTTCGACCCTCGGGGGACGGCCATCGCGGTCTATCGCAAGATCCATCTCTTCGACGCGGTCGCGGGCGCCAAGGTCTACCGCGAGTCCGACGACCTCGAACCCGGCGGCGAGCTCGTGACCGCCGACGTCGATGGCCTCACCGTCGGCCTCACCATCTGCTACGACCTGCGGTTTCCCGAGCTGTACCGCTCGCTGGCCCTGCGCGGCGCGCAGCTGCTGCTCGTGCCGGCGGCGTTCACCGAGGCGACCGGGCGCGACCACTGGGAGGTGCTGCTGCGGGCGCGGGCCATCGAGAACGGCTGCTTCGTGGTGGCGGCCGCGCAGTGGGGCATGCACGGCGGCGATCGCTGGTGCCACGGGCGCAGCATGATCGTCGACCCGTGGGGCACGGTTCTGGCGGTGGCGCCCGACGGCCTGGGAGTCTGCGACGCCGACCTCGATCTCGCGGCAGTCGAGCGTGTGCGGGGCCGGCTGCCGGTGCTGGCGCAGCGTCGCCCCGACGTGTACCGCTCCGGGGGGTGACGCCGAGGGTCCGCCGGTCGAGACGGCGAGCGGGTCGCGGTGGCGGCCCGGGTCAGGCGGTGGCGGCCGGGGTCAGGTCGTGGTGGCTCGGGTCAGGCGGTGGCGGTGCCCTCGCGACGTCGCCACTCGAGCAGGGCGGCCGTCACGAGTCCGACGACCACACCTACGATCAGCCCGGTCGCCGTATTCAGCTTCAGCGCCGTCGGTTGGGCAGCCGAGGGCGGCGCTGCCGCAGCAAGGACGGCGGGAGCCTCGGCACCGCGAGCCACGAGCAGCGAGAGCGCGGCCGAGCGCTTGTCGTCGAGCAGAGTCTGCATCTCGTCCGAAGCCGATTGCACGATCCCCAGGTAGGGCGCGCTCGCCATCGCCTGAGTCGCCGGCGAACCACCGCCGGCGCCAATCGCGTTGAGTGCGCGCTGGGCGGCATTGTTGCGTGCCGTGAGCTGCGTCAGGCGCGTGTCGTCGGAGGCGAGCTGGGTGGTAAGCAGGGCGATCTTGGCATTGTCATAGACCGCGAGGCGGTGGACGACAATGGCGGCGATGGCGTTGGCGGCTTCGGCGGCGCGCCCGGGCTTGGTGTCGCGGACGTTGATGAGGACGCTGGTGATCGGCTCGGTTGCAGTCGTGGCTACTCCCGCTGGCGTGACGACCGAGACCGCGGCATGCAGGTGGCGCGCCGTCTCGCCGTGGCCGACTTGGCGGGCGACCTGGGCGAGCGTGGTTTCGGCCTTCCCGAGCTGCATGGCGGTGCGCGGATCGGTATTCAAGGCCGAGATCGGGTTGCCGTTTGCGTCTGTGGCCTGGCCCAGATACACGGAGCTCGTGGCGATGTAGGTCTTATGGTGAAGAGTCGTCAGGCCGGCCCCGACGACGGCGCCCAGAACCGCCAGCACGACAATGATCGACCACCAGCGCAGCAGCCCGCGCAGGTACTCTCCGAGATCGATGTCATAACGGTCGTCTGTCGTCACCGTCGCCTCCTGGGGGGACTCACCGGCGTGGGGCCAGCGCCCTAGAGATCGATTCACGCTCCGCCGAGCGCTCGGCGCACGGCGGGCGCGTGTTCGTGCAGGGCAATCATACACGCGGCGACCCGTTCGACGTGGGTGGCCGTAAGCAGGCCGTAGTCGGGCAGCGTCAGCACCTCGTCGCTGAGCGCCGCCGTCTCGGGCAGGCGTTCCTCGAACGCGGGCCCCAGCGCCGCGAAGGCCTGGGTGCGGTGCACCGGGGGCACGTAGTAAGCGCGTGTGTCGATGCCCTCGGCGGCGAGCGCCGTGGCGACCTGATCGCGCGTGAGGCCGAACTCGGCGGAGCGGATGCGCACCGAGAAGTCCTTGAACGACGAACGGTCCTGCGGGCGGATGTGCTGAAAGCCGATACCCGGGAGGGCCCCAAGCCTGTCGCGGTACACACGAGCCAGGGCGTTGCGCTGCTCGGCTTCGTGGTCGAGCAGCGCGAGGCCGTGCAGGCCGAGCAGCGCGCTCGCCTCGGGCAGGCGGGCGTTGAGTCCGGGAAAGAGCGGGTCGTAGGTGCCCGGATTGCCGTATTCGCGACCGACGGCGACGCGCTCGGCGAGCGCGTCGTCGTCGGTCGCGACGACTCCGCCCTCACCGGTGATGAGCAGCTTGGTCGGCGACGTGCTGAACACCTGAGCCAGGCCCTGCCCGCCGACCGGCGCGCCGCCGCGCCGGGCGCCGAAGCCGTGGGCCGCGTCGTAGACGATCGCCAGGTCGCGGCGGCGCCCCAGAGCCTCGAAGGCGTCGGTGTCGGCAGGGTCGCCGAAGAGGTGCACGGGCACGACCAGGGCCGTGTCCTGTGTGACGGCCGCCTCGGCGGCGGCTGGGCTCAGGCACCACGTCTCGGGATCGATGTCGGCGAAGACCGGCCTGAGACCGGCCCACACCGCGGCCATGGCGGTGGCCATGAAAGTGAAGCTCGGCAGCACGACGGCGGCGCCGCGAAACCTGTCGAAGACGAGCATGAGGCCGGCCGTGCACGATGAGACGCCCAGGGCGTGGCGCACGCCGAGGTGTTCGGCAAGGAGCCGTTCGTAGTCGGCGAGGATAGGGCCTTTCGTGAGCGTTCCCGAGGAGTAAAGCTCGCGCAGCCGCGGCTCGAGGACGGCATACGACGGCAGTGTCGGACGCAGCAGGCGAAGGTGATCGGGGAAGGCAGCCGGCCCCCCGAGGATTGCGGGAGTTGGGATCACCGGGGCATCCTACCGCACGAGACGAAGCGGCGCGACCGACGGCCCGCGGCTCGAGCCGACCACACCATGCTATCTAGGTGGCCGTGGCGGGCGGGATGTCTTCGATGAACTCCTGTGGCACATCGTTGGTCGAGCCGCGTCGCAGCAGGACCGTGGGGACGGTGCGCAGGATGACTCCCAGGTCGGTGCGAAGGCTGAGCGTCTCGACGTAGCGCTCGTCCCAATCGATCATCTCGGAGCGCTTCAGCCGGTTGCGGCCGTTGACGGCCACGAGGCAGGTGAGCCCCGGCTTGACCTGGAGGATGCGCTCATAGTGGTCGCGGTACTGGTCGACCACGAACTCGAGGTTCGGCCGCGGCCCGACGATACTCATCTCGCCCTTGAGGACATTCAGAAGCTGGGGCAGCTCGTCGAAACTGAAAGGTCGCATCCATTTTCCGGCCCAGGTGATGCGGGCATCGTCGTCTTCGAGGTAGAACCCCGCGCCGTGCTCGACGGCGTCGCGGACCATCGAGCGGAACTTGTAGACGCCGAACACAACGCCGTTCTGGCCGACGCGCGGCTGCACGAAGACCACGGGCCGGCCGCTCGTCACATACACGATGGCCGCGAGTCCGACCAGGAGCGGCGCCGCCACCGCGGTGCCCGCGCCGGCGACCACGAGGTCGAAGAGCCGTTTGCCGCGGCGCCTGTAGAAGTCTTGCCCAGAGTGGCCATGACGTCGCGGTCGAACTCTCGCTCCGCGAGTCGGCGCGCGTTCTCGCCCATACGGGCGACGACGGCCGGCTCGTCGGCCAGCGCCCCAAGGGCGGCGGCCAAAGCGCGATCGTCGCCTGCCGGCACGTACAGCCCCGCTGCGTCGGTCTCGACGAGCCGTCGCAGCCAGCCGTTCAAGTTCACGACCGCCGGCTTGCCGGCGGCCAGCGAGTCGAAGAACTTGTTGGGCGAGTTGGCCTCGAGGGCCGGGTCGTCGGCGAAGAGCGTCAGGGTGGCGTCGGCGGCGCCCACGATGGCGGCCAGGCGGCGCTTGGGCAGGGGCGCCAGGAAGTGCAGGTTGGCGAGACCGAGCTCGCGGGCGCGGGCCTCGAGCCGCGGGCGCTCGCTGCCGTCGCCGATAGCGACCAGCGCCACATCGTCGCGGCCCGCGAGCGCGAGCTCGGCGGCGGCGCCGACGAGCTGGTCGAGTCCGTTGGCGCGTCCCATGGCGCCTGTGTACAGGGCCACGAACTTGCCCTCGAGGTCGTGCTCGGCGCGGAAGTCGTGGTCGACGTTCTCCGGTTGGAAGAGATCGAGGTCGCTGGCGTTGGGCACGAAGACGAGTCTCTCGTCGGGTATGCCGGCGGTCCGCAGCGTGTCGCGGGCGCCCTCGCTGAGCACGACGATGCGTTCGGCGTGGTCGTAGATCGTGCGCTCGAGCCACTCAGCGGCGGCGACGAGCAGAGGGTTGCGCAGGGCGCCCAGCGCGACGGGGACTGCCGGCCAGAGGTCGCGGATCTCGAACACCAGGGGCGCCTTCTTGAGCCGCTGCGCGACCATGCCGGGGATGCCGATGGTGAGCGGCGTCGAGGTGGCAAAAACGACATCGGGCGCTGGCAACGCGGCGCCTGCCACTGTGGCCGCCGCCGTGAAGGCGGCGAACGCCGCGAGACGGCGGCCGTAAGAGAAGTAGTTGGAGTACGGGATGCCGAGGACGAGAAGGTCGATGCCGTCGACCGTGCGCCGCTGGACGAGCCGCGGAAAGCGGAGCCGTGCGGCGCCGGCGGCCGGCGGCCCATCCTTGGACAGGAGCGCGTCGCTCGTCACGACGGTGACCGAGTGCCCGGCCTCGACGAGCCGCCGGGCGAGCTCGTAGGAACGCGTGGCCGACGACCCTTCGCGGGTGGCGAAGTACTGATGGAAGTAGAGAACCCTCACGGCGCTGATGATATCAGTGCCAGTCCCGCCCGGCTCCTCGGCCTTACGAACAGCACCGGTTCGCCGGCGCGGACGATTTCGCGCGCGTCCGGCCTGTCAGCTCCGCTCGGCACTCGAACACAGCCGCTCATAGAAGCCGAGAAAGTCGCCTTCGGCGGCCTCCCAGGAGTAGCGGCCACCAACGGTCGCACGGCCTCGTTCGCCCATCGCCGCCAGGGAGGCACGGTCGGCGATAAGATGGCGCACGCCGTTCAGATGTCCCTCGACGGTCGGCGCCACCGCGATACCGAAACCCTCGCCCTGGACCAGCTCCGTTCTGCCGGCAAGGTCGCTGGTGAGCACGGCGAGGCCCGCGGCCGCGCCCTCGTAGATCTTCGTCTCGACACTGGGCAGGGAGTACTGGACGCTGGGCAGCATCGGGTTCCAGACGACGTCGACCGAGGCCAGATAGCGGGGCACCTCGTTGCGCGGCACGCGGCCGAGAAAGCGCACGCGGTCGTCGAGCCCTCCGGCGAGGCGGGCCATGGTCTTCCGTTCGAGCTCCGGCGAGGCGAAACCGCCGCCCAGCACGAGCAGCGCGTCGTCGCGCTCGAGGCGTTCCATGACGTCGAGCATGAGGGTGCAGCCGCGCATCAGCGACAGGCCGCCGATGTAGGCCAGGCGCAGCCGCCGGTCGCCCGCGATCTCGGCGATCGGCTGAGCGCCGGCGAAGTGCGCCAGGCGAGGGTAGTTCGGGGAGGTCATGCGCAGGCGCGGCCGTGAGCCGAACTGCTCAAGCATGCCCGGGAAGGCGACGAGGGCGCCGTCAGCCCAGCCCGCGAGTTCGCGCAGCCCGAACGCGGCGAGCCTCGACACCGCCGGCCGGGCGCCCGCCGGGATGTAGTCCTTGGCCATGACCTGCTCGGGCAGGTACTCGTGCACGTCGCACACGAGGCGCGGCACGAAGGGTCGCAGCAGGGGCAGCAGCGTGAGCAGCTCAGGGTCGTGTAAATGCACGATGAACGGACGCAGCCGGTACAGCTCGGCGACGATCTCGCGGGTGCTCAGCCAGCGATGCGATCGCGAGCGCCTCGGCAGGGCCGCCAGACGGATGCCGTTGTCGTCGCGACCCGGGGTGGCGCCAGGCACGAGGTAGGTCACGTCGTACCCCGCCTGCGCGAGGCTGCGGCACTCGCGCTCGTAGATCCGTGGCTCGTCGGGCGGGTGCACGACGGAGACATGGACAACAGGGACCGGTCCGCTCATCGGCGCTCCTCCGGACTCGCCGCCGGCCCGGCGGCCAGCACGCGTTCGTAGATCTCGAGCTGACGTTCGGCGTTGCGCTGCCAGGTGAGCGCGGCCACCGCCGTGCGCCCGGCCCGGGTCAGTCGCGCGGCAAAGGCGTGATCGTCGAGCAGTCGCGCGATGGCGGCGGCGACTGCGTCGGCGTCGCCCGGCGGCACGAGCAGGCCGCTGACGCCGTCGGTCACGAAGTCCTCGGGACCTTCGCCACGACAGGCGACCACGGGCGTGCCTTGCGCCATGGCTTCGGCCCAGACGAGTCCGAAGCCTTCGGGTGCGCTGGGCAGCACGAAGGTGTCGGCACGCGCCATGAGACGCAGCACGTCGTCGTGCGGCCGCCAACCGAGGAACACGACCTGCTCGGTCAGGCCGAGCGCCCGGGCTTGAGCCTTGAGGCGCCGCCTTTCGGGCCCGTCTCCGACCACCACATAGGCGATGTCGCGGCGTCGCGTGCCGAGTCGTGCCAGCGCGGCGAGCACGGTGGCATGTCCCTTGGAGGCGTAGAGGTTGCCGACAGACAGGACGAGCGGCCGGCCGGGCAGGAGCTCGCTGGGCGTCACTTGTGCGTGGACCGTCACGCCGTTCGGCACGGTGTGGAGTCGCTCGCCGGCGACGACGTCGCCGAGGCGCCGGGAGACCGCGCTGCTGACCGCCATGACCGCCGCGGCGCCGTCGAGGGCGCGGCGCGTACGGTGCCGCACCGGCCCCTGGCGGGCGAGGTTCGCGTTGACGTCGGCACCGTGCACGGTCACCACGTAGGCGACGCCCAGGTCGGCCGCAAGCAGGCGCGCCGAGGCGCCGTCAGGAAAGGCCTGGTGAGCGTGAATAAGGTCGGGACCGTCGCGGCGCAGGGAGGGCAGGAGAGTCCGCAGACCACGGTAGATCAGGTCGCCCTGACGGTGCGCCAGGAGCCGCCGCGGTGGCATCACGACCCGCGGGTACTCCACAGCGACGCCGTCGATCACCGCTGTCGCCGGGGTGGCGCCGCGCGCTCGCAGGCGGTCGTTGACGCGCAGCGGGCGTGGCGTGTAGGGAGTCGGTGACACGACACTGACCTCGACGCCCAGCTCGCGCAGAGCGAGGACCTGATCGTGGACAAAGAGTGAGCCGGCGCGGGCCGGCGAGGGGTAGAGGTGTGAGACGACGAGAACCTTCACGACGGCGGATTATAGCATCCGCCGTTCGGCCCCAGGCGCGGACCGGACCGACTGAGGCGCTAAAGGATCCAGCGGTAGACCTCGAAGACCTCGGCATATTCGCAGCCGACATCGATGGCCCTGGTGAGGGCGACGTTGCGGATGTAGTCCTCGCGGATGTAGTTGCGGTGCTGCTGGGACTGGTAGCAGGCGAGCGCGTCGACCTTTTTCTTGACGTGCCGCTCCTGGAGACGGACGTAGGCCTGGTGCGAGAAGTTCAGGTTGTTCCAGGGAATCTCGTAGGCGAGCACGGTCGTGCGCTTGAAGGCGCGCAGACCCTCTTCGGCGATCGTCTTGTGGTCCTGGTGCAAGTCGACCAGGGCCGGCATGAAGACACAGTCGGGCTTGAGCTCCTGGTGCAGGAGAATCATCTCCTCGAGGATTTCCTGGCGGACTGTAGGGAACGTGCGCACCTCGAAGTCGTAGACCCGCAGGTGCGCCTCGTCGATGCCGATGGTGGCGGTCGCCGCGCGCACCTCGGTCCGCAGGATGTCGCGGGGGAAACCCTCGGGCACCGACTTGGCCGCCGTGCTGAACGCGACGTAGGTGACTTCGACGCCCGCCTCGAGCAGGCGGTTCATGGTGCCACCGCAGCCGAACTCTCCATCGTCCGTGTGGGGCGCGAGTACCAGCGCCGTGCGAAACGCCTCGATCATTGACTTCTCCCTGCCCGGTCGGCGCCGTCGCTGCCGAAGGCCGGTCGTGGCGGCGGGTCGCGACGACGGTCGGCGTTGGCCCCCTCAGTGCCAGAGTCTAGCAAATCCGGGCGCTCGGCAGCGACGGCGCTCTTACCGGTCCCGAGAGCAGGTCCGGCCGGCCGGTCTTCGCGGCGGGCGCGTATGAGGACGGCGACGGCCAGGCCGAACAGGATCGCCATGGGTGGGAAGTTGATGGCCGTGCTCGGGCCGATGATGGCCACGCTGAACCCGGCCAGCGCGACCGCCGTCGCGGCACCGAGATAGCGAAGCCACGCGTCGTCGGCGTAGCGCGCCACGCGCGCCATCGACACCAGCAGAAGGAGGTAGATCGTGACGAAGACAAACAGCCCCGGCAGGCCGCCGTCGACGAGCACTTCCATCCACCAGTCGTGCAGGTTGAGCACACTGAAGCTCGGGTTCTGCGTCGCCACGACGACCTCGGCGTTGCCCGGTCCCACGCCCAGGAAGGCGCGAGAGGCGGCCGCGCGCAGGCCGGCGAGCTGGAGTTCGAAACGGACGCCGCCGCTGCCCTGGCGGCTGCGCGCCTGGCCGACGACGTTCGTGACCTTGAAGGAGTTGCCGAACTGGCCGCCGCGACCGACCAGCAGCAGTCCCACGCCGAGCAGGACGACGACCGCGAGGATGGCCATGATCAGGCGGGCACGGCGGCCACTGCGCAGGGCGATCACGCCACCGACGAGGAACGTCTCGAGGCCGATTGCGAGAAGGCTCGAACGCGAGCCGCTGAACAGCAGAGCGGCGGAGCTCGCAACCAGTGCCGCGGCGACCAGCAGAGTGGTCGCCGCGCTGCGCCGGAGCGCCGGCAACAGCAGGATGAAAGGCCAGCAGAACGCCAGGTACGTGGCGAAGTCGTTGGTGTTGCGAAAGAAAGCCGCCGGGCGGCGGCGGAGCGTGTGGAAGGTCGCGGCGGTCGGCAGATGAACACGCAATGTCCACTCGGCGGTGGCCACCAGCAGGGCGAGCCCGAGCACCAGGGCGAGACCGAACAGGAGGTACCTCAGGCGTCGGCGGCTGATGCCCGCGCTGGCCGTCGCGGCTGCCACGGCGCCCAGGCTGAAAAACTGGAACAGGTAGATCAGGCCGGCGTGCGGATCGGGCGCCCAGGCCAGGGTGATCGTGAGCCAGCAGGCCCAGGCGCCGAAAAGGAACACGTAAGTCGCGGCTTCGAGGTGCCAGCGCCGGTGCACGAGGACGAGCCACAGAAGTCCGGCAAGGCCGACGAGCGCAAGCACGATGCGAAACGCAAAGAGCTGCCTGGCGCTCGGTAAGGCGAACGCGGGGCCGAGGACGGCGAGCGCCGGCAGCGCAATGACGGCGGCCGCCAGGAACCGCCCCATCGGCACTCGGGCCAGACGTGCGCGGGCGAGTGCGAGGACCACGGCGACCAGGGCAATCAGAGGCAGGCCGACGGCGAGGGCGATGTGGCTGCGCGATCCGTTGCCGCGCTGGGTAGAGGCCGTGAGCGCCATCGTGACCAGAGCGGCGCAGACCAGCAGCGTCGTCGTGGTCAGGGCACTCGGTGCGCGCCGCGTGGCAGGGGACGCCGGTTCAGCCACGGTGCTCGGCGAGGTCGTCGAGATGCTCGCCGAGCCGCCGCGTGAGCGCGCGGCCATGGCATCGAGCGACCACGGCCGGGCCGGGTGCCGGCAGGCACCCGGCCCGAGCGTCGGCGACGAAGCCGTCGAGTGGTTTCTGATTCACGCCGCTGATGATAGCAGAGCCCGGCCGTCGGCGAAGAGCCGAACATCGGCAACGACCTCGCGGCGCGAGGGGTGGGCCGCAAGCTCCCTGGACTGCACAGGCCGGGCGTGGTTTACTCGCCGGCGTGAGCGTCGAACCACAGCCAGCCTCGTCGCCGGCACGGCGCGAACTCGTCATCGTCGGTGCAGGCGGCTTCGCGCGTGAGGTCCTGGCCCTGACCAGGGCTATCGCGCGAGCCGGCTCGGACGACTGGCGGGTCGTTGCCTTTCTGGGCCGCGGCGGCGACCCGCTCGGGAGCGAGCTCGACGGCATCCCCGTCGTGGGCGCGGCCTCTTCGCGGCGGCCGTCCGGGCAGAGGCCCGCCGGCGTGTCGGGCATCGGGTACCCGCAAGGCCGGCGTGCCGAGGTCGAAGCGCGGGCTGCCGAGGTATCGTCGTGGGCTACGCTGATCCACCCCGGCGTCGGCTTCGACTCCGACAGGGTGCGTATCGGCGCGGGCTGCGTCGTGCTCGAAGGATCGAGCTTCACCACCGATCTCACGCTGGGTCGTCACGTCATGCTGCACCTGCACTGCACCGTCACCCACGACTGCGTGCTCGAAGACTACGTTTCGCTCATGCCCGGCTGCCACGTCTCGGGCAACGTCACGCTGCGCGAGGGCGTCTTCATGGGCGCCGGGGCGGTCGTTCTGCAGGGTCTCGAGGTCGGTGCCTGGGCGTCGGTCGGGGCGGGAGCGGTCGTCACCGAGGATGTGCCCGCCGGCGCGACCGTAGTCGGCATACCGGCCCGGGTCGTGCGCACCTGAGCGCCGCCGCCGCCCGGCCCGGGGGCGGCGGTTACGCCCCCCGCCCCCGCTGTCGGCGCCGTCGGCGCCGCGGGCTCAGACGTCCCAGCAGACCTGGTCGTAGTAGCGCACGATGCGACGCGAGGAGCGCACGCGGGCCTGGGCCGAGCGCACGTCGGGCGGGCTGAGCTCGCCGAGCGCGTACTTGATGCCGAGGTACGGCAGGATGAAATCGTCCTGGTAGACGAAGGTCGACACGCGTGGGTTGACCTCGAGCAGGTTGTCGCCCTTGAACTGGATGTTCACGAACCAGTCGAGGCCGAGCGTGCGGCAGATGTGGCGCGAGACTTCGATCAGGTCGGGCCGATCGACCGTCTTGGCAGCCATCGCCAGGCCGGTGTCGATGGCTTCGCGCGTCTTGGCCTGGGCAAGCACGATCTCGCCGCGGTCGATCAGCGCGTCGACCGTGAACTCGACGCCCTCCACATACTCCATCAGCATCAGAGTCGGAAAGGGCGCCACGCCGGCGAACAGGGCCGCGAATTCGTCGAGGGTCATGTAGAGGTTGTTGGGGCGCTCGTGCAGCAGGACGTGCACCTTGTCGATGCCGGCCGAGAGAATGCGAAACCCGCGCGAACCTTTGCTCACCGGCGGTTTGAAGCACACCGGCTTGCCCGGGTAGCCGAGCTCATGGGCGCCGGCGACGAACTCATCGAGGCTGGCGGGCAGCAGCAGCGAGGGCTGGGGCACCGGCGAGCCGCGCAGCGCTTCGTGCATGGCCGCCTTGTCGTTGCACAGGGCGATCGCCTCGGGGCTTGCTACCAATGTCTTTGCGCCAAGCCTCTCGAAGGCCGGCCGGTGGGCGGCGATGGGGGCCACTTCGTTGCTTGACTGCACGAACAGTATCTCGGGACGCTCACGCTCGACGATGCGCAGCAGGGCGGGTATGTAGTCGGGCGAGTCGCCGGCCGGCACGGTCTCGAAGCCGTCGCACAGGAACCTGCCGACGGCGTTGGCCCGCACGTCGACGCCGAAGATCGTGAGGTCGCGCTCACCGTTGGCCTTGAGCTGCCGGATCAGCGCGGCGGCGCCGGGGCAGCCGGCCGCCGTGAGGACGAGCTTGAGCGGTCTCAGTGACATAGGGTCTCTCGCTTGAGTCGGGGGCTGCCGGGTCCGCGCTGGATGATCCAGCGGTAGGCTTCGAAGACCTCCGCGCAGTCGCAGCCGACGTCGAGCGCACGCGTGAAGGCGACGTTGCGCATGCCGTCCTCGCGGACGAAGTCGCGGTGCTGCCGCGACTTGTAGCGTGCGGCGTGATCAGCCACGAGGCAGATCGCTCAGGCGATCGAGGATCTGGGCGAGTCTGAGCGGTGAGGGCGCGGGCGGCGTAGCGCTCGAGCACCGCCGGGTCGGCGGCGCGCAGCGCGCCGGCGCGGACCCTGTCGACGAACGCGGCGAGGGCGGTGGCCCCCCCCCCACCCCCGACTTCGTCGAGTACTCGCGCCGCGGCCGACGTCTCCGGCGTCATGGCAAACATGGGCCGCCCGCTTTCCAGGTACTCGAAGAGCTTGCTGGACATCGACTCTGGTGCGTCGCCGGTGATGAGCAGCAGGGCGCTCGCGGCGCGCTGGTAGCCGAGAGCCACGGAGTGTGGCACATAGGTCAGCGTGCGCACCCGGCCGGCGATGCCGAGGGACTCGGCGTAGGCTCGGATGTGCCTGTCGTCGCCACCTATGAACACCACGCCGATCTCGCTGGGCAGCTCCGCCAGGGCTTCAAGGAAGCGGGCGGCTTTCTCGCCGCGCCCGTAGAGGCGCCCCGTGTAAACGAACCAGAAGCCTTTGCCGAGCGTGACGTCGGCGACCGTCTCGGCGGGGTCGAAGCCGTTGGGGAGGACGCTGACTCGAGGCGCGAGCGTGGGGAACCTGCGCCGCAGGTCGTCGGCGATCGGCTCGTTCACCGCGGTCGCGGCGGCCGCGCGAGCCAGCGCCCAGCGCTCGAGCGCCACATTGGCGCGCTCGTGGAGGGCCGTCTTGTAGCGCAGGTACTGGTGAGTCGGCCACGGGTCGCGATAGTCCGCGAGCCAGGGCAGGCCGGTGCGGCCGGCTACGCTGGCCGCCGCCAGGTGCGTGCTGCCTCGCGGGTAGCTCGAAAAGATCGCCGCGAAGTTCTCGCGAGTCACGAGGCGCACGCCGGCGAGCACCGCCGACGGCACCCATCCGACGTACGGGTCGGGGATGAACAGCCAATGGTTGATCTCCTGGCTGCGGCTGCGGTGCCTTTGGCTGGCGACGAGGTTGCGCCGCGCCGCGGCCGGGTCGCCGTGCGACTGTGCCGCGGCCGGGTCGCCGTGCGACTGCGCCGCGGCCGGGTCGCCGTGCGACTGCGCCGCGGTGGGGCTTCTTCTTGCCTGTAGAGCGGCCGTGGCCCGGCGCGCCAGCGCGTAGGCGGCGTCGGGTGAAGGTGTGAGCGTGCGAATGACGCGCACCCCCTCGGGGTCCGGCAGCGGCCCCTGCGCCCGGAACGTGAGCACCGTCGGCTCCCAGCCGAACTCCGGCAGGTATCGCAGGAACCTCAACTGACGGGCGTTGCCGCCGCTCGGCACGGGTGGGAAGTACGCAGCGAAGTAAAGCAGCTTCTTCACAAGGTCCTCTCGACAGGCGACGATCGGGGCCAGCACATGACGTGTATCATACCTTTTGGCCGTCGAGCCGATAGGTAAAGGGTAGGCGCGCTGCGGCGCGAACCAGAGACGACGGTTGCGACGTCTCCTTCCGGTCGGGACAAGCGATCGGCACGAGTCGTGGCGCGGGCGGGCAGCGAGGGAGACGCGTGAATCAGACACGATCTGCTGGATACGGCAAGAAGCGGCGCACCGTGGTGTGGCTGGCGGTCGCCGGCACGCTGGCTGCCGCTCTACTGCTCGCCGCAAGCTCGGCTGCGCCCGCGACCTCGGCTGCCGCCACGACGTCGGCTGCGCCCGCGTCGTCAGCGCTCACTCCGCCGGCTACCATCAAGGTCGCCCGACGGTTCCCGGCCAACGATCCGAGCGGCGTGATCGTCGCCGTCGACACGGTCGATTTTCGTACCTACTGCGTGCGCGTGCTCTCGCATGAGTGGGCGCCGCCCAGCGCGTTCTCCGACGAGGCGCTCAGAGCCGGCGCGCTGGCCGTGAAAGACTATGCCTGGTACTGGGCCACGCGGCCGACCAAGCTGAGCGACGTCGCGGCCTGGGGCGCCAATGTCGACGACACGACCAACTATCAGGAATACATGAACTGGGACTACGGCCAGCGCTACCGGGACGCCGTCAACAGCACGTGGGGGACAGCTCTGACCCGCGACGGGCAGATCTTCGAGGCGTCCTACTACGCCGGCAGCTACTCCGGCTCGGCGACCGACGGCAGCCACATGACGCAGTGGGGCTCGCAGTACTGGGCCGCTCAGGGCAAAGACCACCAGTGGATCCTCGACTACTACTACCCGGGCACGCAGCTCGTCGCGGCGGCAGGCGGTAGCGCCGTCACCACGACGGCTTCGTCTTCGGCGGCATCATCCTCGACGGCCTGGAGCGGCCCCGACGCGCCCAAGGGCGCGGCCAAGCTCGACGTGATCGGTCCCGTGCAGCTTGCCCCAGGGCCCTACCGGCAGGGCCAGACCCTCAAGGCCGACTTCACCTTGCGCAACGACGGCGCCAAGGCCGGCACCTGGGCGTCGGTCACACTGGTCGCCCGCGGGCCGGGCGACCAGGAGCGCGACCTCGGCTCGGTCGCCAACGTCACCCTCAAGCCCGGCGAGTACCGGCTGTTCACCGGCCGCGTCAAGCTTGACCTGGCGGGCCGTTGGCACGGCTGGCTGATCGTCGGCCAGAACGGCACGCTCGCCTTGCTCGACGGCGGGGCGCCGTTCGAGTTCGTGGTAGCCAAGGCGAACTAGCCGCTCGGCAGCCGCTACCGCGGCCCGCACCACGGCGCGCTCTTCGAGCGCGCTCGTCAGGCGAGTCCCAGCCCCTCCGTCAGCATCCGCACGATGCGCGGTGCCAGGCGCCGCCGCGGATCGAGGCTCGGATTGTAGATCGTCACGTCCAGGCCCAGCAGGGCCGGCGAGACCGCGAGGGGTCGCAGCAGCGCGGTGAGCTCGCTCCAGCCGAGTCCGCCTGGCAACAGGTAGTCGACTGCCGGCATGGCCTCGGTCGACAACGCGTCGAGATCGACGTGCGCCCAGAAGCGCCCAGGGCCGGTGGCCAGCGCGGCGGCGGCCTCGCTGCCGATCAGCGCGGGACCGGTGGTCCTTACCGTCTCATCGTCGCGAAAGTGCGCCGCGCCGATCTCTGTGAGCGGATCGGGGGCGCCGGCGGCGGTCATCTCCCAGGCGTCGCGGAAGGCGAGCACCCAGGCGTCGCGCGGTTCGAGAAGGGGCCGGTGGCTCCCGGCTTCGACGAGAGCCGTCGGCCCCTCCCCGGTAAGCACGCGCAGTTCCATGTCGGCGAGCGCTCCCGTCGGCGAAGTCACGCCGTCGTAGAAGTCGTAGTGGCCGTCGACGAAGGCCAGTCCTACGCGGCCGTGACGCGCGGTGAGCGCCGCGAAGATACCGACGAGGATCCCGCAGCAGCCGCCGACGATCAGCGGCAGCGTCGCGCCGTCGAGCAGGGGCAGCACGCCGTCGCGCACGATGTCGGTCGCGGCACGGATCTGATCGTAGGCGATGAGACCCGTCTCGGGGTCGCGCCGCGTATCGGTGATGCTTATCGGCAGGTCGCCGAGGTCCTGGGCGCCGAGCGCCTCGACCAGCCTCGCGCCGCGCAGCGCCGCCGGCATGAGGTTCACGCCCTGCAGGAGCGCCTCGGACTCCAGCGGGGCGCCGAGCACGACGATCGGCCGGCCGTCGGCGCGCAGCGGCTTGTGAGCCGTCGCGCCGCGTATCGGCTCGCGGGTCGTCACGTTGACCCGCCGGTGTCGGGGAAGCGCCCGACGCGGGCCACGAGATCGGGCTCGCCGAGCTCGAGTGTCGCACCGTCTTCGTTCAATGGAAGTCGAGCAGCGTGTCGCCGCGGATGCCCAGCCGCAGCGTCTCGCAGGAGATGACTTCGTCGGGCGGGATGTTGCCGAGATTCACGTTGCTGCCGAATTTCTTGATGAACCATACCTGCTGCCGTTTGACCGGCGCCTCGAACAGCAGTTTCTCGGCGCTGACGGCATTGACGATCTCGTCGATCAGACTCTCTTTGACCTCGCCCGACGACCGGTAGACGCCGCCCGTGCCCGACTCGCGCCCCTCGGTGATGACCTTCCAGGCGCCCGCCTCGAGCTCGCGCTTGATCGAGTCGACCCACGTGCGGGGGGCCAGCACGACGTCGGCGTCCTTGCTGCCGACCTCGGAGAGCACCGTGAAATCGCGCGCCAGCCGGCGCAGCAGTGCCAGCTTGTCGTCTTCTGCCATGGTGATCGTGCCGTCAGAGACCTCGACGTGGGTGATGCCCAGCTCGCGCAGCTCGCGGATGTAGTCGTCCATCCTGTTCTGCCGCACGACGACCTCGAGCAGGGTGCCGCCGAAACACACCGGGATGCCGTGGCTCTGGTAGAGCGCGATCTTCTGCGCGAGGTTCGCGGTGATGTACGACGTGCCCCAGCCGAGCTTGACGATGTCGATGTAGGGCGCCGCCACGGCCATGAGGTCGCCGATCTGGGCCGGCCCGAGGCCTTTGTCGAGGACGTGGGTGAGACCGCACTCGCGCGGCTTGCTGCCGCGCTGGGGGAGGGTGAGAAAGTCGGGCATGGCGGCCTCCTGTCGGGCGGTCCCTTCGTGCGTGGCGCGCACGCCGTCATCTTACCAAACTGCGTGGCGCGCCCGCCGACACCCTAGGCGAGCTCGTCGCCGGCGTGCGGCCCGGGACCCATGTCCCAGACGGACTCGACCGAGATGCGCACGACGTACTTCATGGGGGGCAGATGCAGCTGCTCGCTGATCGCGCGCAGCTTGTCGTTGACCCGCTCGAACACTTCACCGTGGTCGATCAGCTCGGCGCGGCCCTTGACCTGCATGGCGAGCTTGCGGTCGGGGTCGTGGATGCCCACGGCGACGCGCGGGTCGTGCTCGATGTTCTCGCGCGTCTTGTGGCTGAACATGTCGGCGAAGTACAGGTGCTCGTCGTCCAAGAGCGCGCCGCTGCCTTTGATCGACACGTTCGGCGTGCCGTCGGCGGCGACCGTCGCCACCCATACGTTGTGGCCGCCGGCAAGCAGGTCGTGAAGTTCCTTGGGAATGCTGGTCATGGCCTTCCTTTCGCGAAGTACGCTCACGTTCGTTGCCGAAAGAGATACCCGGTTGCCGGCGCCGCGAAGCTACACTTCCTCGAGCCTGAACCCCTCGGGCCGGCCCTCCTCCCACAGATCGAAGTCGTCGCCTGCCACGGCGGCTCGCGAGCGGTCGATGGCGGCCTCCCAGGCCTTGCGCGAGGTCCACACCATGAGGCCCACCAGACGCCCCGTGGTCTCGTCTTTGGTCGTCATGGCGTGCAGCAATCCCGGCGCTCCTGCCGCCGCGCCGCCGAAGCGGTGCATGGAATCGATGAGATCCTGCTCGAACTCGGGCTTGGGAGAGTGGACGGACATGTTGACGAACATGACGGCCCTCCTGGGGGCTAGCGCTGGACTGCGGGCGCCTGGAGTCTACCCCGCCGGCCCGCGTTGCCTTCGCGGCTGACGCAAGACCAGGAGTACGACTGGAGCAAGACCGCGGGGGACGAGTGGAGCATGCCGGAGTGACCGTACCGTGGTGGCCGCCTGAGTGACCGCGCCGCTTGGGAGCCGGTGTTCAGGGACGCGGCCGGCGCGCCTCCGCGACGAGCGCCGTCAGCGATTCGGCGAGCAGGGCTCGCGTGGTCTCGTCGGTGAGTTCTCCCTGGTCGTCGAAGCGCTCGGCGGCGCGAAAGACGTAGACCTCGGGCTTTGCCAGGGTCGCGGCGTCCATGAACAGGAGCGCGTGACGCAGCCCGAGCTGCGCCCGCGCGGTGCCGAAGTTGCCGCTGCTGGCGCCCACGATCGCCACCGGCTTGTGGCGCAGCGGTGTTTCGGCCGGCGGTCGCGACACCCAGTCGAGCGCGTTCTTCAGTACTCCCGGAACGCCGTAGTTGTACTCGGGAGTGGCGATCAGCACGGCATCGGCGTCGGCGATGGCTCGCCAGAGCTCGGCCACGGGGTCGGGCATGCCGTGCAGGCGGACGTCGTCGTTGTACGGCGGGATCTCACCCAGCCGTTCGAAGATCTCGACGGCCACTCCGGACGGCGCGAGAAGGGCGGCCGCGCGCAGCAGGGCGCGGTTGTACGACTCGCGCCGCAGGCTGCCGGCGAGGCCCAGGATGGTGAAGGTCGGATGCGTCATCGTATTCCCTTCCACTCCGCCTAGAGTCGGTCGTACTGGGCCTCGAGGTAGCTCAGGAACGCCTCGACGGCCTTCGACTGGGTGCGGGTCCGTGAGCGCACGATCGAGAAGTCGCGCGTGATCTGCAGGTCGGCGATCCGCACGACGGCGAGCATGCCGTTCCTGACATCGCTGCGTACGGCGAACTTGCTCAGGTACGTGACGCCGGCGCCGGCCATCACGGCATGCTTGACCGACTCGTTCAGGCCGAGCTCGAGGAGCACGTTGAGCTGGGCCGGCTTGACACCGCGTTCGCGCAGCGCCGCCTCGACGACCGCGCGGATGCCGGCTCCGTGCTGCTGGACGATCAAGGGCTCGCGCAGGAACTCGTCGAGACCGACATCGTCGCGGCTCGCCCAAGGGTGCGTGGGCGCGCAGACGACGACGATCTCGTCGCGGGCGAAGGGCGCCACGGCGAGGTCGGGGTGGCTTGATACGGCGCCGACCACGCCGAGCTCGAGCTCGCGGGCGAGCACGAGGTCGATCACCCCGTGGCTGTCGGTGACACGCAGGCTGAGGTCGATGCCGGGGTGCGCTCGCTTGAACTGGGCGATCAGTCCCGGCAGGAGATGCTCGCCGGGGCCGGTCGCGGCGCCGATCGTCACTCGGCCGCCGACGAGATCGCCGAGATTCATGATCTCGACCCGCGCTTCGTCGTCTAACGCGATGATCTGCCGGGCCCGGCGGTAGAGCACGTCGCCGGCGTCGGTGGGTTTGACGTCGCGGCCCGAGCGGTCGAGGAGCCGGGTGCCGAGCTCGCGCTCGAGCGAACGTACCTGCAGGCTGGCGGCCGGCTGGGTGATGTGCATGTACTCGGCGGCCAGCGAGAAACTGCGCTGATCGACGATCTCGCAGAAGAGGCGCAGGTGGCGAAGCTCCATGGGTGCCATCTTATGCCTCGCGGAACAGGCCTGTCTCGTGGCCGTGACGGGCGAGAACGCGGGTGGGGTTAGAACCGCGCCGAGAGCTCCTCGAGGCGCTGCCGCGCGTGGTCGCGCACGGTCTCGTAGAGACTGTTGCCATGGGCGTCCATGGCGACGATCAGCGGACCGAACTCGCGCACGCGGAACTTCCACAGGCACTCGGGCAGCAGCTCTTCGAACTCGACGTCCTCGATGGCCTCGATCTGGGTCGTCTCGAGCGCCGCCGCGCCGCCGCAGATCGCCAGGTAGACGCCGCCGAACTCCTCGAGCACCGGCAGCGAGTCGGCCAGCAGGCCGCCCTTGCCGATGATCGCCCGCGCCCCGTAGGTCTCCAGCAGGCCGCGGGTGAAGCGGTCCATACGGGCGCTCGTGGTGGTGCCGATGCAGATCTTCTCGTAGCGGCCGTCGGGGAGCTTGCGGACGTTCGGCGCCGTGTGGATGAGCGCGGCGCCCGTCAGGCTCATGGCGGGCTTCTCGCCGCGGTCGAACATGGCGATCTGGGTCGCGTCGCGGATGCCGATCACCTGGCCGTCGACGCGTAGCCGCTGGCCGGCGCGCAGCGAGCGCAGGGCGTCGGGGTCTGTGAGCGGGAAGCGCAGCCTGAGTTCGTCGGTCATGAGCACCCCTCGCCTAGAAGCCGTAGGTGACGTGGCCGCCGGGCGTGACGAGCGCGCTCGAGCGGCGAGCGGCCCAGCACTGCAGGTTCACCGCGACGGGGTTCTGCGTGATGTGCGTGTCGGCGTGCTCGATGTGCACGCCCAGCACCGTGCTGCTGCCCCCCAGGCCCATGGGACCGATGCCGAGCTCGTTGGCGGCGGCGAAGAGCTCGTCTTCGAGGGCCGCGATCACGGGGTCGTCGCTGCGGCTGCCCAGCGGGCGCAGCACGGCCTTCTTGGCAAGCGCCGTGCAGAGGTCGCTCGTGCCGCCCAGCCCGACGCCGACGATGGTCGGCGGGCAGGGCTTGGGACCGGCCTCGACCACGCACTCCAGGATGAACCGCTTGACGCCCCGCACGCCGTCGGCCGGATTCAGCATCTTGAGAAAGCTCATGTTCTCGGAGCCCGAGCCCTTCGGTAGGCAGTGGAGCTTGAGGGCGTCGCCCGGCATCGCGGCCGAGCCGGGCACGAACTCGTAGTGCATGACGGGCAGATGGCGGCCCGTGTTCGTGCGGGTGTTCTGCCGCGTCACGGGGTGCACGGCGTTGGGCCGCAGCGACTGCTCGAGCGTCGCCCGGGCGATGCCGGCGCGCACCGCGCTCGTGACGCGGGCCAGGTTCAGGACGCAGTCCTCGCCGACCTCGAGCCAGAAGACGACCGTGCCGGTGTCCTGACAGACGAGGTTGGTGTCGCGTTCGGCCACCACGATGTTCTCGGCCATGATGCCGAGCAGCACGCGCCCGCTCGGGTCGGTCTCTGAGTCGCGGGCGTCGCGCAAGGCCGCCTTGACGTCGGGGGGCAGTTCCTTGAGGGCGCGCACGTAGCACTGCCCGGCCGCCTCTTCGATCACCGCGTAGACGGCGTCGGTCGCGCTTTCGCGACCTTGCGCGGGTGGGTGCTCATTGGTCGGCATCGGAACTCTCCCGGCGCGCTCGAGTCAAGGGACTCTAAGCATACCGCACCGCTTCCGCTGCCCTGCCGCGCGACTGTCAATCTGTCTAAAGGTCGCCGTTGTCTCTTCCGAAAGGGCCACTACCTACCGAAACTAGTAGCACTGCGGGACGGCCGTACGGGTGATTCACGAAGGAGACGAGGCGACCATGCTGGGTACACGAGGATATCTGGTGGGGGTCACGCGGCGCCGGTCTCTGCGTGAGGCTCTGCCGCGGACCGACCATCGCGCGCGCGCCTCGCGCGGCGCCTGTCTTGCGGCTTTGGCCCTGTTCTGCGTTCTGGCGCTGGCGGCGGCGATCGGCCCCAGCACCGCACGGGCCGCGACCTACAACACCTGGACCAAACAGACCTCGGGCACCACTCAGACCCTCAACGGGATCTTCTTCACCGACGCCGGCAACGGCTGGTTCGCGGGCAACGGCGGCGTCATCCGGCACACCACGAACGGCGGCACGACTTGGACGGCCCAGACCTCGGGCACCACTCAGACCCTGCGCGGCGTGTACTTCGTCAACTCCCAGGTCGGCTTCGCGGTCGGCAGTTACGGCACGATCGTACGCACGCTGAACGGCGGCACGACCTGGACGGTCCAGACCTCGGGTACGACCCAGACCCTCCGCGGCGTCTACTTCACCGACGCCAACACCGGCTGGGTCGTGGGCAGCGGCGGCACGATCCGCCGCACGCTGAACGGCAGCGCGGCCGGCGGTTCCACCTGGGCCGCGGCGACCTCGGGCACCACCTCGACGTTGTATGGGGTGCGCTTCACCGACGCCAACACCGGCTGGGTCGTGGGCAGCGGCGGCCTCATCCGCCACACCACGAACGGCAGCACGACCGACACCTGGGCCGCGCAGACCTCGGGCACGACCCAGGCCCTCTACGGTCTCTCCTTCATCAACGCCAGCAACGGCTGGGCCGTGGGCGCCCGCGGCACCTTGCGCCATACCACGAACGGCGGCACGGCATGGGCCACTCAGACATCGGGTATCACGGTGACGCTCTACGGCGTGCTGTTCACCGATGCCAGTAACGGCTGGACGGTCGGCGGCAGCGGCAGCATCAGGCACTCGACCAACGGCGGCACCGCCTGGGCCACTCAGGCGTCGTCTACCACCCAGACCCTGCGCGGCATCGTCTTCGCGGCCGGCAGCCTGTGGACGGCCGGCGGCGGCGGGGTCGTGCGGACCTACCTGGCCGACACGACGCCCCCAGTGACCACCGCCACGGGGCTACAGGCCGACAACCACTCCGGCTGGCGCACGACCGCTCAGACCGTGACGCTCACCGCCACCGATGCCCAGTCGGGAGTCAGTGCCACCTACTACACTCTCGACGGCGGCGCCCGCAAGACCTACAGCGCACCCTTCGTGGTGTCGGCCGCGGGGACCCACACCATCGTCTATTGGGCGGTCGACAAAGTCGCCAACACCGAGACCCAGCACACGGGCTTCGTGAACATCGACACCACCNNACCGCCGCTGGGCTGCAGGCCGACAACCACTCCGGCTGGCGCACGACCGCTCAGGCCGTGACGCTCACCGCCACCGACGCCCTGTCCGGAGTCGGCGGCACTTACTACACCGTCGACGGCGGCGCCCAGCAGATTTACGCGTCGGCATTCAGCGTCTCGGCCTCGGGTATCCATACGATCGTCTACTGGGCGGTCGACGTGGCCGGTAACGCCGAGGTCAAGCACACCGGCTACGTGAACATCGACACCGTCGCGCCCGTGACTTCCGCCACCGGCCTCGCGGCCGACGACCACTCCGGCTGGAAGAACGCGAGCCAGGTCGTGAACCTGACCGGAAGCGACGCCCTGTCCGGCACGGCTGCTACCTACTACATCATCGACGGCGTCGCGCGGCAGACCTACTCGAACCCGTTCACCGTTTCCGCCCAGGGCTCGCACCCGATCACCTTCTGGTCCGTGGATGCCGTGGGCAACATCGAGGCCGGCACGACGGGCTATGTGAACATCGACCTGGCGGCGCCGACCGTCGGTAACGACGCCGACGCCGCCTGGCACAACAGTCCGGTGACGATCCATCTGAGCCCCGCCGACACGGGTGGCTCTGGTGTCGCCGCCACGCAGTATCGCCTGCAGGGCGCGTCGAGCTGGCAGACGGCGGCCGGCAACGCCTTCGTCGTGCCGGCTCCCTCGGACGGTTCCGGGGATGGCGCCCGTGTCTACCAGTACCAGGCTTTGGACAACGCGGGTAACTCGAGCGCGACCGGCACCTGCACCGTGTGGATCGACGCCACGGCGCCGGTGGCCACGGCGAGCGGTCTTGCCGCCGACCAGTTCTCGGGCTGGCGCTCCACCAGCCAGACCGTCAGCCTGGCGGCCGACGACGGGAGCGGCTGCGGCGTGGCGAGCATCTCCTACTCCGTCGACAGCGGCGGCCCGCAGACCTACGCGGGCCCCTTCACCGTCTCGGGGGTCGGCCAGCACCCGGTTACCTACTGGGCGACCGATGCCGTGGGCAACGTCACGGCACACCACACGGGCTGGGTCAACATCTCCAATCCTTTCGCCCAGGCCACCAACCTCTCGGCCGACACTCACTCGGGCTGGCGCAACGCGGCCACCACGGTGACCATCACCGGCAGCGGCGACCACGCCCCCATCACCATCTACTACAAGCTGGACAGCGGCGCCTGGCAGAGTGTCGTGAGCCCGGCGAGCGTGACGGTCTCCGGCGAGGGCAGCCACGCCGTCACCTTCTATGCCGTGAACACCCTGGGCCTGCAATGCGCGACCCAGACAGGCTACGTCAACCTCGATCTGACGTCGCCGGTGACCACCGCGGCCGGCCTGCAGGCCGACGACCACTCCGGGTGGGCGCCGGGCGGTCAGTCGGTGACCTTCACCCCCGCGGACGCGCTGTCCGGCGTGGCCACGACCCACTACGCGGTCGACGGTGGCGCCGCGCAGCTTTACGCGGGCGGGCCGCTGCTGATCGGGGGAGAGGGTTCGCACGCGGTGAGCTACTGGTCGGTCGACGCGGCCGGCAACGCCGAAGCGACGCGCACGGGCTTCGTGAACGTCGATACCACCGCGCCGGCGACGACTGCCACCGGCCTGCGAGCCGACGACTACTCCGTCTGGCAAGCGGCCGCTCAGGTCGTGACGCTGACCGCCGCCGACTCCCAGTCGGGGGTCGCCGCCACTTGCTACACGGTCGATGGCGGCGCTCAGCAGACGTACACGTCGGCCTTCACCGTTTCCGCGCCGGGCACGCACACCATCGTTTACTGGGCGGTCGACGGCGCGGGCAACAAAGAGACGAACCACACCGGCTTCGTCAATATCGACACCAGCGCTCCGCGGACCGCCGCCGCCGGCCTGCAGGCCGACGACCACTCGGGCTGGCGAACCGGCGCTCAGGTCGTGACGCTGACCGCCACCGACTCGCAGTCGGGGGTCACCGGCACTTACTACACGCTCGACGGCGGCGCTCAGCAGACGTACACGGTGCCCTTCACCGTCTCGGGCGAGGGCACGCACACCGTCGTCTACTGGGCGACCGACGGCGTCGGCAACAAAGAGACGAACCACACCGGTTTTGTGAACATCGACACTACCGCCCCGGTGACC
>PMKK01000203.1:0-137 GCA_003157715.1 Actinomycetota bacterium
TCGCCGCACACGAAGGCGCCGGCGCCCTCGTTTATCTGCACGTCGAACGAGAAGTCGCTGCCGAGCGCGTGGCTGCCCAGGATGCCGCGCTCGCGAGCCTGCTCGAGCGCCCTGCCGAGGCGCTCGACGGCGAACGG
>PMKK01000203.1:146-4940 GCA_003157715.1 Actinomycetota bacterium
CGGCGTTGCAGATGACGTATTTGACCGCGCCCGGGCTGCGGCGCGTGAGACTCCACTTGGTGCCGGTCGAAAAGCCGGCGCCGCCGCGGCCGCGCAGGCCCGATTCGGTGACCGCGGCGATGACGCTCTCGGGATCGCCGGCGGCGAGCACACCGGCGAGCGCTCCGTAACCGCCGTGCGTAAGGTAGTCGTCGATCGAGTAGGGGTCGATCTTGCCGTTCAGGGCGAGCACCAGGCGGCGCTGTTCGGCATAGAACGGGATGTCGCGCTCGTAGGGGATGGGCGCGCCGCTGCCCGGGTCCTTGTAGAGGCGCTTCTGGTAGATGCCGTCGCCGACGATGCTGGCGTCGATGATGCCGGCCACGTCGCCGGCCCGCACCCGCGGGTAGAACAGCCCCTGCGGCTGCACGACGACGATCGGACCCTGCTCGCAGAAGCCGTGACAGCCCGTCTCGACGACGCGGACGGTGCCGGCGAGCCCCTTCTCGGCGAGCTGGTCGCGGAAGGCCGCGGTGACCGCCGGGCGGCCCGAAGCGTGGCAGGCGGTGCCGGCGCAGATGCGCACCTCGCGGGCGCCCTCGTGGGCGACGACCTCGTCGGCGTGCAGTGCCTGCTTCAGGGCCGCCGCGACGGCGCTCGCGCGATCGGTGGCGACAGGACTCATCGGTCGGCCTCGGCGCGGTGTTTGAGATCGTTCACCAGGGCGCGCGCCCTGTCGGGGGTCATGCGCCCGTGGGTCTCGTCGTCGCCCACCCGCACCACCGGCGCCAGGGCGCAGGCGCCCACGCAGCTCACGGTCTGCAAGGTGAACAGGCGATCGCTCGTGGTCTTGCCGACCTCGATGCCGAGCTCGTCGGAGAAGGCCTCGGTGATGAGCGGCGCGCCGGCGACATGACAGGCCGTGCCGTGACAGACGGTGATCACGAAGCGGCCCACGGGCGAGAGGCGGAACTGGTTGTAGAAGCTCACCACGCCGTAGACCTGCGAGAGCGACACGCCGGTCTCGAGCGAGATCTCCTGCAGGGCCAGACGCGGCAGGTAGCCGTAGATCTCCTGGGTGTGCTGGAGCACGGCCATCATGCCGGTGCCGGTCTCGCGGTAGTGGTCGACGACCGGAGCCAGCAGCGTGAGGTCGGGCGCCGGCTGCGACTCGGTGCGCTCACGCGCGAGGCGCGCTTCGTTGACGGCCGGCAGCGCGTACTTGGACTCGTAGTTCACCCGGATGACCTGCACCGGGCAGTTGGTCTCGCAAAGGGTACAGGCGCGGCAGCGCGGGTCGTCGGTGGCCGGGTCGATGACGACCCGAAACAGCCCTCGGCTGCGTTCGGGCAGCTGCTCGCGCTGCTCGGGATACTGCACGGTGATCTTGCGCTGCGGCAGATGGCCCAGGGTGGTGCGCATGGCTTTGAGGATGCCGAGCACTAGGTGAGCACCACCAGGCGCCGGCGCTGCCGGTTGAGGCGCCAGCGCAGCACGATGTCGAAGAGGCCGACGAAGGCGATCAGGAAGATCCAGCTGCAGACCGCCATGGCGAGCTTCCAGTGCGGCGCCCAGAGCATGATGGCGGCGGTCGCCAGGATGTTGGCCAGCCCGAGCGGGATGAGCACCTTCCAGGCGAACCCCATGAGCTGGTCGACCTGCAGGCGAGGCACCGACAGGCGGATCCAGACAAGGGCGAACACCAGGAGGTAGACCTTGGCGAGAAACCAGACCAGGGGCACCAGGGCCACGCCGTGAATGACGAGGGCGCCGGCGAACGGCCCCTGCCAGCCGCCCAGGAACAGGGTGACGGTGACCATCGACATGATGGTCATGCCGGCGTACTCGTTTAAGAAGAACATGCCGAAGCGCATGCCGGAGTACTCAGTGCCGTAGCCGGCCACGAGCTCCGACTCGGACTCGGGCAGGTCGAACGGTCCGCGGTTGAGCTCGGCGATCGAGGCGATGAAGAACAGCAGGAACGTGAACGGCATGGTGAAGGCAAACCACTGGTAGCGGTTCTGCGCGGCGACCACGGAGTTCAGGCTGAGCGAGCCGGCGGCCATGGCCACGACCAGCAGGGAGAGGATCATGGGCAGCTCGTATGAGATCATCTGGGCGGCCGACCGCAGCGCGCCGACCAGCGAGTACTTGTTGTGCGAGGCCCAGCCGCCCAGCAGGATGGCCAGCACCGTGAAGCTCGTGATGGCGACGATATAGATGAGCCCGACGTTCAGGTTCTGGTCGGTCCAGCCCTTCGTGTAGGGCACTACGACCTGGATGGCGACCGCGCCGATCATGACCATGATCGGCGCCAGCGTGAACATCGCCTTGTCGGCGGCGGTCGGCGCGAAGTCCTCTTTGCCCATCATCTTGAAGGCGTCGGCGACGCTCTGCAGGATGCCCTGGGGCCCGGTGCGGTTGGGACCCAGGCGGTCCTGCAGAAAACCCAGCATGCGGCGCTCGAAGAGGATGTTGACAAGCGCCGCGACGAAGACGACGGAGTAGGCGATGACGACAGCCACCACGAGCCGCACGACGGCCCAGACGATATCCCAGCTCATCGGTCGCTCCTCATCAGCGGTCGATCCCGCCGAGCACGAGGTCCATGCTGCCCGAAATGGCCACGGCATCGGCGATCTTGTTGCCGCGCAGCAGCTTGGGGAAGAGCTGCAGGTTCACGAAGCAGGGGTCGCGGTACTTGAGGCGATACGGGTAGCGTGAGCCGTCGCTGACGATGTAGGTGCCGTACTCGCCGCGCGGGTTCTCCTGCCCGGTGTAGCAGGCGCCCGGCGGCGGCGTGATGACGTAGGGCGGCCGCAGCGTGCCGAGCTGCACGGGTCCGCCGGGCAGCATGTCGAGGCACTGCAGCACGATGCGGGCCGACTCGCGCATCTCGTCGACGCGCACCTGGTAGCGGTCGAGCACGTCGCCGTGCTCGCCCAGACAGACCTTGAAGTCGAGCTCGGGGTAGACCGAGTAGGGCCGCGTGCGGCGCAGGTCGTGAGCGACCCCCGAGGCGCGCGCGTTGGGTCCGGTGATGGCGTAGTCGCCGACGTCGTCGTGGCTGATCACGCCCTTGCCCATACAGCGCTGCAGAAAGACGGCGTTGTCGTTGACCAGCGACTCGTACTCGTCGCACCAGGCCGGCACCTGGGCCATGAGCTCGCGGCACTGCTCGACCCAGCCGTCGGGCAGGTCGTAGCGCACGCCGCCGAAACGAAAGTAGTTGAACATCATGCGGCCCCCGCTGGCGGCCTCGAAGAGGTCGAGGATCTTCTCGCGGTGGCGGAAGGCGTAGAACACCAGGGCCGTGCCCAAGGGAGCAAGGTCGGAGACGAAGGTGCCGACGCCGACCTGGTGGCTGGCGATGCGGTTGAGCTCGGCCATGATGACGCGGATGAACTCGGCGCGCCGGGTCGGCTGGATGCCGGCGAGCTTCTCGACCGTCAGGACGTAGCCCCACTCGCAGTTCATGCCGGCGAGGTACTCGGTGCGATCGGGGATCGGAATGTACTGAAAATACGTGCGTTTCTCGGCGAGCTTCTCTTTGCAGCGGTGCAGGTAGCCGATCACCGGGATGACGTCTTTGACGAGCTCGCCGTCGAGGGTGACCACGAGGCGCAGCACGCCGTGGGTCGAGGGATGCTGCGGGCCCATATTGACGACGACCTGGTTGAAGCCCAGTCCGGCCATCTCGCTGCCGTGCCCGGCTTCTTCGGAGGCGCGGATGCGCCGCAGGGCCAGCGCCATGGCTTCGTCGGGGGCGGCTGTCGTGAAGAAGTCAGGCATAGGGATGGTTGGCGATCGTATCGACGTAGTCCTTGCGCAACGGATGTCCGACCCAGTCGTCCTTGAGCAGGATGCGGCGCAGGTCGGGGTGCCCCTCGAAGCGGATGCCCATCATGTCCCAGGCCTCGCGCTCGTGCCAGTCGGCGGCCGGCCAGACGTCGCAGACCGTCGCGACGGAAGGCTCGGCGCGCGGCACCTCGACGTGCAGCTCGAGATAGGTGTTGGAAGCAAACGAATAGAGATGGTACACGCACTCGAAGTGGCTCACGTGGTCGACCGCGGCGACGAAGTTGCACGACTCGTAGGCGAGGCCGTCGAGACCCCGCAGGGCTACCGCTACGTCGTGCAGGCGGCCGCGCTCGACGACGGCCACGACGGTGTCGGGCTCCTGGACTCGCACGTCGGCAAGGTCGGTGCCCAGGGCGCAAACGAGACGATCGGCGACGTCGTCGATCGGCAGGCCGGCCGAGCCGATCGGGGGCAGCACGCTATCCCTGGACCTTGTCGGAGGTGGCGCCGGAAGCGTCGGCAGAGACCACGGCGGGGGCATCGGGGCCGGCGGCGGCGAGACCGGCGGCTGGCGCGTCGGGGCCGGCGGCGGCGAGACCGGCGGCTGGCGCGTCGGGGCCGGCGGGCAGCGGTGGCACGATGCGCATGGTCTGGATCTTCTTCTGCAGCTCGAGCAGGCCCTGGAACAGCGCCTCGGGGCGGGGCGGGCAGCCGGGGATGTAGACGTCGACCGGCACGACCTTGTCGACCCCGTTGACGACGTTGTAGCCGTCGTAGAAGGGGCCGCCACTGGTGGCGCAGGAGCCCATGGCGATGACCCACTTGGGCTCCGACATCTGCTCGTAGAGGCGCTTGAGCACCGGCGCCATCTTCTCGTTGACGGTGCCTGCCACGATCATGAGGTCGCACTGGCGCGGCGTGGGGCGAAAGACCTCCATGCCGTAGCGCGCGACGTCGAAGCGGGCAAAGCCGGAGCTCAGCATCTCGATGGCGCAGCAGGCGAGGCCGTAGGTG
>PMKK01000049.1 GCA_003157715.1 Actinomycetota bacterium
CCTCTACACCTACCTCCACATGGCGGCGGACTACGCCCGTCAGCTGACCGACGGCATGCTGGCCGCCAAGATCCGCGGCATCGCCTTCGAGACGGTCGAGTTCCCGAACGGCGCCCACCCGCTCCTGTTCCCGATGAGCGAGGTCGCCGGCAAGCTCGCCATCCAGGCCGGCGCCACTCACCTGCAGAAGAACAACGGCGGCCGCGGCGTGCTTCTCGGCGGCGTCACCGGCGTACCGCAGGCCAAGGTCGTCGTCATCGGCGGCGGCACCGTCGGCGCCAACGCGGCCAAGGTGGCCGTCGGTATCGGTGCCCGCACGGTCGTCATCGACAAGAGCGCCGAGCGTCTCACCTACCTCGACGACATCTTCGCCGGCCACATCGAGACCGTGCTCAGCACCGAGGCCGCCGTCGAGGCCGAGATCGCCGACGCCGACCTCGTCGTCGGCGCGGTCCTCCTGCCGGGTGGCGCGCAGACCCCGCACCTCATCAAGAAGAGCATGCTCAAGAACATGATGCCGGGTTCGGTGCTCGTCGACGTCGCCATCGACCAGGGCGGCTGCTTCGAGACCTCCAAGCCCACCACGCACACCGAGCCGACCTACGTGATCGACGGCGTCATCCACTACTGCGTCGCCAACATGCCCGGCGCCGTGGCTCGTACCTCCACCATGGCCCTCGCCGGCGCGACGCTGCCCTATGGCCTCGCCATCGCCAACAAGGGCTTCGAGAAGGCCGTCGCCGACGACGCGGCGCTGGCGCTCGGCGTCAACGTCTATCGTGGTCTGCTGACGATCCCGTCGGTCGCCACCGCCCACGGCCTGAAGTACACCCCGCTGGCCGACGCCCTCAAGAGCGCCTGACGGCAGCGGCAGACTGAGACATCGCCGGCCGGGCCCCTGGGCCCGGCCGGTCACAACGGCAGACCTTGCGCCGCCCGGCGACGTGGTGAATCCTTTGCATGGGGACCACGAGCGCCGGGCGGCGCTTCGCGTTCCCTGTTTCGCGGCTCGTGCTCGGACCGATTCGGCGTCGGAAAGGACAAGGCATGGGAGATCTGCTCAGGATCGACCTCACCTCGCGGACCGTGACCGAAGAGACGATCGCGCCCGGACTGCTTCGCGAGTGGATCGGCGGCAAGGGCATCGGTACCCGCTACCTGGCCGACGAAGTCGGCCCCGGCGTCGAGCCGCTCGGGCCGGCCAACAAGCTCATCTTCGTCAACGGGCCGATCACCGGCACCACCATGTTCGGCAGCAACCGCTACGGCCTGCACTTCGCCTCGCCGCTGACCGGCGGGTACGGCGAGTGCACCTCGGGCGGCCACGTCGCGCCGCAGTTCGCGCGCACGGGCTACCGGGTGGTGATCGTCGAGGGCGCCGCCGACACGCCCGTCTACATCGAGGTGTCCGAGGCCGGCGGCGCGATCCATGCCGCCGACGAGTTCTGGGGTCTCGACACCTACAAGGCCGAAGAGGCCCTGGTCGGCCGCCACAAAGAGCAGTGGCCCAAGGCGCAGGCCTGCGTCATCGGTCCGGCCGGCGAAAAGCTCGTGCGCTTCGCCTGCATCGAAAACAACAAGTGGCACAGCCTCGGGCGCGGCGGCTCCGGCGCCGTGATGGGCTCGAAGAAGCTCAAGGGCATCGTCTTTCACGGCGACCGCAAGGTCGAGCCGGCCCGCCCCGAGCGCTTCAAGGAGCTCGTCAGGGACATGGCCGCTCGCAGCAAGGACGACGCCGGCGTGGCCGCCTACCGGCGCGGCGGCACGGTCAACATGGTGCGCCTGTTGAACGGCGCCAACGCGTTTCCGACGCGCTACTGGCGCAAGGGCCATCTCGACGATTTCGAGCCCCTGACGACCGAGGCCATGATCGAGGGCTACCTCGAGCACAACAACGTCTGCCCGCCCTGTCTGCTGCAGTGCGTCAAGCACAACGTCATCCGCGAAGGTCCGCACGCCGGGCTCGAGATCGACGGCCCCGAGTACGAGACGCTCTACGTGTTCGGAGGGCTGTGCGAGATCGTCGACTTCGGCCAGGTCATGCGTCTCAACGACATCTGCGACCGGTTGGGGGTCGACACCATGACGGCCGGCAACCTCTGCGGCCTCGCCATCGAAGCCTCGCGACGCGGCCTGATCGACCTGGGTCTCGACTTCGGCGACGCCGATGGCGTGGCCGCGTTCCTCGAGTCGATGTGCCTGCGCGAGGGGCTCGGCGACCTGTTTGCCGACGGCGTCCTGCGGGTCGAAAAGGAGCTGGGGCTCAAGGGCGTGGCCGTCCACGTGAAGGGCATGGAGCCGGCCGGCTACGATCCGCGCACGCTCAAGGGCATGGGGCTCGGCTTTGCCGTCACCGCGCGCGGCGCCTGCCACCTGCGGGCCACGTTCTACAAGGCCGAGCTCGCCGGTTTCAGCGACCCCCAGGTCCTCGAGGGAAAGTCCGCGGTCTACGTCGACTGGGAAGACCGGCTCTGCATCATGGACACGCTCATCTACTGCCGGTTCTACCGCGATCTCGTGCCCTGGCCCTACATCACCGATGTCCTGAACGCGGCGCTCGGCACCGACTACACGGTCGACGAGCTGCACGCCGTGGCCAACCGCATCATCACCGAGACCCACCGCTTCAACGACGCTCGGGGCGTCACGGCGGGCACCGGCGAGAAGCTGCCGGCTTGGATCACCGAACGTCCGACCGACGACGAGCAGCACTCGACGCTCACGCAGGCCGAGATGGACGTCATGCTGGGCGACTACTACGAGCTGCGCGGCTGGGGAGCGCCGGCGAAGTAGGGCGAAGCAGCGGGGCGCCGAAGCGGCCGCTTGCCTGACGGAGCGGCGACTTTACGGAGCGGCGTCTACCTGACGTAGCGGCGCAGGGTGCGCCAGCGGCCCGACGTCTCCTGCATGGCCTGCATGAGCACCGCCACGCGGGCGATCGAGCCCTGCAGGTCGGCCAGACGCTCGCTCAGGCTCTCACCCTTCTCGCCCAGCGTGGCCGCCTTCTGGGCGGCAAGGTCGGCGCGCCGGGCAAGTCCGTCGGCCAGGGGCAGCAGCTCCGCCTGCGCCCGCCGGACCGTCTTGAACAACCGGAAAGCGCGCACGGCGAGCGGCAGCGCCGCGATGAGCGCGCCGACCACGACAACGCCGAGGATGATGAGAAGTACCATGCCGTTCATGACCACTTGCAGTCTATCCCTTCGGGCCGTGTCAGGAACAGGTGGACGTACGGCCGGTCGGCGGTGGCGCGGCGGCCGGCCTCGCGTTTCAGGGTAGGCGCAGCGCGTAGCGACGGCAGGCCGTCGGCGTCTCGAAGTCGGAGAGGCGGGCGACCTTGACGACGTCGCCGGTGTGGGGCGCTTCGACGACGAGGCCGTTGGCGATGTAGATGACCACGTGGTGGATGGGAGCGCCGAAGAACACGAGGTCGCCCGGTTCGAGCTGCGACTCGGACACCGCCGTGCCCATCTGGGCCTGGTAGGCGGCGAAGTGCGGCAGCGTGACTCCGTAGCGCGCGAAGACGTAGAGCACGAGGCCCGAGCAGTCGAACCCGCTCGGCGAAGCGCCGCCCCAGACGTAGGGCACGCCGAGGAACTTGAGGGCGGCGCGGACCACGCCGATCTGGGCCGGCGTGCCGTTGATCGTGCCGATGTGGGCGAGGGCCGCGCTGCCGAGGTGGGCCGAGGACCGCGAGGCGAGCCGGGCGCGCTGGGCGAGGATCTTCTTTATGTGACCGTTGAGGCCGTCGAGGATGGCCTGGCGCTCGGCCAGACGGTCTTCGATGGCCAGGCGCTCGGCGTCGACGCGCTGCCGCGCGACCATGGCCTGGTCGCGTTTGGCGGCAAACGACGTCTGCAAGGCGTTGACCTTCTTGACCGTGGCCAGAAAACCGTCGCGGAGCTGGCGGTCCTGCTGGTTCAGACGCTTGAGCAGCTCGAGACGCGAGGCGGCGTCGGTAAGGCTGCCGCCGTTCAGGAGCTCGTCGAGCAGACCGTAGTCGCCCATCTTGTACATCCACGCGAGGTGCGAGCCCAGGGCGGCCTGCTGCTGGGCGAGGTCGGTCTGGCTTTGCGCGAGTTCCAGACGGATCTGGCTGAGCTGATCGTCTACGGCGCCGAGCTGCGACTGCGCCTGGTCCCAGTCTTCGATGACGATCTCGAGACGGTCGTCGAGGGCGGCCACCTGCTTCTGGGCCTTGTCGGCGGCCTGCTGCAGCCCGGCGAGGCTGGTCACCTGTTTGGAGGCGACGATCACCTTGGGACTCGCGGCGGCACGCCCTCCGCACAGCCCGGCGAGGCAGGCGGCGAGGGCGCAGGCCAGCAGAGTGGCCAGGACGAGCCGGCGCCGGCGGTGGGGCACCGCCGGGCACGCCGCCGGGCACGCCGCGGCGCGGGCTGCCGGGTGCGGGTGGCACGTGTCGCCGGCCGGCGGCCGCGCGTGGCCCTGAGTCTGGGTGTCGTGGGATGCGTCCATGTCTGTCATAAGTCTCTATCGGCCGCGGGGGCCACGCCTTGACCGGCGCGGCTCGCGGCGTGCGGCCGCGTGCCTTTACAGGCGCAGGGGCACGGCGGTATACTTCCTGCCCCACTCAGGGAACATGGCCGGGTGGGAAGCGTCGCGGGGTGGAGCAGTCCGGTAGCTCGTCGGGCTCATAACCCGAAGGTCGCAGGTTCGAATCCTGCCCCCGCTACCAAAGCCTTTCGGGGCGCCCGTTCGGGCGCCCTTCTTGTTGCGCCGATCAGCTCTGCCGGTTTTTCGCGCCGCTACCGGCGTACTATGCTGACATGCGCACCGCTCTCGCAAGACGGCAAGGAGAAGCAGCATGGTGACGACCGTGATCGTCAACGGCAGTCCGTACGGCAGCGAGCTGCCCTACAACGCCCTGCGCCTTGCCGGCGCGCTGCTCGTCAAGGAACACTGGGTCGAGGTGTTCTTCCTGGGTGACGGCGTGCACACGGCCCGTCGCGGCCAGGACCCTCGCGGCGCTCACTCCTCGCTCGAAGAGATGCTTGGAGAGCTGCTCGAAAAGGGCGCGTCGGTGACCCTCTGCGGGACCTGTTGTCAGACTCGCGGGATCACGCAGGCCGACGTCGTCGAAGGCGCCCGCCTCGGCACGATCCACGAGCTCGCCGACCTCGTCGCGCGCAGCGACCGGGTCGTGTCGTTCTAGCCCTCTCGCGCCGCCGCGGGCAGCTCATGACGGGGGATCTGAGAGACCCGGGTCGTCTGGTGGCTTCGTTGCGGCGGCGGGCGGCCGACTTCGTCGCCGCCGGTGAGCTTCTGCGACGCGGCGAGCGTGCCCTGCTCATGCTGTCGGGTGGCGCCGACTCGATGGCCCTGCTCGACCTCGTCGGCGGCGTCGACCGCCGGCTCGGCCTCGGACTCGAGCTCTCGGCACTGCATGTCGACTACGCCACCCGCGGCGCGGCGTCGACGCGCGACAGGCGGATCGTCGAAGACGCCTGCCGGGCGCTCGACGTGCCGCTGCAGGTCGTGGCACTCGCCCACAAGCCGACCGGCAGCGCCTTTCAGGAACGCGCGAGGCAGATCCGGTACGACGCCGCGCACGCCGTGGTCGGCCGTGGCGAAGCCGACGTCGTGGTCACCGCTCACAACCGCGACGACCAGGCCGAGACAGTGCTCTACCGTCTCGCCAAGTACGCCGCGCCGTCGTCTCTGCGCGCCATGCGCCCGCGCGAGGCGGGGCTCTCGCGGCCGCTGCTCTGCCTGGGCGCCGCCGAGCTGCGCGCCTACTGCCGCGAGCTCGGCATCGTCTACGGCGAGGACGAGACCAACAGCACGGTCGGCTACCGTCGCAACCTCGTGCGCCACGAGGTGCTGCCCGTGCTGCGGGCCATCAATCCGCGGGTCAGCGAGACGCTCGCCGAGGCCGCCGCCCTGGCCGACGAGGAACACGCCGTGCTGGCGGCGGCGGTCGACGAGGCCTGGGCGCGGATCGCGCGCCCCGCCGGGCAGGCGGCCGGCGGACAGCTTGAAGGGGCATGGCCGGCCGGCGCACGGTCCGCCGGCCGACAAGCGGGCGCCGGACGTCTTGCCGGCGGGTCCTCATGGGCGCTCGATGTCCGCGTGCTCGCCGACGAGCCGGCCGCGCTGCGGGCGCTCTGCCTGCGGCGGCTCGTACGCTGCGCTTTAGGCGACGATGCGCTGATCACGCGCCGCCTCACGCAGGGCCTCGAACGACTGGCGGCCGNNGTGCCCGCCCGTCGCCCTCACGCCGGGTTCCTCGCGGCTCTTCTGCGAGCGCCGCTACCGGGCCGAGCTCGTCGCCGGCGCCACCTTTGAGAAGCGCATCGACGAGGCCTGGCTGGCCGTCGGGCGGCCCGACCCCAGGATCGTCCTGCGACACCCGCGCCGCGGGGACCGGCTGCGCCCGTTCGGCATGGCGGCCGACGTGCTGCTCTCCGACTTGTTCACGGCGTGTCGCGTGCCGCGCGCCCGCAGACCGCGGGCCGTGGTGGCCGAGCTGGACGGCGAGATCGCCTGGGCCTGTCCGGGTCGCAGTTCCGAATCGTTCCGGGTGACCGAGGCGACGCCGTATACTCTTCATATCTTCGCGGAGGCAACGGAGGCGACGTGACCGACCCGATTGGCGACACGCTGGTGGCACGCGACGAGCTGCGGGCCAAGATCACCGAGCTCGGCGCGCGCATCTCGGCCGACTATCAAGGCAAGGACCTCGTCCTGGTGGGCGTGCTCAAGGGGGCGGTGTTCTTTCTGGCCGACCTGGCGCGCTCCCTTACGGTGCCCTGTGCCATCGACTTCATGGCGGTCACGAGCTACGGCTCGTCCACCGACTCGTCGGGCGTGGTGCGCATCCTGAAAGACCTGGACCACCCCATCGAGGGCCGCGACATCCTGATCGTCGAGGACATCATCGACTCGGGGCTCACCCTGAGCTATCTGCTCAAGAACCTGCGCTCGCGCAAGCCGGCCTCGCTCGAGGTCTGCGCCCTGCTGACCAAGCCCGAGCGGCGCCGCATAAACCTGGACTGCCGGTACATCGGCTTCGAGATCCCCAACGTGTTCGCGATCGGCTACGGGCTCGACTGGGACGAACGATACCGTACGCTCGATCACGTAGCGAGTGTGCGCGAAGAGGCGATCGCCGAGCTCGCGGGAGCCTAGGGTTCTTTGCCGTAGCCTCAAGGGTATGGTAACCTCAAACGTCCTACCAGGCGCCGCAAGCGGCATGCCAGTCCCCTCGTCGAGCGAGTTGACGTGAGCAGATTCATCCGGAGCGCGTTCTTCCCGATCCTCGTCGTCATCATTCTGGCGATCGTGCTGCAGATGGCCATTCGCCATAACGGGAACAGCACCAAGAGCTCCGCCAAGCCGCAGTATCACGGTCGCTTCTTCGTCGCCAATGTACAGAGCACCGTGGCCGAATCGCGGCTCGCCAACGATCTCGCCGCGGGAGTCGTGCAGAAGGTCGTCGTCGACTCGCAGACGATGGCGGCTCTGGTCACCACGACCGCTCCGGCGACTTCGTCGACGTCCTCGACATCATCGGCCGCCGGCGGTAGCACGCCGGCCCCCTCGCCCTCGGCGAGCGCCACGACCTCATCGGGCGCGACGACTTCGCCGAGCGCCACGACGTCATCGGGCACGGCAACGTCTTCGGGCTCCACGACTTCGGCGAGCGCGGGAACCGCCGCGACGACGTCGGTCTACGGCGTGCTGTTCAGCGACCCGGCACAGTTCGCGTCGCTGCTTGCCAAGTACAAGCTCACGCCGGTGGCCGGCGCCGTGCCGACGTCCAGCGTGCCCCAGAGCTTCGTCAACGACTTGCAGAACGGCCGCGTCAAGCAGGTCGTCATGAACACCAAAGACCTGAGTCTCACGGTCACCCTCCGCGACGCTACCAAGTACAAGGTGTCCTATCCCGACACCACGACCACCGCTCAGCTCATCGAGCAGTACAACGTGCAGCTGGTCCCGCAAAACCCGGGCAGCGCCTGGTGGAGCAGCCTGTTGGTCTACCTTCTGCCGTTCGTGCTCATCCTCGGGTTCTGGCTGTTCATGATGAACCAGATGCAGGGCGGCGG
>PMKK01000300.1 GCA_003157715.1 Actinomycetota bacterium
CCGCGCCAGTAGGCGCCGGCCACGCTCAAGAGCTTGTAGGTGTTCTTGCCGAGGCGCCCGGTGGCGGGCAGGTGCGGCCCGCGGCACAGGTCGACGAACTCGCCCTGGGTGTAGATGCTGATGGTCTGCTCGTCGGGCAAGTCGTCGATGAGCTCGACCTTGAAGGGCTGGTTCAGGCCAGCAGGCAGGCCGTGCGCGGTGGTCTGGCCGCCGCCACGTCCGCCGCCGCTACGGCCCCCGCCGCCGTTGCCGCGCGAACCGCTGCCGGAGCCCTCGCCGAAGACCTCGAGCGCCTCGGCGCGCGGCACCTCGTAGCGCGCGACCGGCAGGTCCTCGGCGACGATCTTCGCCATCTCCTCTTCGATGCGCGGAAAGTCCGCGTCGGAGACGGGCTCGGCGAAGNNTCGATGGTCGGCCCGATCGCGTACTCGGTGCCCGGCCAGAGCCGCAAGATGGCCTGGGCGAGAATGTGCGAGGCGCTGTGGCGCAGCACGTCGACGCCTTCGGGCGAGGCCGCGGTGGTGATGGCGACCTGGTCGCCCTCGCTCAGCGGATGGGCGAGGTCGACCGGCTGGCCGTCGGCGGTGAGGCCGGCGCCGGCCGGCGCGACACGGGCCGCGACGGCGGCCTTGGCCAGCCGCGGGCCGATCGCCTGAGCGGCGTCGAGCGCGGTCGCGCCANNCTGTTGACCGGGAGATTCTAGCAGTTAGTGTCCGGACACGGGGGTTGTTCCGTGTCGGTCCCGATGCCATGCCCGGAGTCGTCAGAAGCCGAATGGACAGGCGCCATCGGCTAGCATGCCCTCCCCCGCGCTCGACCCTCCTACTATTGCACACGCACCCGGTTGCGCAATTAGGCTGCTGGAGAAGCGGCCGTGACAACGGCGCCGACGCCAAGCACCGTGCATGGTAGGGTGGTCTCCATGAGCGAGGCAGGGCAAGAGAGACCGAGGGGAGTCGTGTCTCGCATCATGCGCTCGAACAAGTCGAGCGGCACGCTGCCGGAGGTGCTTGTACGCCGCGCGTTTCGCGAGGCCGGTTTTCCGGGTTACAGAGCCAATTGGGCCACCGCGCCGGGGAAGCCGGATATTGCATACCCGGGTCGCGGGATCGCGGTGTTTGTCCATGGGTGTTTCTGGCATGCGTGTCCGACATGCGCGAAGAAGGTTCCGGCGAAGAACTCGGCCTTCTGGCGAGCGAAGCTAGAGAAGAACCAGAATCGCGACATGTCGACACGCGAGGAGCTTGCTCGCCTAGGTTGGAGCGTCTACGTCATCTGGGAGTGCGAAGCAAAGCGCGACGCCTCCTCAGCGATTGCAGAAGTGGCGCGGGCTTTACGAAGGAACTAGGCGCCAAATGTCTCCGCAAAAGACGGGTAGTGCCGGTACATCTTCTTGTACTCGGCGACCGCGGCCGGGGTCAGCGGAATCCCATCGAGGCGGGCTTGGTCATCCAGCGGTAGCGCCTGATCGAGCGCCCGTTTTTCCTTGCCAGTGAGCATAGGGGGCAAGATACGGAACGGCGCGCGGCCCTCTCGGCTAAACTCGAAGTTGCTGAAATTGCACAGGTCGAACAGCGCGTTGTCGGCTCCATCCACGATGACTGCACCCCATGTGCACATCGGCATTCCGTCTTTGTAGAAGAACAGGGCGAACTGACGCACATTCCGCGCGACGCCGGTGGCATCAGTCTTGCGTCTGGCTGCCTCGTTCGCGCAGGCGCAGAGAATGTCACGGTAGGCGGAGCAGATTCCTGGTGCGTCTGCAACGTCTTCGTCAGCCAATGCCATGGGAACGAACGCCCCGAAGCTCGCTCTCATGTACTCGACGCGCCCAATCGTCTCCCTACTAATACCAGAAGGCTTGCATCGTACGGTCACGAGGATGGCGCCGCCCGACAACATGCTCGACGTCAGCGTGTCGACATCATCAAGGACCCCTACGGTCAAGGCGTCGGTATAGTCCAGCCACGCAACCGTTCTCTGGTCGTGGCTGAGATTGGGCAGCAACTCCCCGGAGTTCCCCTCTACGACCTCAATGCAGTTGAATGGCCTGTTCCAAGTGCATCGGTCTATTGGGATCGTATCTTCCATGCTGATCATCGAACGGATCCCAAGTCGCGTGTGGAACAGCCGGAAATCGACGAACCATATCGAGCCAAATCCCAGGTAGCGATACTCGTTCAAGGGTGCGAACGCCGAAAGACGCGCGAGCATGTCACACAACAGCTTGCGCTCGATGTTCTTCGCGTATCGGATCGCGTAGTTGAAGCCTTCAGGCATCGTCACGCTCCAGCCGTTGCGCGAAGAGGTCAAAAGTGGCTTCGCCGACCTCCTTCGCTGAGGCGACATCAAGGACCTCTTTCAGCTGCTCGACTGTTTCGCGTGGCCTTCTGTACTGAATGCTCACGGTGACAATCGAGCCTGCTTGCCCGGGACGTGGTTCCTGGGCGGCCCAGACGAAACGATCCGCACTATGCAACTCAAGCACCGCGGCCGGCCGGGCAGCTGCCAGTGTCGGCTCCAATAGCTCGGCGGACTCATTCTCGCCCGACTTTTCCTTGTCTAGCTTGTTCAGGTAGGCGAGCACGGTCTTCATGGCATCGATCATCCTCGCCCGAGCTGCTTGATACGCGGGCGACTCAAAGTCGACGTCGGTCTTGGTTGTGTTCCATGGGAGGAGATCCGGGTCAGCACTGTCGAGGTATAGATAGCCTCTGAACAGCGAGTACTGGTTGTGGAATTGTGGGGTGGTCAGAATCCCTTGTTCCCCCCAGCCAGTCCGATACGTCTTGTCAGCCCTCAGGATCAGTCGCCCGTTACAGAATACGTACCACCCGGCTTTGGCAGGCTGTGGCGGGGAATCCTGCATCACCCCTGCGTAGAGACGCATGTGAATGTGCTGTTCTGCGGCCACAGGCAGATCAGCTTCCACGAATAGGGGAGTGATGTCACGCGAATCAAGCAACTGGGCGGAACTCCTGGGCAGCGCAACCCCATTGAGGCTGATGGCCATGCCGGCTTCTAGGGCAGCTTGATGTTTGACGGCGATGTCCTCGAAGAGGCGGTTGCGGAACACGTCGGATCCAAAGGACTCCCTCACTGCTGCATGGAGTTCGGTGACTTTGACAAGTGTGTAAGTCTGGTCTGGCGGCACATTGAGCTTGTCCTCGGCATGGTCGAACGGGAAAGCCCACTCCTCCAATTGCTCCCAGCTTGGCACGTTGACAGTCAGCCCGAACGCGGTCGAGGTCGTCTGAGATTCAACCTGAAATGTGTCACCGAGTTTGAAGAAGGCACGCTTCATGCCGACGCCAAACCGGCCTATCGAGTTCTCAACATAGTCACCGCTGTCGCGTCCGAACCGAAACGCGTGCTCTGCAGCTGTCTGCAGGTCAATACCGGACGCGTTGTCCCTCACCTCGAATTGCGTAGGCGATAGAGTGATGTCGGCCCCGACGGCAGAGAAGTCTCCATCCGGGCATTTCTTTCGAGCGCCATCGACGCAGTTGTCAACAAGATCGATGATGGCGGCGTCAAGCGTGACATCGCGCGTCAACATGGAGATGAAGAAGCTCTTCGTGGGCTCAGCTTCTGCCTTGCGGTACGTGGATTCCGCCATGGTCCCCCTTCTGCAGGTCGGCCTTTCGTCGATCCCCTACGTGTGTGCTTGATCGTCTTCTTCCAGACTCTGTCTACAGGCATCACCAAGGGCCTTAGCAACCAACGGCGGAACGGCATTGCCCACCTGACGAAATCCGTGCCAGTTCGTTGGATGGAACTGAAACCAATCAGGGAATGACTGCAGTCTCGCCGCCTCTCGAACAGTAATGCAGCGCGGCTCGCGGTAATGTATGGGTCGAGGAGCCATGTATGATCCCCGCTCCGGCCCCGTGCCCGCGCGGATGGTGTTTGCGGGTTCGTCGGGGTGTAGCCGGTGGAAGTGGCTAACCTGCTCGGTGTCTCCAGGGGGGGTATGTTCGAACCGCTCCCGCACGGCTTCGCTGTGCCGGCTCAATTTCAGTCCGGACATCACACGGTTGCGCTGCGGCGAAGCTGGTGCAACGCCGAAGAAGTCCGACGACCGCAGCAATCTCGTGTACCCACCACAGTCCTCCGAGAGAGGTAACTCGTGCGTATCGCGTGAGTACAGGGCGTCAATCGCCGCAAGGTCGGGAATATCGCCGATCGCCTCAGACGCAGAAGGTGCGAGCGGCAATGAGCCTCCGTTCTCGGAGGCCAGGAGCACGTGTGTGGCCCGAGGGAAACTGAAGGTATGCACATCTGACCGAGTGGCCACGACGAAGAGGCGTCTTCGACGTTGCGGTACCCCGAGCGACGCGGCATCGATGATTCTCGGGCCATGAATACGGTAACCGCCATCGGCAAGGATTCCGAGCGCAGACGACAGCCACTTAATATGGTCCCCCATCAAAGCGCCGGGCACGTTTTCAATCAGTACAGCCCGAGGTTTCAACTGCACAGCGAGTTCGGCGAAGCGGTACAACAATAGATTCCTGTCGTCGTCTTCCACCCGCGAGCCCATGAGCGAGAAACCTTGGCAAGGTGGTCCGCCAGCAACAAGGTCGATTGTCTCCGGCAGATTGAGGCTGGCTCGGAGTTCTGAGATCGTGCAAGCAGCGAGGTCCGCAGTGACCGCGTGTCCGTCGCCGAAGTTCGCGTTATAAGCCCTCACCACACGTTCGTCGTGGTCGACTGCGCCGAGAAGGTCGAACCCAGCCGCGGCGAGCCCAAGGGACATTCCGCCGACGCCGCAGAAGAAATCGACGGCTCCGGGTCGGGATCGCGCCGGTCGAACTTGCAGGTCGGAGTTCATTGTCGACGCCTTCTTGAGTGGACACGCTGATTCCTGCCGGGGGCCATCACACCTGGAGTCTGGACGACGACCACCAGGGTTAGCCAAGTTGCGTGGTCATGAGAGGTTGCAGTGGCGGCCGCCACGCGGTGGCCGTCGCCGAAGGCCAGGAGCGAGCGCACCACGGCCGACGCGTAAAGGAGGCGACCGTGAGCGTATCGAGCGGCAGGACGGCGGCGGCTGCGCCGTCTGACGTGGCGGCGGCGCCCGCCGTGACGGCTGCTCCCACCGGGATGCTGGCCTCGCAGCGCTGGGTCTTACCGTCACCCCCGCCTATCGTCGGTCGACCAGCTATCGAGCGCACGCGGTCGGCGAGCTGTTCGTCGTGCCCCATGTCTGCATCCTACCTCGTATCTCGTCAGGCTACCGGCTCCACCGGGGCGGGCTACCGCCCCACCGAGGGCGGGAGTCGTTAGCCGACCCCGTACACCAGCCTCGCCCGCCCATCCGAAAGCTGCTCGACCGCGCGCAATTCGAGCTCACGCCGGCGCTCCGCCGTCGCGAACAGCGCCACTCCCCCACCGGCGATCAGCGGATAGACGATGAGCCGGAGCTCGTCGACCAGCCCGGCGTCGATGCAGCTAGCCGTCGTCCGCGCCCCGCCGACGAGGTAGATGTCCTTGCCGGGCTGCTGCTTGAGGGCGGCGATCTCGTCGAGTCCCCGCAGGAAGCTCGTCTGTGGCCGGCCGGCCGTCGTCAGCGTGAGCGAGAGCACGTAGTGCGGCGTGTGCGCGGCGAAATGCGCCCAGTCGACCTCGCCCGACGTCGGCACAGGGCCGCCGGTCCAGACGGGCTTGTCGGGCTCGTTCTGTATCGCGGTCCAGTAGCCCTCGTACTCGGGGTACATGCCTGCCCCGAGCACGCAGGCGTCTATCTGTGGCGTCAGGCCGTAGTCGTCCGACCACGCCGTGACCCAGTGCGCGATGCCCTCATGGCCCCGCACCATCCCATCGGCAGAGCTCTTCATGCCGGCGATCAACTTGCGCATACCAGCCTCCAGTCGACTGCACCACAAACCCGACGGCTACCCGCTCCAACGCGGCGGCTACGGCCGAATCTCAAGGAAACATCACCCCCTTCCGATGTCACTCTTGTTTCGTTTATTTCGTTTAGTGCTAGAATGCTGAGCGTTAGAGTCCTCATCGGGAGACTGAGATGGAAGCCTGCCTGCGGCCGAGCACTGTGGAACAGTGCCAAACCCCGATTGTTCCCAGCAAGCGCGAGACCGCCTCTGTTCTGAGGCTTCGCTCGTTCATGGAGGCGCAGCGCATCAGTACGACCAAACGAGCCTCGCTCGTTTCGCCCGACGGCGAGACGCTCGAGATTCCAACGTCCATCTACAAGGTGCTCCTGCAAGCGGTCGCCGCCATGTCGCAAGGAAACGCCGTCTCGATCATCCCCGTGCACCACGAGCTCACAACGCAACAGGCCGCCGACCTGCTCAACGTCTCGCGCCCCCACCTGGTGAAGCTCCTCGACACCGGCGATATCCCCTTTCATAAGACGGGGGCCCACCGGCGCGTCTACGTCGAGGACCTCACACGGTATCGCGACGTTCGCGATGCCGAACGCCGCAAGGCGCTGCGCGATCTCACAAACAAGTCGGCTGAGTACGGCCTGGACTACTGACCGTGGGGTGGATCGCGCTCCTCGATGCGTGCGTCCTCTAACCCCACGTCCACTCGTGACCTGCTCCTCCGTGGGGCAGAGCGCTACCTGTACCAGGTCAGGTGGAGTGACGAGATCGTTGCCGAGATGCGCGACAGCCTCGTTCGCAACGGCCGCGTAACAAGCGAGCAGTCGAAAGCGCTCACGGCCACCACGCTGAAGGCATTTCCCGAGGCCATGGTCGACCAGGTCGCGGAGTTCACGCAACCTGTGTTCAGCCTCAAGAGAGCACTGTCGACGCTCGACGAGCGGCTGCCTTCTCTTGCAGCGCGGCTCCGAAAGGCGTCAACCAGGCCGACCTGACGGCCATCGTGCCGCTCGCGGCCATCGGCCCGCGAGCGGTCCCGCCAGCACGCCTTGGCCCCGCAGCGTCACGCCGCCCGTTCGACCTGCTCCGACCCACTCGTCGCGCCGCTCGCGCCGCTCGCCATCTCCCCGTTCAGGAACGGCAGCACGGTCGGCACCAGTGCGGCCGACGCAAAGACGTCGTAGTGCGTCTGACCGGGGATGATCGCGAGCCGGTTCTGCGACATGTTCTCGCCCGTCCAGCCGGCGTCGCACAGCCCACCGCCCAGCAGATGGTAGAACTCGACCATGTGCTCGGGCCGGAACATGTCGCTGTCGCCGTAGACGAGCATGACCGGCATCCGCAGGCCCTTCACGTCCTCCGAGTAGTCGAAGGGCTGCCGCATGAGGTCGCCCATGCGATCCAGCAGCCTCGGCAAGTCCTCGGGGTGCGGCGCGATCGCGGCGTAGGACTCATACATCGGTGTGCCCTTCATCTGCTCGGCCATGGCGCCGCTCATCTGCGCCTGCAGGGGCAGCATCTCGGCGTAGAAGCCGTCCTGTCTGAAGCCGGTCGAGACCAGCACCAGGCGGCGCACCAGCTCGGGATGTTGCACCGCAAGTCGGAAGGCGACGCCGCCGCCCAGCGAGTAGCCCATCACGTCGACCCGGCGATAGCCAAGCCGCTCGAGCAGCACCGCCATGTCGTCGCCCATGTCGATCAGGCTGATGGGCCGGTCGCCGAGGGGCGTGCGGCCGTGCCCGTGAAGGTCGACCGCGATCACCTGGCGGCCTGCGGCGAGCAGGGCGGGGCTCGGTCCGAACAGGTCGATCGAGCCGAGTCCGCCGTGGAACACGAGCAGCGGCTCGCCCTCCCCGTGGATCTCGTAGTAGTAGTCGATGCCGTTGGCGTTGACGATGCCGCCCCTCGTCGGTGCGGGATTCGGGAGAAATCCGGCTTCCATGGTCGCTGCCACCTCTTGTTCGTTTGTGGTCATGTTGCGAGGTACCCGGGGGAGCCGGAACCTACCCCGTGCTCCCCCCGGCGGGCTCCGACGCCTTCATCGGTTGCGGACCGCGATGAGCGGGGTACTCGCACTTCAGGGGCAAGGACGCCCGAGAGGGGCGGCCACGCCTTCGTAAGTAGCGGGACCGACAAGAAGGGTGATCGACGTGAGCGAGAGCGCGAACGACAACCACGAGCTCTACCGGCGGATGACACAGGAGGCGTTCAGCAAGGGGGACCTGAGCGTCATCGACGAACTGCTGAGCTCCGACTTTCAGGAGCACGAGGCCGCCCCGGGGATCCGGCCCGGACGGGACGGGGTCAAGGACATCGTCGGC
>PMKK01000034.1 GCA_003157715.1 Actinomycetota bacterium
GAGCCGCACGCCGCTCAAGCCGCGAGCCACCAGGCTGCGCAGGAACTCACGCCAGAAGGCGCCGCTCTCGGACTCACCGACGTCGATGCCCAGCACCTCGCGCCGACCGGACTCGTGCACGCCGTAGGCCACCACCAGCGCCTTGGAGCGCACCCCGCCGGGCTCTCTGACGCGCTCGGCCTTGGCGTCCAGCCAGAGGTAGGGGTAGCTGCCCTCCAGGGGGCGGGCGCGAAAGACGGTCACCTGCTCGTCTAAGGTCTTGCACAGACGGCTGACCGTCGAACGGCTCATCGACTCGACGCCCAACTGGGCCACGAGGCGCTCGACTTTGCGCGTCGAGACGCCGTTCACGTAAGCCTCGGCCACGACGGCCACCAGGGCCTGCTCTGAGCGGCGCCGTGGCTCCAGGAAGCTCGGGAAGTAGCTGCCGGCTCGCAGGCGCGGGATGGCCAGCTCCAGTGAGCCCACGCGCGTGTCCCAGCCGCGCTGGCGGTAGCCGTTACGCTGCGTGGCGCGCTCCGGCGAACGCTCGTAGCGCCCGGCGCCGGCAAGCTCGGCGATCTCTGCCTCCATAAGCTCGGCCACGACCGTGCGCACGGCCTCGCGCACGACGTCTGCCTGCTGGCCGCAGAGGAACTTGCTCGCCGCCTCGGCGACGCTCATGCTTCGTGGGTCGGCCATCGTGGTGCTCCTCTCGTCGATGATCTTGGTCGAACACCGACGATTCTAGGGGCCCCCGATGGCCGGCACTCTAGTGCGCCGGGGCTCGGGGACTTCTACACCACATTACGGGACTCAACTCCGCCGCGAGCGCGCGAGCGCAAGGGAAGACCACGGAGAGGCTCCTTCGCCAGGTGCTCGGCCTGGGGGGCGTTGGTCACGGCTGCCGCCCTCAGTGATTGCGCTGAGCGCGCTCAACGAGCTTCTTGCGCCAGGACCCGTCTGCCAACCCTTCGGGGTCGGCGAGCAACCCGAGGGCAATAAGTGGCACGAGTGCCGGCAACTCCGCTGGAATGCCATCCGTGTTCGCGGCCAAGAGGAAGCGATCATCGTGGTCACGGAGCGTATCGAGAATCCCGTGGGAGCTGTTCCGCACTGCGCGACAAAGGCCGGCGACCAAACTGCTGTCATCTAGGGGCAGCAACTCAGAAGCGGATCTCTGGGCGATTCTTGCTCCATTTGGCGTGAGGCGATCCCGAAGCGTGTTCTGCCGGACCTGTGCGTAGAGCCCATCGAAGAGTCGTTCAGCTTCTGCCGACAACCGATCAGCGATGCCGTCGGGCAGGGACGTGTAGGCCTGATGAAGTCTTCGAAGACATTCTTCGCGACGAAGGAGCGCTTCGAAGCCTTTGCCCGTCTTCTTTCGCCCGTAGCCGAGAAGCGCCTCCGCCTTGTCGAGCACATCAAACGCCATTTGGACTCGGTGTAGATCGGCTGCTTGTGGCTCGGCGAGCAGGGAAACTGCGTCCGCAATCAGCCGCTCCAAAGTCACCAACCACGCGGTTTGCGCAGCAGCATCATGGTAGCCGTCGGGATCAGTCCATCGTGTTGGGTCCGCGACGTAGCTATAGAGGCAGTTGAGGCGGTCCGCCCACCAGCGAACAAGTTGCTCGCCGTCCGCGGACGCGAGGCCTGAGAGAAACGCGGAGCGGTCAAGGCCCATTGGATCGCTCAGAACCTGAGGCCGGAAAACGTACGACAGAGAGAGCGGCACCGTGCGGCGCAGGTCAACCCCCTCGCCAAAGCAGAACACCAGTGCGTGCGGGGCGGCGGAAATCGTGAAGCCGAGCGCGACAGGCGATAGGGCCACCAAAGGCAGGCTCACCCAGGCCGCAACGTTGATCCCGCGGCTCATCGTCAGCTCGGAAAACGCCTTGAGCTCCTCGCTGGCCAGAGGCACATCGGGCGTGAGTTGGAGCGCGAACTGTGAGCGGCCGAAGGTCAAGCGTGTCAGCAGAACACTGTCGACGGTTACGTATAGCAAGACACCCTGGGGGAAGCGTGCGAACAGCTCTGGCAAGTTGGCTCGCAGAAGAGCCTCGAGTTCACCCGGTTTCGTCGCAACCAATGCCTTTAGCCCGAGCGCAGACATCTGGGCCTCTAAAACACCACGGTTCTTGGCTGCCATGTCGGCCGCCAGCTGAGTCACAACCTCTCGATTCTCCTCAGCCTCGGGCAACCCGACGATCATCGGCGGCGTTTCTCTTAGAGGAGCCCACGTAACCGGATCGTCCAAAGGCGTATCTGCAGCACAAAGACGATGAACAGAGAAGTGCTGTGCCGTCGCGCCGGCACCTTCAGCGGGTGCAACGCCGACAATACCCCCGCCAAAATCCTCCACACTCAGATGCATGCGCAGGGAGAGTGACTCGCGATAGGCGGGCGCAAGGTCTTGGTTTGGCAGACGCACCAGACAGATCGAGTCAGGCATGCCCAAGCCTCCAATGGTCGTTTGCTCGGTATCACGCTAACGGCGAGAATGCTTGGCGGCAACGACCGGCCACTTGGTGACGAGGCAGACCATTGTCGCCCGGTGCTAGCGAGAGCCGTTCAGTGCCGCCTTCTGCCAACCCGTTCGTTTGCAGAATGTTTGCAGAGAGGCATTCCGGGGCGGCTACGAGGGTCTCGAGAAATCACAAAATCCCTGCAAACAAGCGTAAGGAGGCTGGTGGACCGCAGCGGGTTCGAACCGCTGACCTCCGCCGTGCAAAGGCGGCGCTCTCCCAACTGAGCTAGCGGCCCACGAGGCTCACAGTATAGCCCCTGGCGACGCGGCCTCAGGTGAGCGACGAGGAGCGCGCCGCGCGGCGCGCCCCGAACGGCAAGCGCCGTCAGCTCAGCGCCGCGTCACCCCGCCGCTACGTGCGCCAGGCTTTCGGGGTGAGCCGACACGTACTCGCTCAGGGTCGCCGGCTCGCGGCCGGTCAGGCGGCGGACGTCGTCGGTGACGAGCGCGAGCTCGCCGGCGCCGATCGCCTCGTAGGAGGTCACCCAGCCTTCGACCTCCCAGTGCGGCGCGCCGTAGCCGGCGCGCGAGGCGTACGCCTCTTCGCGCGTCTCGTCGCGAAAGACGATGCGCTTGCCGGTGAGGCGCGACATCTCGGCGGCCGCCTCGGCCAGCGTGAAGGCCTCGCGACCGGTCAGGTCGTAGGTCTGACCATCGTGGTCGCCGCTGCCGCCGGCAACGCCCTGGCTGTCGACACCGTCGCTTCCCTCGCGACCGGCTCCGTCGCCGGCGAGCACCGCGGCCACCGCCGCGGCGACGTCGCTGCGCAGCAGGGCACCGACGCGGCCGTCGTCGGCCGGCCCGGCGATCACCCCCTCGGGCGAGACCATCGACGGCAGGAAATCCAGGTACTGGCTCATGCGCAGAAAGGTAAACGACCCGACACCGCAGCCGCGGATGTGCTCCTCTGTGGCCCAGTGCTGGCGGGCCAGCGTGAACGTGGCCGTCGGCGAGGCGCCCAGAAACGACAGGTAGACGATGCGCCGCACGCCGGCCGCCACGGCGGCATCGACGGCGGTGATGTGCTGCTGCAGACGGTCGGGCGCCTCGCGCCCGGGGATCAGAAACAGCGTGTCGACGCCCTCCAGGGCGCGCCGCATCTCGTCGCCGGCCCCATAGTTCGCCGCCAGACGCACCTCGGCGCCGGCGAGCCGCGGCGCCCGCGCCTGGTCGCGCACGATGAGTCGCTGCGCCAGGCCGCGCTCGGCAAGAAGCTCCGCCACCCGCCCACCGACCATGCCGGTCGCTCCCGCGACGCCGATCAGTCCGCTCATGTCCACCCCGATCCGCTCATGCCCATCTCGACCCGCTCATGTCCATCTCGACCCGCTCACGTCATCCACCCTCCCTGCCGACCGCATCCGAAGCGCCGAAGTGCCGGTTGCGACACTCGCGACTTGCGACGCTAGAACTTCCCCGGCGAGAGACGGTTGGACACCTCGACTGCCGCGGGGCGTTCGTCGGTGTGCGCGCGAACACCGCGTCTGCGGCGGCAGCACGAGTGGTGTTATCGCCGCCGTCTTCCGCCGCGTGCACAGCGACCGTCAGCCGACTACCATGGCAGACGATGCCTACGCGAATGGCGATCTTCGGCGTGACGGCGCTTGCCTTCCTGGCACGCCATTGGGCAGCCGTCTTCTGCCTCGTCCTGGTGACCCTTATCGCCTTCGTCTTCGCGCCCCGCGGCAACTTCGACGCCATGGTCATCGCCGCCGTCGTCGGAGCCGGCGTCGCCGTCGGCCACTGGTGGATGTAAGTCCCCGGCCACGGGCTGGTGCTGGTCTGCGCCAGCGGCCGGTGCGAGCCGCTGATGGCCTCGGTCATCGGCGGACGCGGACAACAAAGAGGATTGAACTGGTCCGCATTCGGGGCACCAACCCGGGAAGCACTGTCGTCAGTGCCGCCAGGAAGTGTCGACCGAAGGGATCACCACCGTGGCAGATGCCGCCATCATCGTTGAGGGACTGGTCAAGAGGTTCGGCACGGTCGTCGCGCTGGACGGCGTCGACTTCGAGGTCCGCGCCGGCACCGTGTTCGGCCTGCTCGGGCCCAACGGCGCCGGCAAGACGACCGCCGTGCGCGTGCTGGCCACCATCCTGCGGCCCGACGCCGGCCGCGTCGAGGTCATGGGCCGCGACGTCGTCCACCAGGCCAATGCGGTGCGCTTTCAGATCGGGCTCGCCGGTCAGAGCGCGGCCGTCGACCCCAATCTCACCGGGCGCGAGAACCTGCGCCTGATCGGCACGCTCGCCCAGATGCGTCGCGGCGAGGTCGCGCCGCGCGCCGCCGAGCTGCTCGAACGCTTCGACCTGGGCGGCGCCGCCGACCGCCCGGCCCGCACCTACTCCGGCGGCATGCGGCGGCGCCTCGACGTCGCCGCCGCCCTGGTCCAGCGACCGCCCGTGCTGTTTCTCGACGAACCCACGACCGGCCTCGACATTCAGAGCCGCACGGAACTCTGGGCCGTCATCCGCGAGCTCGTCGCCGAAGGCTCCACGGTGCTGCTCACGACGCAGTACCTGGAAGAGGCCGACCGCCTGGCCGACCGCATCGCGGTGGTCGACCACGGGCGCATCGTGGCCAACGACACCTCGGCCGGACTCAAGGCGCACCTCGCCAGCACGGTGATCGAGATCGGCATGGAGACCGAGGACCAGGCCCGCAGGGCACACGAGCTGCTCGTGCGCGTCGCCGCCGACCACCCCCAGCGCGACGGCACGCTGGTCCGTCTCACGGCGGTGAACGGACCGCGCTCGCTGATGGACGCCCTGCGCTCGCTCGACGCCGACTCGCTGTCGCCGGCCACGCTGACGGTCCACGAACCAACGCTCGACGACGCCTTCCTGGCGCTCACCGGCCGGCGCCCGGAGACCGGCACGGAGAACGCCGGCCCCGCCGATATCGGCGGCGGGCCCGCCATCGGCGAGCCACCGCCCAGTGAGCAGGAAAGGAGGGTGGCATGAGCGCCACTGTGACCACACCCAGAACGACCGTCGCGACGCCGCGACGCTCGCCGTTTGGCGCCTCGCGCGACGCCTGGGCTCTCGCCAGACGTAATCTCATCGTCTATCGACGGGTGCCCACGCTGCTCGTCTTTACTCTTGTTCAGCCGGTGGTCTTCGTGCTGCTGTTTCGCTACGTGTTCGGCGGCGCGATCGCGGTACCCGGCGGCGTGCCCTACGTCGACTACCTCATGCCCGGTATCTTCGTGCAGACGGTCGCCTTCGGGGCGACCAACACGGCGATCGGGCTGGCGACCGACGTCAAGAGTGGCATGCTGGAACGCTTTCACGCCCTGCCCATGACGCGCTCGGCGGTGCTCGCCGGGCGCACCGGCGCCGACGTGGTGCGCAACGTGTTCGTGGTCGCCCTGATGGGAGTGGTCGGCTACCTCGTCGGCTTTCGCGTGCAGACCAACGCCGTCGCCTTCGTGGCCGGCGTGCTGCTCGTGTTGCTGTTCGCCTACGCGTTCTCGTGGATCTTCGCCACGGTCGGCCTGGCGATCGGCGACCCGGAGAGCGCCCAGGCGGCGACCTTCCCCGTACTGGCGCCGCTCGTCTTTGCCTCGTCGGTGTTCGTGCCGGTGAGCAGCATGCCGAGCTGGCTGCAGGGCTTTGCCACCTACCAGCCGGTCTCGGTGACCGCCTCGGCGGCGCGCGCCCTGATGCTCGGCGGCGCGACCACCTCGCTCGTGCTGCAGGCGCTCGCCTGGTGTGCCGGCATCGTGCTCGTCTGCGCGCCGCTGGCGATCTGGGTGTACCGGCGCACGAGTTAAGAAGACCGGCGGGCGGCTTGCGTGGCGGCCGACTCGCGCGGCGACGGACTCGCCCGGCAGCCAGCCCGCGCGGCGGCCCGGCCACAGATGGCCTGCCTCGCGGGCGGGGCAACCCGACGCCTGGCGGCAGACGCTTGACAGACGCACAAGTGAGGCGTGGTATCTTAGCCTGTTACGGTTGCCAAACCGTTGGGGGGAGTTCGCCATGACCTTCGGGCGCCATAGGCAGGTGTCGCTGCTCATTCTGCTGTGCCTCACGTCCCTGCTTGTGTCGGGCGCCATCGGCGCAGCCAGAGCAGAGGCTGTCGGCGCCGTCCACCCCACTCCGCGGATCGCCGGCGGCGGGGAGTTCGGCCTTCTCATCAAACCCGACGGCAGCCTGTGGTCGTGGGGATACGACCTGCACGGCCAACTGGGTGTCGGAGACCTGACGCTTCGTCCGGTAGCCTGGCGCGTCGGCACGACGAACGATTGGGCGACCGTGGCGTGCGGCGACTACCACTCGCTCGCCATCAAGACCGACGGTACCTTGTGGGCCTGGGGGTTGAACGCCTCCGGAGAGCTTGGTCTGGGCGACACGACCGACCGGACGTCACCGGTGCAGGTCGGCACGACCGCCGGCTGGGCGACCATGGCGTGCGGCGACGCTTACTCTATGGCCATCAAGACCGACGGCAGCCTGTGGGCCTGGGGGGCGAACGCCTCCGGCCAGCTTGGCCTCGGCGACCTCGTCACCCGCACGTCGCCGACCCGCGTGGGCACGGCTACCGACTGGGCCGCCGTGAGCTGCGGCGCCCAGTTCACGCTTGCCCTCAAGACCGACGGCACCCTGTGGGCCTGGGGTAACAACAGCCGCGGGCAGCTCGGACTGGGCGACGCCGTCACGCGACTCTCCCCGGTGGCCGTCGGCACCGACACCGACTGGACCACGATCGGCTGCGGCGACGCCGACGCCCACGCCCTCAAGGGGAACGGCACCCTGTGGAGCTGGGGATACAACGACTACGGTCAGCTCGGCCAGGGCGACACCGTCGCCCGCAAGGTCCCCACGCGCGTCGGACAAGACGCCGACTGGGCGTCCCTCGCCCGCGGCGACGATCACGTCGTCGCCATCAAGACCGACGGCAGCCTGTGGACGTGCGGCGACGACACCTACGGCCAGCTCGGCCAGGGCGACACGACGGCGCGCTCGCTGCTCACGCGAGTCGGCAGCGGTACCGACTGGGTGAGCGTGGCCTGCGCCGACGACACCACCATGGCGCTCAAACAGGACGGTAGCCTGTGGGTCTCGGGTCACAACTCCTGCGGCGAACTGAGCCTGGCGGATTTCGTCAGTCGCAGTTCGCCCACCTTCGCGTTCTTCATCGGCGACACGACGGCCCCCGCGGTCGCGTCTTTAGCCTCTCCCACGCACCCCGACCCCGCGACCTGGTATTCCAACAGCAATCCCACGTTCACCTGGAGCGCGGCCGACGTCTCCGGTGTCGGCGGCTTCCGCTACCTCTTCGATCAGACGGCGGGCACCCAGGTGCCGATCGCCTATCCCCACTTCGAGACCACGATCTCCTACACCGGCAAGGCCGACGGCATCTGGTATCTCCACATCCGCGCACTCGATCGCGGCGGCAACTGGGGAGCGACGAGCACGCTGCAAGTGCGCATCGACACCAAGGCGCCGGTCACGACGCAGTCGGGCGCCGACAGCGCCTGGCACACCGGTCCGGTGACCGTGAAGTTCAAGGCCAGCGACTCCCTGTCGGGTGTGGCCCTGACCCAGTATCAGCTCGACGGCGGAGCCTGGACCTCCGGCACTGCGCTCACGGTGTCGGCGGTCGGAGCACACACCGTGGCCTACCGCTCGCGCGACAAGGCGGGCAACATCGAGACGGCCAAGACCTGCCAGGTCAACATAGGGACATCCTTCACCGTCACCGCGACGGCCGGGGCCAACGGCACGATCTCACCGAGCGGCGCCCAGGCGATTGCCGCCGGCTCCAGTCAGAGCTTCGCGATCACGCCGGATGCCGGTTACCACGTCGCCGACGTGGTGGTCGACGGCCTCTCGGTCGGAGCGGTGACGAGCTATGCGTTCACGAGCCTGAGCGCCGACCACACGATCGCGGCCTCGTTTGCAGCCGACGCGGTGGTCACCTATACCATCACCGCCTCGGCCGGAACCAACGGCACGATCTCACCGAGCGGCGCCCAGACCCTGAGCGCCGGCGCCACGCCGAGCTTCACGATCACGCCGGATGCCGGCTACCACGTGGCCGACGTCCTGGTCGACGGCATCTCGGTCGGAGCGGTGACGAGCTACACGTTCACCGCCCTGAGTGCCGACCACACGATCGCGGCCTCCTTTGCCGTAGACACGTTCACGGTCACGGCGACGGCCGGGAGCAACGGCACGATCTCACCGAGCGGCGCCCAAACGATTGCCGCCGGCTCAACCCCAAGCTTCGCGATCACGCCGGCTACCGGTTACCACGTCGCCGACGTGGCGGTCGACGGCCTCTCGGTAGGCGCCGTGACGAGCTACGCGTTCACGGCACTGAGTGCCGACCACACGATCGCCGCCTCGTTTGCAATCGACACCTTCACGGTCACCGCCTCGGCCGGAGTCAACGGCACGATCTCACCGAGCGGCGCCCAGACCCTGAGCGCCGGCTCCACGCCGAGCTTCACGATCACCCCGAATGCCGGCTACCACGTGGCCGACGTGGTGGTCGACGGCCTCTCGGTCGGCGCGGTGACGAGCTACACGTTCACGGCACTGAGTGCCGACCACACGATCGCCGCCTCGTTTGCCGCCGACCCGGCCACAGCGACCGTGACCTGGCCCAACGGCGGCGAGAGCATGCCGGCCGGCATTCCGGTCACCGTGACCTGGACGAGCCCTCAGCTGACCAGCGGTGTGTTCACGATCTGGGCGGTCTCCCAGGCCGGCACCAACTATGGCCTCGGCACCGTGAACGCCGACGGCAGCGCCTCGTACGGCAAGATCTGGAACGTCAGCGTACCGGCGGGCAGCTACCGGATCCGCGTGAGCTACGGCCCCACGACCGGTACCTACACCACCACCGATTACTCCGACGGGTACTTCACCGTGTCTCCGGGCGCCACCGTGACCGCACCCAACGGCGGCGAGAGCATGCCGGCCGGCATTCCGGTCACCGTGACCTGGACGAGCCCCTCGGTAAGCTACGGCGTCTTCACCGTCTGGGCGCTCTCCCAGGCCGGCACGTACTACAACATCGGCACGATCAACGCGAACGGCAGCCTGTCCTACGGCAAGACCTGGAGTGTCAAGGCGCCCGCCGGCAGCTACCGGATCCGCGTGAGCTACGGCGTCACGACCGGCACGTCCTACACCATCACCGACTACTCCGACGGATATTTCACGGTGACGACGTCCTGACTGAGAGCGACGCAGGGGCTGACGCGAGGGACGCAGCTGACGCGAACGACGCGGCTGACGCGGACGACGCGGCTGACGCGAGGAACGCGGCGAGCGCGGCTGACGCGAGGGACGCGGCTGACGCGAACGACGCGAATGACGCAAGGGACGCGACCGGCGCAACCGGCGCAGCTGACGGAAACGGCACGACCCACGCAACCGACGCCCTCGCCGGCGGCTCAGATGGCCGCTTACGCTGCTTCTGGGCGGTCGGCGCGCCCGAGTACCTCGACTATCACGACCGCGAGTGGGGCCGTCCGGTCGTCACCGACGACGGCTTCTTCGAGCGCCTCTGTCTGGAGGGCTTTCAATCTGGACTTTCGTGGCTCACGATCCTGCGCAAGCGAACGGCCTTTCGCGCCGCCTTTGCCGACTTCCACGTGGCCGACGTTGCCGCTTTTGGGCCTGCCGACATCGACCGTCTGATGAACGACGCCGGCATCGTGCGCAACCGCCGCAAGATCGAAGCCGCCGTCCATAACGCCGGGCGCTGCCTCGAGACGATCGAGGAATGCGGCTCGCTGGCGGCCCTCATGTGGCGGTTTCGGCCCGCGACGGCGCCCACGGCCATCCGCTCGCGCGCCGACTGGCCCGCCATCACCCCGGAATCGACGGCCCTGGCCACCGAGCTGCGACGCCGGGGCTTTCGCTTCGTCGGACCGACCACCGCCTATGCCACGATGCAGGCTGCCGGCCTCGTCAACGACCACGCCGCCGGCTGCGTCGTGGCCGACGAGGTCGAGCGAGAGCAGCGAGCCGCCGCGGCGCTCCTGAGCGGACGGCGGGGGTAGGACAGGCGACTTCGGCCGCGGCGCTCCCCGGCGGCGGCGTGCTCCGGCCGCGGCGCTCCCCGGCGGCGGCGCGCTCCGGCTCGCGGGAGCGTTCTCGCGAATGTCCATGGCAGTGCCCTTTTCGCACCGTGATCCCGGCATGTGCGATCTCTCTGCTTGCGGTTTTCTTCCTGGTTGACCGCTTGCTCCGCAGAACATGTCCTGGTCGAAGCCGAGAGCGGTGGACGAACACTCGCTTTCGTCAACCGATTCTTAGCCGGCTCGAGTTCCACCAGGCGTGGGTACTCGTCGCGACCTTGAACAATTGGCCATGATCATGGCCAATTGTTCAACCGCCCGCGAACGACATCCGGCAGTGCGAAAGCTGTGCGATGCGGTGCGCTACCAGTGTCCGGCCAGCGGCCGACGGTCCGCCTCGCGTCGTGACCGCCTGCTACACTGACTGCCCATGGATCACTCGTTCGAGTCCACACCGTCTCCGCCGCCGCCGACCGGTTCGTCGCAGTCGCCGGCCGGTCCGCCGCAGTCGCCCGCCGGTCCGCCGCAGCCACCGGCCGCTCCGCCGCAGTCGCCCGCCGGTCCGCCGCAACCGCCGGCCGACCGGCCTCCCGCGCGCGGTGCCCGTCCCCGTCCGCTGGTCGTCCTCGTCCTGGTCGCGGCACTGGTCGTCGTGGGGCTCGCGGCGCTCGCCCTGGCGACCCGCCACCACGGCGGCACGCCGTCGTTCAACGGTCACCTCAACACACCGTCGGCCGGCCGCCACCAGCGGGTCACGGCGTGGCTCACCAGCACCACCCGCACACTCGGCACGGCCCTGTCAGCCCACGCACTCGACGAGGTCGACTGTGACTGGTACACGATCGGCGCGAACGGCGCCGTGAGCGCCGGTCCGCAGAACCTCGCCCTCGTCGCCGCGGCGCGCGCCCAGGGCGTGCAGGCATTCGCCACCGTGACCAACCGGCCCAGCAGCAGGGGCTCGTTCACGAGCTCGATCCCGCGTGCGATCCTCAAGTCGGGCACGTCCCAGAAGCGCGCCGTCGACGCTCTCGTGCAACTTGCCGTCACCAGGGGATACGACGGCATCGACATCGACTGGGAGCTCATTCCGGCCGGCGAGCGCGACGCGTTCAGCCGCTTCATGTCGAGGCTTGCGACCGCGCTGCACGCCCACGACCGGCTGCTCTCCGTCGCCGTCTTTGCCAAGACCTCTGAGCCCGGCCGCTGGGCGTCTCAGAAGGCGACCGACTACCGTGCTCTCGGCAAGGTCGTCGACGAGCTCAAGATCATGACCTACAGCTTCAGCGGACCGTGGAGCAGCGCCGGTCCCCAGGCGCCGCTCGGCTGGACGCGATCGGTGATCGAGTTCGCCAAGACGATCGTGCCGGCCGGCAAGATCTACATGGGTCTGCCGTTCTACGGCTACGACTGGCACGCCGGTGGCACGACCGCCGTGCAGGCGACCGACGCCGCGGCGCTGATCGGCGCGCACCACTTCAGGGTCGCCCACGACGCGGCCTCGGGTGAGGCCGACCTGAGCTACACCGACACGAGCGGCGTGAAGCACGTGCTCTACTTCGTCGACGCCAAGGCGCTGGCCACCAAGCTCGACCTCATGGAGTCGGCCTTTCCCGACATCGGCGGCATCGCCATCTGGCAGCTCTACCACGAACAGCCGGCCTTCTGGACGGTCATCGCGCGCACGCTGAAGCGCTGAGTCGCGGTCGCTGAGGCGCAGCGCGGTCACTGAGGCGCAGCGGGCGCGACACCAGGCCCCGGCGACCAGTCTGCAGACCGCCGCTACTTGTCTCCGAGGCAGTAGAACCAGCCGTCGCGACTGCCGATGTAGACGCGCCCGTTCCACAACACCGGCGTCGACTCGAAGGCGCTGCCGGCGGTGAAGCTGGCGGTCTGGTGCAGGCGCACCGTCCACCAATGGCCGTCGCGGCTGCGCAGCGCTCCGGCGGCGCCCTGGCTCGAGGGCTTGTAGATGAGGTGGTACAGGTGGACGACGTTGTCGTAGGCGGCATCGACGACCGTGTCGTCGACGATGATCGGCGTCGAGATGGCCGAGTTGACCCAGGTCTTGGCGACCAGCACCGGCGTGCGCAGGCCGCGCTGGCGATCGGGGCCGCGCACCGTGCCGGGCGCCAGGGTGTCCTGCGAGACGAGATAGAGGTTGCCGTCGATCGCGTTGAAGGCGGCCAGCGGCGGGTACTTCGTGGCGCCGCCATACTCATCGTTGACGGCGACCGAGCCGATCACCCCGCCGCTCCACTCGGCCACCGGCCGGTCGGCGGTCGGAAAGAACCAGACCGGCGAGCGGGCCGCCGGCTTGCTCGGGTCGAGCATCATGACGCCGCCGTGGCCCTTGATGTACTGCTTCTCGATCGACACGAGCAGCTTGCCGGCGCGCGTCGGCACCGTGGTGCCGTCGAGGTCCGAGCCGATCCGGTAGTCGAACACCACGGACAGGTCGCCGCGCCGCAGACCGTAGACGTGGCCGTCACCCGAGGCGATGTAGACCGTGTCACCGAGCAGCGCCGGCGAGGCCTCGATCGCCAGGTTGACTCCCTCCTTGTGCTTGACCGGATCGCGCGCCGCGTCGGCCGCCGTGCCGAGCAGCAGCCGGCTGTGCACGGCGACCGGCCGCCGGAACGTCTGTCCGCCGGCCCGCCAGGGCTGCGTGCGGAAGGGGTCGAGCGCGTAGACCCAGCCCGGCTCGACCCCGATGTAATCGAGGCCGTCCAGGAAGAAGCCGCTCCCGTCGGTGTCCTGCGTGTAGTTCAGCGTGCGCGGCACCGGCAGGCGCCAGACCTCTTTGCCTGAGCCGAACGAGACCGCCCGGTACGAGGCGATGCGCCGATCGCCCATCTTGAGCCCGAACCCGCGCCGCGAACCGGCCAGCACGAGGTACTTGTCGTCGGCGCTCGTGGGGTGGGGGTTGGCGATCACGCTGGGACTGCTCTTGATCACGTCGCCGAAGTCGTAGGCCCAGAGGATCGTGCCGGTGGCGGCGTCGACCCTGTGCAGCTTGTGGTCGTAGCCGCCGACCAGCACCGAGAGCTTGCCGCCCTCCTGTACCAGGGCCGGCATGCCGGTCCAGCCGGTGCCCGACCAGTACATGCTGGGGTCGCTGGCGAACTTGCCCGACGTCCAGCCGCCGCCGATGCGCGTCTTCCAGATCACCTGGAGGCGCCGCGGCGCCGGACCCAGGCCATAGAAACGCCGTGACTCGGTGCCCAGGAAGGTCGCCAGCTTGATGCCGTCGCCGTCCTTGGAGACGTGCACGGCCGGCGAAAAGACGCTGCCGACGCCGGCAGCGGCGGCGGCAGGAGTGCGCCGAGACGAGCGCCCCGCCGAAAGAGTGACCAGCAAGACGACGACGATGGCGACGAGGATGGCGAGGGCCGCGGCGCGGCGGCGCGCGATCTGCTGACGGCGGCGACGCGAACGGCGCCGCGCCGCCGCGTCGGCGCGCTGCTGAGCCGACCGGGTGCCCCCAGCGACCGGCGGACGTGTCGGTTTCTCCCCCACGACGGCCTAACAGTACCACGCCGGCCACAGCAACCACACAGCCGGGCCCGGGCACCCGGTTCCGGCCCAGATCGCCGCGCTTACAGGTTGGTCAGGCTTGCCTCGTCGGCATCGTCGGTCAGCGCCCGGCGGGCGGCCTCGCTGAGCTCGCGATCGTAGACGTGAGTGGTCGCGAAGACGCGGTAGAGATGAGCCTTGGCGGGCACGAAGGCGAGGATGCCGGTCAGCAGCTCCTCTTCGACCTGGCCGCTGGCGGGATCGTAGACCGGAATGCGTTTGGGCCCCACCATGGGGTTGAGCGGCCGCGGGTCCTGCGAGGCGACGTCGCAGACGAACTGGATGTCGCGCAGGGCGCCGGGCAGGCGCTCGACGATACGTTCGTGGAACTGCCGGCTGCTCCACTCGCTGGCGCCGGGCGGCAGCGCGACGCGTTCGATCGACTGCTCGTAGACCATGCGGTACTTCACGTCGCGATGGATGATGCGCTGCCACTCGTCGGCCAGGTGGCGGCGGCGCGGCGAGGAGCCCGGGTCGTCGAGCCAGCGCTCGACTTCGGTGAACAGCGACCACTCGCTGAGGTGACGGTAGGCGCGCAGATCGTCGAGCGGGCTCCTGGGCAGCACGACCGCCATGGTGTCGGCGAAGAACTCGCGCATGTGCAGGTCGATGGCGTGGCCGATGCGATGGAAGTAGACGTTCTCGTACATGTAGAAGCGCGCGTTGAGGAACGCCCGAAGGGCGTTCAGCGCGCGCTTGTGGAACGTCAGCCCGTCGGCCGAGCAGAAGCTGTAGTAGATGAGCCGCGGCACGTCGACCGCCGACAGCGAGACGCCGCACATGTAGGCGTCGCGGCGCACGTAGTCCATGTTGTCGGCGGTCACCGCGCCCGACAGCACGGACAGCAGCAGCGAGACCCAGCGCGGCACCGGCCCGAGCCCGGTGTCGCGGGCGCGGATCAAGAAGGCGACGTGCACCGGGTCGACCTGCTCGCCGGGGGCGAAGCTCCCGTGCGGCGAGCGCGTCAGGCCGCGCAGCAGCTCGCCCAGTTCGTTGACGATGAGGTGCTGCGAGATCTGTTCGTGGTCGAGCCCGAACCTGGGGTGCAGGTACTGGTCGTCGAAGAAGTGGCCGAAGGGGCCGTGGCCGACGTCGTGCAGCAGCCCGGCCATGCGCAAGGTCTCTTCGACCAGCGGCCGCGAGGGCGTGTCGGGCGCTTCGGCAGCCAGCGTGTCGTAGAGGTGCTCGGCGAACTCGCCGGCCAGATGCATGACGCCCAGGCTGTGGGCGAAGCGGCTGTGCTCGGCCGTCGGAAACACCCACCACGAGCTCTGGAGCTGGTGGATGCGCTTGAGACGCTGCACCCACGGATCGTCGATCACCGTCGCCTCGGCGACCTCGTTCTCATCGCGCGGCACGGTGATGCGCAGGTAGCCGTAGAGGGGGTCGGCAATGAGGTGGATCTCGTCGTACGGCAGGACCATGACGCAAACATACCACCTGGGCGTGACGGCCCGCTCAGGCGAGACGTCGCCGCGCCACGTTTTGGGCTCAGGTCACGCGGGTCGTCGTCGCAGCGCCAGCGTCGCAGCACCAGCGTCGCAGCGCCAGCGTCGCAGCGCCAGCGTCGCAGCGCCCCCGTCGCAGGGCCCGCGTCGCAGCGCCCGGCCTCAGCCGACCAGCGGTCCCGGCAGGCTGCCGGTGACCCAGCTTGGACCCTCGTCGAGGAGGTCGCGGTAAGCGCGCTCGTGGGCCTCGACGAACCGCTCCACGCCGAAGCGCTCCTCGGCGGCACGCCGGCATTCGGCCGGGTCGATCTCGTCGATGTGGCGCACGGCCTCGACCATCTCGTCGACGTCGTCGACGATGAAGCCGGTGCGACCGTGCTCGATCACTTCGGGCACGGAGCCTTTGCGGAAGGCCACCACCGGCGTGCCGGCGGCCATCGACTCGATCATCACGAGACCGAACGGCTCCGGCCACTGGATGGGAAACAGCGTGCACTTGGCGCGGCGGTACAGCTCGTCCTTGGTCTGCATGTCGACCTCGCCGCGAAAGTAGATGCGGTCCGACAGGAACGGCTCGACCATCTCGGTGTAGTAGTCGTGCTCCGCCTTCTCGTTGAGCTTGCCGGCCAGGATCAGCTTGCTCTCAAGCCGGCGCGCCACCTCGATCGCGTTGTGAGCCCCCTTGTCGGCGATCATGCGGCCGATGAAGAGAAGATAGTCGCTCTTCTCGGCCGAGTAGGGACGCGCTTCGATGTCGATCGCGTTGGGGATGGTGGCCACGAACTGCAACTCCGGCAGGCCCCCGCGCTGGTACTCGGAGATGGCGATGAAGCGCAGCCCGTGACGCATGCTGGAAAGGACTTCCTGGGTCAGGGGGTCGGCGGGCCCGTGCAGGGTGGCGACCACCGGCGTGCCCACGAGGCGGTGAACCAGAGCGCCCATGGCGCGGGAGGCAAGGCCGTCGTGGTCGTGAATGACGTCGAAGTCGCGGGCCTGCGAATAGGCTTCGAGGCCGTGGATGATCTCGATGTGGCCGCTGGTCGCGATCTTCTCGCTCGGGGCGCGGCCGTAGACGAACGACAGCCGCGCCAGTGTCTCGGAATCGCCGCTCGCGAACAGGGTCACGTCGTGGCCGCGGGCGACGAGGCCTTCGGTCAGCAGGTGGACGACGAGCTCAATGCCGCCGTAGCCCTTGGGGGGCAGCGGAAACCAGGGCGGGGCGATCATGCCGATCCTCATGTGACGTGCCTCCTGGGCGATCAGATGTGCGCGTGCGGTGCTTGCGCGGTGCGATGCAGCTTGCGAGCGGCGCGCGTCACGGGGTGCGGGCGGCGCGTTCCGCGATGTACGGACAGCGCCGCGCGCCTCGCCCACGCGCGGTGCTCGAACTGTTCCCGGGCGCGGCGAGACAACAAACGTGTCCGCCGCCGACCGTGCTATCGTACCGGCCGATGATCGATCTTCACGCGCACACGACGTACTCGGACGGCACGTTTTCGCCGCGCGGGCTCGTGGAGCTCGCCGCGCAGGTCGGATTGAGCGCGGTGGCCGTCACCGACCACGATTCCATCGACGGCGTCGCCGAGGCCGCGGCGGCCGGCGGCGAGCTCGGCGTCGAGGTCGTGGCGGGAGTCGAGATCAACCTGTTCCACGATCAGCTCACGGTCGACCTGCTCGGCTACTTCCCCGGTGGGCCGCCCGGCGCCTCGCGATCCGGCGGCGAGCTGCGCACGGCGCTCATCGAGCTGCGCCGGGCCCGCGACGAGCGCAACGCGCGGATCCTCGAACGGCTGGCCGGGCTCGGCTATCCGATCGCGCCCGAAGAGCTCGCCGCCATCGCCGGCGGTGGCGCCGTGGGCCGGCCGCACATCGGCGAAGCCATGCGCCGGCGCGGCTATGTCGGCTCCATCACCGAGGCCTTCGAGCGCTTTCTCGCGCGCGGCGCGCCGGCCTGGGTCGACCGCCGGCGTCTCACGCTGAGCGAAGCCGTCCGCCTCGTGGCGCGGGCCGACGGCCTCGCCGTCATCGCCCACCCCGGCATCATCCGCACCGATGCGGCGGGCCTCGCTCGCCTCGTCGGCGAGGCCCGCCGCTGCGGCGTCGACGGTCTCGAGTGCTTCTATCCCGAACACGACGAGCAGATGGTGGCGCGCTGCCTCGTCCTGGCGGCCACCAACGACCTCGTGCCGACCGGCGGCTCGGACTTTCACGGCGAGACCAAACCCGGCGTGCGGCTCGGTCAAGCCAGCGGCGGCCGGCCCGTGCCCGACGCGGTCCTCGCCGGCCTCAAGGCGCGCTGGGCCCAACGGCACGCCGCCCGCGCCGCGGGGACGCCCCAGCCGGAGTGCTGATCTGGCGGGCGCCGCGGTCGGCCTGCCGGGCGGCACCACGTCTCGTACCGCAAGTCGCGCCGGCTAGCCGCGGCTGCTAGTTGCGCCGCTCCGCCTCGCGCTGCGCCTTGCGGGCGGCGCGACGCTCCTCGAACGCGGCGCGTTCCACGCGGATGGCATCCTCGGCGGCCTCGACCTGCACGCGGTTCTCGGCGCGCTTCTGCATGCGGTTGATGAAGATCGCCACGGCCACCCCGACGCAGATGGCCAGCACCCAGGCGAGCACGCCGAAGACCGAGCTGATGCGCGCCACGCTGGCGGCGAAGACGTAGGCCAGCAAGCTCATCGTGGTCGCCCAGGCCAGGCCCCCGAGAGCGTTCCAGAAGAAGAACTGCCGCCAGTGCATGCGTGAGGCGCCGGCAAACAGCGCCGCCCAGACGCGCAGAAAGATCACCCAGCGGCCGAAGAACACCGTCTTGGGCCCGTGGCGCGCGAAGAAGCTGTCGAGGATGGCGATCTGGCGGTCCTTGACGTGCAGGATCTGGCCGTAACGCAGCAGCAGCGGACGGCCGCCCCGACGCCCGACAATGTAGCCCAGGTTGTCGCCGATGATGGCCGCCGACGCGCCGACCAGGATCACCAGAGGCAGAAAGAGGATGCCGCGCGCGGCGGCCAGTCCACCGGCCAGCAGGACGGTCTCGCCGGGCAGCGGAATGCCGGCGCTCTCGCCGAGGATCGGAAAGAAGATGATCAGGTAGCCGTAGTGGCGAAAGGCCGTCTCGACGTTGTTCAGGATGTTGCCGAAGAACGAGACGTGCAGCGCCAGCGTGATGATGAGCGAATGCATCCCTGCGAAGGATACCATCGCGGCGGTGCGGGGCTACCGTCGCGGCGCGTGGGGCTGACGTCGCGGCGGCGCGGGGCTGACATCGCGGCGGCGCGGGGACAGCGTCGCGGCACTCTCGCGAACGCCTGGGCGGTTTTCGCGGAGTACCCCCTCCGGTATACTGGACCCGTGAGTAAACCTGCGCCACACTCCGCGCCACACGCCGCCCCACAGCCTGCGTCGCCGCCTGCACAGCCGCCCGACGCCGACGTCGAGAAGGTCGTCAACCGGCTCAAGCGCATCGAAGGCCAGGCCCGCGGCCTGCAGCGCATGGTCGCCGGCAGCGCGCCCTGCGAAGACATCCTGACACAGCTATCGGCCACCCGCGCGGCGCTCGACCGCGTCGGCATCCTGCTCATCACCCACAAGGTGCGCGAGTGCCTGCAAGACGATGGCGACGCGTCGTCCGAAGCGGCCGTCGAGCGCGCCCTGGAGACGTTCCAGCGCTACGCCCAGCACCTGCGGACACCCCCCGACGCCGACCGGCCTTAGGCCCGCGGCGACCGATGGGTCACAAGTTCGATCCCAAGAACGTCGCCCGCCTCGACGATCCGGCGCGGCTCGACTACCAGCCGGTCGGCGACGTACTGGGCCTGCTCGAGTTGACCGGCGACGAGACCGTCGTCGACTACGGCGCCGGCGTGGGCTATCTCACTTTGCCGCTGGCGGCCGCGCTGCCGCGCGGCCGCGTCGTCGCCGTCGACATGAGCGCCGAGCTTCTGGCGGAGCTAGGCAAGCGCTTGCACGGACGGGCGAGCAGAGGCTCGACGCGAGTGAGTGATGGCGCGATCCGGACGAACGAGGTCGCGGGCGGCGCGGCCGACGGCGCGAGCGAAGGCACGGGCGAGGGTGCCGGCACGGGCGCGGCCGAAGCCGCGGGCGCGGCCGGCGGCAGAGTCGAGCTCGTCCACACCGCCGACAACCTGGTGCCGCTGCCCGCCGGCTCAGCCGACGCGATCGTCGCCGTCAACCTCTGGCATGAGATCTACGACGAGCCGGCGGCGCTGCACGAGCTGCGCCGGCTGCTCGCGCCCGGCGGGCGCCTGGCGATCGTCGACTGGGCCACCGTCGAGCGGCCGATCGGGCCTGCCGGCGACCACGTGCTGAGCCTGGACCAGGCGCTCGAAGTGACCGGGGGCATGGGGCTGGCCGCCACCGCGGTCCACCCGGCGGGCTCGCTGTTTCCGTACCACTACGCGATCGTCGCCCGGCCGCGGGCTTAGGGCCCGGAAGTCGGGCGTCAGGAGGCACGCTGCATGACGCCCTCGCTGGTCAGCCACGTCAAGGCAGAGTACGGCCCCGAGTTGCCGGCGGCCCTGGAGCGCGCCTGCGAACCCTTCGGGGGATTCGGCGCCCTCGTTCGCCCGGGTGAGCGCATCGGCGTCAAGGTCAACCTGTTGCGCGCGGCAGCGCCCGAGAAGGTCGTCACGACCCACCCCGAGACGCTGCGTGCCGTGCTGCGCGCCCTCAAGACGGCCGGCGCCACGCCATTCGTCGGCGACAGCCCCGGCGGCCCCGGCCGCGAGCGCCTGGTGCGACGCGCCTACGAGATGAGCGGCATGGCGACGGTCTGCCGCGAAGAGGATGTCGAGCTGCTGGTGCCCGACCTCGACGTGGTCGAGTTCGCGACGCCCGGCGGGCGCCTGTTTCGCAGCTTCCCGGTCGGCCGCTGCTGGACCGAAGCCGACGGCATCGTGCAGGTCGGGCCGCTCAAGACGCACGGCCTGATGCGCCTTACCGGCGCCGTCAAGCTCACCTTCGGCTGCGTCACCGGCCTGCGTAAGGGACAGCTCCATGTGCGCGCCAGCGAGCGTTCCGACTTTGCCGACATGCTGCTCGACCTGCACCTGGCCCTGGCGCCGCGTCTCACCGTGATCGACGCCGTCGTCGCCATGCAGGGCAAGGGGCCGGGCAACGGCACGCCGCGCGCCATGGGCTCCCTGTTTGCCGCGACCGACGGCAGCGCACTCGACGCGGCGCTCGCCGACCTGACGGTCCACGAGCGCCGCTCGATCTACACGCTGGCCGCCGCCGAGCGGCGCGGACTGATCGACCTTGGCGATCCTTACCATCTGGCGGGCGATCCCATCGTGCCCGACCGCGGCTTTCAGCACGCGCCGCGCGATGCTCAGGACCGCTTGCCGCCGGCCTTTCGTCGCGTCGCTCGCGGCCTGCTCACCTCGCGACCGCGACTCGTCTCCGAGCAGGCCTGCACCCGTTGCGGCGACTGCGCCCAGATCTGCGGCGCGAGCGCGATCACCCTGGCGCCGACGCCGGTCTACGACAACGACAAGTGCGTGCGCTGCTACGCCTGCACCGAGATCTGTCCGACGGCCGCCATTCAGGACGTCAGCCCGCTCACGCTGCGCCTGTTCAGGGTGCGCCACTAGGCGTGCGACGTAGTCACACCGGCCTGAGCGGCGACGACGAAGTCGCTCGCCGCCACTAGCGGTCGGGCTCCTTTGGCCGCGGGCCTTGGGTTGCTGATCGCGAGCCCTGGGTCGCTGATCGCGAGCCCTGGGTCGCGGGCGACGCCAAGACGCCCGCCCGCTAGTGGCGCGTCAGGACCGCGCTGGTGCCGTCGGCGAAGCACTCCTCGAGCGTGCCCCGACTGGGCCCGGGCATCAGGACGAGGATGCGCGAGCTCGAGCCCGGCGGCAGATCGGCGCTCGCTCCCAGGGTGGCGCTCGGGGTAGCACTCGAACTGGCGCTCGAAGTGGCGCTCGAGGTGGCGCTCGGTGAGGTTCCCGCGGTGGTCGCGCCCAGCGTGCCGCCCGTCGTGCCCACGGCGGCGGCCACGATGAGCCGGTCGCCGCTGCGCCGCGCCGGACGCACCTTGTGAGCGCCGCCGATCTTCACCGTGTAATCGTCGCCGCTCACGTGACAGATCACGAGACTGCCCGCGCCGACGCCCTTCCAGGTGCCGGCGAACGCGTCGCGCGAGCGGTACCCCAGGACCATCGCCGTCGACAGCACCGCGGCCACGCCGACGACGGCGGCGATGGCCACCAGACGGCGCCTGCGCACGGCCCGGCGCCGCGCGGCCCGGGCAGTGAGCGGCGCGTGCGCGCCGGAACGCGCCGGCCGGCGGCCGCTCACGCGGCCCGCCGCAGGCGAAACGAGACGATCTCGGGGCGGCACAAGAAGCGGAAGGGCAGAAAGCTCGTGCCGATGCCGCGGCTGATGAAGACACGCGCGCCACCCTCGTCGTAGAAGCCCTCGCGGAACCGGGCGCGGGGCTGGCTCAGCATGATCCGACCGCCGTACTTCTTCGGGACGGGCAGACAGATCTGGCCGCCGTGGGTGTCGCCCGAAAGGGTGAGCGCGAAGTCGCCGGGCGCCAGGTCGGCGGCGACCTCGCCGTAGTGGCTGAGCAGCAGACGCAGCGTGCCCTCGCGGCGGTCGAGCGCGCCGAGCACGCTCTCGATGCGACCGTAGCCGTTCACCACGTCGTCGACGCCGCAGACCTGCAGGGTGGCCGCGCCGACCGTCACCGAGGCGCACTCGTCGGTGAGCAGACGCACGCCGGTCCCGGCGAGGCCGCTCAGGTCGGCCGGCGGCGCCTTGACCAGCTTCATCACGCCGTGGTCGTGGTTGCCCAGCACGGCGAACACACCGCGCGTGTCGGGCAGCCGGCGCAACTCACCGTACAGCTCGTCGAGGTGCGAGGCGCCCGTGACGAGGTCGCCGGTGATGACGATCAGGTCGGGGGCGAGGCGCCGCGTCTCGTCGACAGCCTTGCGGACGGCGCGCATGTTGAAGCTCGGACGCGAGCCGGCGTGCAGGTCGGAGAGCTGCACGATGGTGAAGCCGTCGAGGTCGGGCGGCAGGTCGGGCAGGTCCAGCACGTGTTCTACCACGCGCAGCCACTGTGATTCATAGAGGAGATAGCAAAGGGAG
>PMKK01000026.1 GCA_003157715.1 Actinomycetota bacterium
CTTGTCGGTCATGATCGAGGCGGCGGAGTCCTTGGTGTCTTCGGGCGAGAGGACGGGTTCATCCAGCAGATGAAGATCGCCGTCGACGCGTACCACCGGGGGACTGCCGGCCTTGATGTGGAGGTCGGAGGCACCGCGCGCGACCATCTGATGGAGCAGCTCATCTACCGTCTTCACGTCGCGTCATCTCCGTCGGCCGACATCGGGTTCCCCTTCTTAATCGGCGGGCGGACGCAGATGATTAGCCGGAAAGCAGCGCGAAGGCAGCCGCCGTGGCGACCGAGGAAGGAGGGTCAGCCGCGCGAGCGGGCCGCGCGGCGGCCCAGGCGCAAGCCGCTGAGGGTCAGGGCCGGCCGAACCCCGAAGCGCCGGCCACCGAGCCGTAGCTGACCATGGCGCCGGTGTGGGGCGCGTTGACCATGCTGCCGCCGCCGACGTAGATGCCGACGTGGTAGGCCGGGCGGCCGAAGAAGACGAGGTCGCCGGGCTGCTCACTGCCGGACACGTCCTTGCACATGGCCTGCTGAGCGGCCGCGTTGTGCGGCAGGCTCACGCCGAAGTGGCTGTAGACGTACATGGTAAAGCCGGAGCAGTCGAAGCCGGCGGTAGTGGAACCGCCGTACACGTAGGGCACCTTGCCGACGAAGCTCTCGGCGAAGGTGACGACACTGGAGTCGTTGGTCGAGATGGGGCCGGTCGGCGCGGCGACGCCGGCGCTCTCGGCGGCCTGCTGGGCGCGCTGGGCCTGCTGGCGGGTGAGCGCGGCGATCTGCGCCTTGACGCCGCGCAGCATGGACTGGCGCTGGCTGAGCGCGGCCTCGACGCCGGCTTTTTCGGTGGCCCGCTGGGCCACGAGCGCCTGGGCGGCCGTGCGATCGGTCACGAGCGACTTTTGGGCGGCGCGGATGGTGGTCTGGTAGTTGCCGATCGAGTCGACCATGTCGGACTGGTTCGAGCCGACCCGGTGGAGCAGGTCGAGCTGGTCGACCATGGACGTGAAGCTCTTGGTCGAGACGATCACGTCGAGGAGCTCGACGGGCCGCTGCTTGTAGATGGCCACGACCCGCTGCTGGAGCTGATTCTTGGCCAGCTGCAGGTTGTAGCGCGTGACGAGCAGCGTGCGCTGGTTGGCGGCGATGCTCGCCATGATGGCGTCGAGCTTGCCGGTCGCCGCGTCGTAGCGCTCGACGACCTTTTCCATGCGGGTATCGAGCACCGCGAGCTGGCCCATGATCTGACGGGCGTGGGCGCGCTTCTGGGCGATCGTGTCGGCGGAGGCGGCGGAGGGAAGGCAGAGGGGGAGAGTGAGGAGGGCGAGGAGGGCGACGATAACCAGGCTGCGAGTTCGCTTCATGCATCGCCTCCTTGCGGGGCACGACGATTGGCTGTTCGCACCCACGAGGTGAGCGCTGTTGCCGACTGGTACGACAACTCTCACGACCCCAGATGGCTCCTTCAGGGTCGCGGTACCCTACCATCGCCCTTTTGGCTTTTCAAGGGACGCCGTCCCAATAACGGCGCCACCGTTGGCACCATGGGGCCGGTGGGCATACAGTGCGCACGAGGGGGCACGATGGGGGCCATCCATGGTTGACACAACGACGATCACCGATCGGCGGGAGCCGTGAGCGGCGTAGCCGCTACGAACACCACGGTCGTCGTCGCGGCCGATGTGGGCGAGCCCCTGCCGGCCGTCCTGGCCGACGCCGAGCTCGTGCGCGAGCGCCGCGCGCGCCGGCTGGCGTCCTACCCGGGGCCCGAACGTCGCGTGCGGCCGGCGCCGCGTCTCGAAGCTCAGGGCGCCGGCCTCGCCGTGGTGCGCACCTGCTCCGACTGTGGCCGCGTCTCGGTCGTGCCCTATGTGCCGGGCTCCGCTTTCGCGGCCGGCACGCCCTGCGTGTGCGCCGCGATAGGCACGCCGGCCGCCGCGCTGCTCACGCCGCTCACCGCGCCGGCCGCGCCGCTCACCGCGCCGGCGTCGCACAGGCGGGCGCTGGTCGTGACCCTGGCGCTCGTCGCCCTGTGGGTGCTCAACCTCGAGGATGTGATCCTTACGCGTCGCGCGCTGGCCCTTGGGGCGATCGAACTGAACACCATCATGGGATTCTTTCTGAGATTCGGGTTCGCGCAGGCGGCGCTGATCAAGATGTCCATCGTGACGGTTGGTTCGGTCTTCTTGTGGACCCAACGCCGTCGGGGCATCGTGTTGCTGGCGTCGATCGGGCTGGCCGCGGTCTACGTGGCCCTCGTGATCTACCAGCTCGCGGAGCTCGCCGGCTGACGACGGCCGCCGTTCGCGGCGCGAATGCTCGTGCCGGCGCGCGGGCGGCGCGAGCGCCGCACGGTCAGCCCTTGAACCCGCCTTCAGCGCCCGGAGCCGCCGTTCAGCGCCCGGGAGCCGCCGTTCAGCGCCCGGGAAGCCGCCGTTTCAGCCCCGGAGCCGGCCTTCAGTCCTTGGAGCCGCCGCTCAGTGCTTGGAGCCGGTGGCGACTTGCTGGCCGCCGGCCGCCCGTGGCAGCTTCTTGAGGTACGCCATGAAGGCCTGGTTGGCTTTGTTCTTGCGCCACGTGCGGATGATCCACCAGCCCCAGGTCTGGAAGAGCAGCTTGGTGAAGCGGAAGGTGAAGAAGTACTTCGTCCACTGGCGCACAGAGTAGAACTTCATGTAGCCGCGCAGCGTCTCGCTTTGCAGCTCGTAGGCAGTCATGTTCTTTGGCTCGAAGACCACGTGCTGAGCGTCGAACAGGTGCCAGCGTTTGTCGAAGATCCGTCCGGCCGCGTCGAGCTCTTCGAAGAGCGGTGTGCCGGGCAGAGGCGTCAGCGCCGCGAGCTGGATGGTGTCGATGTGGTTCTTCATGGCGAACTTGACGGTCTCGCGCAGCGACTCCTTGGTGTCGGTGTCGGCACCGAACATGAACATGCCGTGCGACTGGATACCGTATTCGTGGAGAATGCGGATGGCCTGCACGATGTCGTCGACGCTCTGGTGCTTGTCGAAGGAGTCGAGGGTCGCCTGGTTGACCGACTCGAGGCCGAGATAGGCGCGGTTGCAGCCTGAGCGTCGCATGAGGTCGAGCAGTTCAGTGTCGCGTACCACGTCGGTGCGCATCTGGGCCGACCAGGGCACGACGATGTCTTCGTCGATCATGCGCTGCAGCAGCTCTTTGAGGCGCTTCTTGTCGGCCGCGATGTTGTCGTCGTAGAAGAAGATCTTGGTGGGCTGGCGCTCCTTGAGCTCGGCGATGATGTTGTCGGCGCTGCGAAAGCGGTACTTGCGCCCGAACATGGCCGTGACCGAGCAGAAGTTGCAGTGGAAGGGGCAGCCCCAGCTCGTCATGATCGGCGTCGTCTTTATGTTCTCGTGACCGTGGATGAGCGAGAGATCGGGAAACGGCAGGTCGTCGAGCACTGTGCACTGGCCGCGCGACTCGTTGTGCACCGACTTGCCGTCGCGGGTAAACGACAGGCCTTCGATGCCATCGACCGGGCCACCCGATTCGAGCGCCGCGACGAGCTCGAGCATGAGCTGCTCGCCGCCCTCGCCGCGAGCCACGAAGTCGCTGTGCTCGAGGGCTTCGTCGGCCATGAAGGTCACGTGCGAGCCGCCTATGACGACCGGTATGCCGTGTTCGCGCACCTGGTCGGCGAAGCGGTAGCCTTCGGTCACCGTGCTGGTCGTGGTGGAGATACCGACGAAGTCGGCGGCGTAGACGTCGTTCCACTCGATCGGCGCGATGTTGGAGTTGTAGATGACCACGTCGTGTCCGGCGGCCTTGAGCGTGGCGCCGATGATCGGCAGTCCGAGCCTCACCATCTGGACCATACTGAAGATGTTCAAGTCGGGCGGTTCGGGCTCGATCAGGCGGATTCTCATTTTCACCTCTGCTGCCCTCTTACGGGGCGTTTTTCGCGAGCGTCTCTGCGCGCGCCGCGATGGGGGATGCCTTGAGGGCCATTCCTTCGACCGAAAAGTCCTCTCACGCTACTCCACGCAGGCTGCTGAAGTCAAAGTTCGCCACCCACGGGCGCGCGGACTGCGATGTGGCTGTCCGAACGCGGCGCGCTAGGCGGCCGGCGCGCGGGCGGCTCGCTGCGCTCGGATGACGCACAGCGGACAGGCCCACACGGAGTGCTCGTGCCAGACGATCTCGTGAGCTCGCTCGCCGGCGAGCAGCGTGCGTCCGCAGATCTCGCAGGCGTCGCCGGCGTGCCGCCCGCGCTCGCTCGGCGTGGCGAGCCGGTGCCGGCCGAGCTTCGGCCGGAGCAGGCTCACGCGGTCGCCGAGTCCGGGCTGGACCGTGAGTCCGCCGCGTGCCTCGCCGCCGCCGTGCTCGCCGCCCAGTCCGCGTACGTCGCTGCCGCCTCGCTCGCCGCTCCGCTGGCGCACGTCGCCCGTGTCCCGCTCGCGCACGTCGCCGCCGCTCCGCTGGCGCACGTCGCCGGCGTCCCGCGGGACGGCAATGTCGCGGACACCGGCGGCCGCGGAGCCGGGGTCAGTCGAGGGCGTCGTCGCCGCGGCTCGGTACGGTCTCGACAGGCGGTGCAGATAGGTCTCGCGCATCGTTTCCCTCCAGTGCAACGGGCCGCCCGGCTCGTTGTCTATCTGCGGCATACCCACGGGCGGCGCGCTCAAACGAGCCTTCGGCGTTGGCCCTGGGTCAGGAGACGAGGTGGATCAGAAAGTAGGCGAGCGCGGCTACTCCGGCGGCGGCCGGGATGGTGAGGATCCAGGCCCAGACGATGTTGCCCGCGACGCCCCACTTGACGGCCGAGAGTCCGCCGGTGGCGCCCGAACCCATGATGGAGCAGGTGATCGTGTGGGTGGTCGAGATCGGGTAGCCCAGAATACTGGCCGTCCAGATGACGGCGGCCGAACTGGTCTCGGCCGCGAACCCGTGTATCGGGTCGAGGTGGATCACCTTCGTGCCCAGCGTACGGATGATGCGCCAGCCGCCGACGTAGGTGCCCAGCGAGATCGACGTGGCGGCCACCAGGATCACCCAGGTCGGGATCGCGGCGGTCTTCGACAGGTGACCCGAGGTGATCAGCGCCAGCCAGATCACGCCCATGGTCTTCTGCGCGTCGTTCATGCCGTGAGCCAGGGCGACGGCTCCGGCCGAGACCGGCTGGAGGAGCCGAAAGACGCGATTCACCGGTCGCGGCGACCATCTGAAGACGAGCAGCAGCAGCAGGTTCATGAGCAGGAACGCCACCAGCAGACCGACCACGGGCGAGAAGACCATGGGCAGGACGACCTTGTGCCAGATCCCGCTCCACTCCACGCCGCTCAGGCCCACGGCGACCAGGGTGGCGCCGACGAGGCCGCCGATGAGGGCGTGCGACGAGCTGGACGGAAGGCCCAGATACCAGGTGATCAGGTTCCAGCAGATGGCACCGATCAGGGCGGCCAGCACGACCGTCTGCGAATCCGCCGGCAGGGCCACGATGCCTTTGCCCACTGTCTTGGCCACGTGCTGGCTGACGAATGCTCCGCCCATGTTCAGCACGGCGGCCATGAGCAGGGCGACCCGCGGCGAGAGGGCACGGGTCGAGACCGAGGTGGCGATCGCGTTGGCTGAGTCGTGGAAGCCGTTCGTAAAATCGAAGCCGAGCGCGACCACGATGATGGCGATGAGGAGGACCATCACACGGCAGTCATGGCGACGGGCACGATCGTGGGGAGCGGTTCGCGAGCGGCCATCGGGAGCATCAGGTGTTCTTCAGCACGATGCTCTCGATGATGTTGGCTACGTCCTCGCACTGGTCCATGGCGCGCTCGAGCGTGTGGTAGATGTCTTTCCACTTGATGATGTCGGTGCATTTCATGTCGCCGTCGAAGAGCTCGGCGACGGCGTCGCGGTAAAGGCGGTCGCCGTCGTTTTCGAGGCGGTTGATCTCGATCCAGTGCTCGTCTAAGCCCTTGCGCTTATCGAGGCCGTCGAGGGCGATGCGCAGCTCGGCGGTCTGCCGGGCCAGCACGACCGCCTGTTCGACGGCGTGGGTCGTGGGCTGGTCGATGCGGTAGACGACCAGCATGTCGGCGGTGGCCTCGATGCTGTCGAGGACCTCGTCGAGGGTGGCGGCGAGATCGTAGATGTCCTCGCGGTCGAGGGGCGTGATGAAGGTCTTGTTCAGGCGCCGGACGATGTCGTGCACGATCTTGTCGCCGACGTGCTCGAGCTCGACCTGCTGGCGCGCGACGCTCTTGGGATCGCGGTAGTCGTTCATGAGCTTCGCCAGGAGCTGAGCGGCCTGGTCGAGGATGGCCGCGAACTCCGAGAAGAGGCGAAAGTACTCCCGCTCCTGCGGGACGAGGCTGAGTTTCACGGTGTCCCTTCCTGACTGGTCGCGACGGACCCCGGCGGGGTCCGTCCGGCCGGTAATGTTAGCGGAGTGTGAAGGCCAGGCAAAGTGCCGCGGAGCCCCGATGCGTAGGGTCCGTCGGCGCTCGCCGTTGCCGTCTGGTCAGGCGCGCCGGCCGGTCAGGTTGCAGAGGCTCGCCGCCTTCGGTAGCCTGAGCCGGCGTCCATGCGGGTAACGGTGGCTGTTCGGACGCGTTCTGTAGCAACTTTCTTGCCGGCGCGCCGGTGCAAGAAGGTCTCGCTGACGGCAGTGATGCACTAAGGAGGACCGCAAGTGACCGAGG
>PMKK01000198.1 GCA_003157715.1 Actinomycetota bacterium
GCGGCCGACGAGCCGCTCGGTCGTCAGGACATCCGGTGCCTGGTTTGAGCTATTCACCCCGCGATCCTTCCCTTGGCTCGGCAGGAACGCATCCATTCTTGCAGAAAGCTGCACGGTCGGGCGGCCGGACACGCCGCGGTAGAAGGGTCTCGACACAGTCACGGGTCTTCAAGGGAGGTCATACATGACGCACAAAAAGCGATCCGCTATGGGGTGGGCAGGCGCGGGGGCGCTGCTGGCCGGCCTCGTTCTGCTCGTGGCGGCTCCATCGGCGATGGCCGGCGGCGGCTGGGTGTACACCGGCCAGTTCGGCTCGTCGGGCAGCGGCAACGGGCAGTTCGGCGACGACGTCGGCAACATCGTCTACGACGGCCACGGCGTGCTCTACGTCGCCGACCATGAGAACAATCGCATAGAGAAGTGGAGCACCGCCGGGACGTTTCTTTCTGCCTGGGGCAGCGCGGGCACTACGGACGGCAAGCTGGACAGCCCGTTCGGCCTGGCGTACGGCCCCACCGGTCACGTCTACGTGAGCGGAGAGTCCGACACCCGGGTCCAGGTGTTCGACGGCGCGGGCAACTGGCAGGCCACGATGTCGGGCTTCTCCGACCCGCTGGGAGTCGCGGTCGACGCCGCCGGCGACACGTGGGTGGTCGACGCCGGCGCCGCCGTGGACAAGTTCGACCCGAGCGGCAACCTGCTTTTCAAGGCCGACGCAGCGGCATCCGGCACGAACCTCGCCGAGGAAGTCGGCATCGCCCTGGATAGCGCCGGCGACGCGTACGTCGCCGACAAGGGCAACGACAGGATCGTCGTCTTCAGCCCGGCCGGCACCTATCTCCGTGAGTGGTCTTCGAGTGTTCCCTGGGTGATAGCCATCGACCCGGCCGGGCACGTCTTCGTGGGCGGGCAGACCGACGGCATCACGGAGTACGACCGCACCGGCAACACGATCGCGACGTTCGGTCAGGGGCGTTTCAACGGCGCCGTCTACGGCCTCGCGGTCGACGGCAAAGGTCACCTCTGGGCGAGCGACGGCTGGGGACAGCAGGTCGAAGAGTACACCTGGGACGAGCCCACCATCACGACGAGCGCCGACGGCGACTGGCACTCGCAGGACACCGTCGTGAGCTTCGCGGCAAGCGACGACGTGTCGGGCGTAAAGGAGCTCGACTACTCGACCGACGGCGGCAGTAGCTGGACGCAGGACGATACCGTGGCCGTAGCGGCTCCGGCCGACCACGGCAACGACGGCGTGCACGTGGTCGAGGTACGTGCGACCTCCAATGACGGCAACACCAGGACCGTCACGTTCCGGGTGAAGATCGACACGCGGCCGCCGGTCGTGACGGCCAGCGGTCCCTTCGACTACTGGGTGGCCGGGCCACAGTCGGTCTCGTTCGCGGCCAACGACCTCGGCTCAGGGATCGGCGACATCTTCTACTCGCTCGACGGCAGCCCTCCGCTGCCCGTCGGAGTGGGCGGCACGGTGCCGGTCTCGGGCGCCGACGGCCAGCACACCATCACCTACTGGGCCAGCGACAACTGCGTCGACCTCGCCAACACGAGCGCGGTGCAGACCGCCGACGTCGATCTCGACTCGACTCCACCGGTCGTGGCGGCACTCGGCAACGTCACCGTGACCCACGGCAAGAAGGCGAGCTTCCGCTACAGCGTGCACGACGCGCTCTCACCGCAATGCTGGGTCGAGATCCAGGTCTCGAAGAAGGGCAAGCTCGTGAAGCGCGTCGAGGTCGGCGCGCGGCCGTCGGGCTCAGCGGCCTCGCAGACCGCCCGCTGGACGTGCAAGCTGACGCGCGGCACGTACACGTGGAGGGTCGCGGCGATTGACATGCCCGGTAACACTGGGTTCTCGCCGGCAAGCAAGAAGCTGGTCGTGAAGTAGCGGCCGGCCGCTCAAGACAGGAACCGCCTGACGAGGCGGGGGTGCGACCGCACCCCCGCCTCGTTTCTGTCCGGCGGCGGCGCGGGCGCTACGGGACCGTGAGCTCCACCGTGACGAGACGGTAGCCCAGATCGAGCTCGTCGAGCTCGAGCAGCGCGCCGAAGCGCCGCTCCCACTCCCCGCTTTCGAGGTCGGCGGCAAGTCGCGCGAGCGGCGGCCCGGTCACGTTCGGGCCAAGCTCGCAGAAGCTCGAGATGCCGGTCCGCACCGCGGGGTCGAGGTAGGCCCGAGGCCGGCGCCACCAGGCGCCCAGAAACCCATCGCTGCAGTCGTGGGCGATGAGCACCGGATCGACCATGAAGCCGCGCTGGGGCTGCAGGCCGGCCGCCACGGCGGGCAGGCGCGGGAAGATCGCCCGATCGCGCACGCGGATGACGGGCAGGTAGTCGGTCGTGAGCCACAGGGCGTCGTCGAACTCGGGGTCCCAGGTGAGCAGCACGACACGGCGGCGCACGACCCGGCGAAGTTCGCGCAGGCCCGCGACGAGGTCGGTCCAGTGATGCAGGGTGAGCACGGCCATGCCGGCATCGAAGCTCGCGTCGGCAAACGGCAGAGACTCGGCGCCGGCGCGCACGCAGGGCGCGGCGGCCGACGGCCGGGCCGCGATCATCACCGCCTCAGGCTCGACGGCGGTCACCTCGATGTCGAGAGGCTCGTAGGCGCCCATGCCGGCGCCGACGTTGATCACGGTGTGCGCGTCGCCCAGCGCCGCGCGGATCTGACGGGCGATGCGCGGGTCGGGCCGCCGGGTCCGGCCGTAGTCGGCGCCGATGGCGTCGTAGCGGGTGTGCTCTCTCTGCCAGTCCGGACTCATCACTGCTACCTGGAGGCAGGCGTGCCGATCTCGAAGGTCCGCACGACCGTCTCGAGGGTCGCCCGGTCGCCGACCAGGTCGCCGGGCGGATCGACGCTGAACATGAGCTGCAGCGTCTGGAGTCCGGCGTAGGCGACCCAGGCCTGGACGTGGCCGGCCGTGGAGTCGTGCGTAGGAGCCGCGAGCGGCGAGTCGGGGGTCGGCGGCGGTCCGCCCGCTTCGACAGGGGCGCTCGCCGCGGCGCCTGCCCCGACGGCGCCGTCGCGGTCGGGCACCACGTAGTCGCAGTGCATCGCCGGGTGCCCCCCGAGCAGGGCCGCCTTCCAGGGCGCGTGGATCGTCCAGCCGTTCTGTTCGGCGGTGTGGGCCACGTAGCGGTTGTGGATGAGGAGGTGTTCGGCGAACTCCTGCGGCGAAGTGTCGTAGCCGACCTCGACGCGGGTGATCGACAACACCGCCTGAGCGCCGCCGGGATCGTGCGTGGCGAGGTAGGCCGACCGTACGTCGCCCGGCATGCCGGCCGGTGACTCGGTCCTGGGACCCGGCACGAACGAGTCGTCGATCTCGAAGCGCACGCCGAGCTCGGGGTTGCTGTAGACGCGCAGGCCGGCTCCGGCTCCGGAGCCGCTCCCGGCGTTCACCGGCGACCGCCGGCGTCGACCGTCAAGAGCCGTGCCGTGCCATCAGGTGCCGCGCCGTTCCGTCGAGAGCCGTGCCGTGCCATGGAGTCGATGATAGCGCTTCGGGCGGCGCTTTTGGGGCGCCGCGCCGGGCGCAGGCTTAAGCGCGGCGCCGCGCCGGCCCGCTCACTTGCGGCCGTAGAGCAGTCCCATGCCGCCCACCATGAAGGGCAGGCGCAGCGCCCGAGGGATGAATTCGGCCCGGCCGGTGTCGACGAACTCGACTTGCCCGACGCCCCAGCCGCGTACGGCGGCCAGGAGATCGTCGATCTCGCCGTAGGCGCCCTTCGATCGGAAGAGGTCCTGAAAGGCGAAGGCGCCGCCCGGCCTGAGCACGCGCAGCGCCTCTCTGAGCACCTCGCGCTTGTCGCGCGCGTCCCTGACCTCATGAAAGCAAAGGTTGCTGACGACCGCCGCGAAGCTGTCGTCGACGAAGGGCAGCGCCGCGGCGCTCGCCTTGACGAAGCTCACCCGCTCGGCGACCCCCTCGCAGGCCGCGTTGGTCTCGCAGACGCTCTGCGAGTACTCCCAGCTCTCACCCCAGAAGTCGACGCCCGCCACGACCGCCTGCGGAAACCGGCGCGCGAGCGCGACGGTCAGCGGTCCGTTGCCGCAGCCGATGTCGAGCGCTTGCCCCTGCCCGTCCCACCTCAGGTGGTTAAGGACGAGCCCCTGGACGCGCGCCTGCACGGCGCCGTTGCCGACCGCCAGCAGACGCCGGGCGAAGGCGAAGTAGACAGCCACCAGCGCCACCAGCAAGGCCGCCGCCAGGGCCACGCCGAGCAGCCAGTGCAGCACGGCGTTGCGCGGACCGACGACACGCAGGCCGACGGCCAGCACCACCAGCACGCCGGCCGCGATGGCCGGCAGGACGACGAATCTCGTCGAGACCCAGTTGCCGTACTCGGGACCGCTCTCGCACTCCGGCTGGGCGGTGACGGCGCTCGTGAGCTCGCGCTGCGCGGATCCCTCCGTCAGTCCCGCCACCGATCTTCTCGCCGATCTCATTGCGCGTAACGGTCCGTCAGGGCCATCACGGCGCTCGCCACCAGCCCGGGCCGCTTGCGGCCCCGCTCGGCCGCCTTGTCGCTCGACTCGAAGGCCCACTCCGCCAGGCGCACCATGGGCCAGCGCAGAGGCTCGGGCGGCAGCGACTCGGGCGGACCGACGACGGGCAGATGTACCCACTCGTCGTCCGCGGCCAGCACGAGTCCGGCGAGGATCTTGCCCCCGACCCTGGTCGAGGTGAGGCCGTGGCCCGAGAAGCCGAGCCCGGCGTGCACGTTGCCGGCGACCGACGACTGAAAGAACGGCAGACCCGATCTGGTCATGTCCATGGGCCCGCTCCAGGCATGCTCGAACCGCACGCCGGCGAGCTGCGGGAACAGCCAGACGAGACCGTGGGCCGCAAGCGCCGCGAGGCGCCGCGAGGCGAGCGCGCGGCCGGCGATGCCGGCCCCGTAGACCATGGCCATGCCGCCTCCGCCGACGGCGATGCGGTCGTCGTCGGTGCGGCGCAGGTAGAACAGCATCTGGCGCTGGTCGGCCAGGCCGGTGTGGCTGGTCCAGCCGATCTCGTGGAGCAGCTCGGGGATCGGTTCGGTCACCACCATGTAGTCGACGCCCACGGCGAAGGCCCGGGCGAACTCGGGCTCGCCGACGGCCCAGGCGCCGTTGGTCAGCACGACTTGCGCGGCGCGCACCGCGCCACCGGCGGTCTCGACCGTCGCCGGCTCGCCCTCGCGGAGGGCCACCATGCGCGAGCCTTCGTAGACGCGCACGCCGCGCTCGAGCGCGACGCGCCGCAGCTCGCGGGCCAGCTTGGCGGGCTGCACCGTGGCGAGGTCGGGTGTGAACACGCCGCCGCTCAAGCGCGGCGAGTCGGCGACACGCCGCCGCGCCTCGGCGGAATCGACCGCCCGCAGGCGCTCCCCCAAGCCGCGACGCTCGAGCAGCGCCAGCGTGGCGGCGTCGGGCGCCGGCTGCCAGTCGCCGGCGCGACCGTAGAGAATGCCTTCGTGGTGAAACTCGATGTCGGCGCCGTGACGCTCGCACCAGTGCCCCAGCTCGCTCACCTGGTCTCCGAGCGCGGTCGCCCAGCGCAGACCGGCGTCGTCGCCGAAGCGCCGGCAGAGCTCGCCGGCGGAGACCCACGACGACGAGAAGAAGCCGCCGTTGGCGCCGCTGCCGCCCGCTCCACAGACGGCGGCCTCGAGCACGACGACGTTCAGGGCCGGCTCACGCTCGGTGAGCTCGTAGGCGGTCCAGAGACCGGCGAAGCCGCCCCCGACGATACAGACGTCGGCGTCGGTGGCGCCGGTGAGCGGCGGGCAGGGCGCACCCGGGTCGGCAGCCAGTGCCTGGTCGAGCCAGTAGCTGCGCGTGCCGACCGGCGGCACCTGGGGCGAACCGGTCGCGGCGCGCGAGGTCATGCCGGCCCCATCGCCTTGGCGTTGGGGCAACGACCCTCGGCGGCACAGGACGGGCCGCTCATGGCCGCGCCGAAGCGCGGCAGCGTGACGGCGTGGTACGTCGCAACGCTGCTGCATGGATATCGTCTGTAGACAGCGACCGTGATGACCCCGACTCCCCAGGCTCGCCGTGCGGCAAGCCTAGTATGCCACGTCGCGGGCCGACTCACTCCTCGAGCTCCCGCGACGAAGCGTCAGGGGCCGTCGGACCCAGGCTCAGGGCCGTCGGACTCGAGCTCAGGGCACGGTGATGAGCTCCGAGCCGTCAACGCCGTAGCCGGTCAGTATGAACCCCCGGCCGCCTTGCCCCTGCTGGTAGACATAGTTGCCCGCGCCGCCGCCCGCCGCCATGGGCTGCCCGGTCAGCGGATTGGCGGGCCAGGTGTCGATGTAGCCGGCCAGCTGGCCTCCGGACACGACCAGATCAGGGTCGGGATAGAGGCCTCCGTGGTCGACGGCCCACTGCTGGATCGCCACCTGGATGGTGTGGATCCCTTCGGTGACCGTGGCGTTCTTGTCGCTGTCCAGGTCCTCCGCGGTCGGCGAGATGGGCTGCATGACGATGACGACCGGCGCGACCCCCGGGGACGCACTCTCGGTGGTCATCGTCACCTCGCTGCCGACCGCTGAGAAGACGGGGCCGTCCCCCGTGGTCGACGGCACGAGCTTCCCCTCCGCGAGGGTGTAGGAGACCGCCTCGCCGTCGGCCACGACCGAGAAGACCGGCCCGTCGCGCACGATGTGCAGGTCGGCCGTGATGCCATCCTGCTGGTCGGCCACCCGCCAGTAGCCCAGATACTGATCGCCGCCATCGGCGGCCGATTCGACGGTGGACGCGGCGGACGGGGTAGCGGCCGACGTCGCGGCCGACGCGCCGGCCGCGGGGCCGGACGGGTCAATCGCTGCGTGGCCCGCCGGAGTGCCGGCCGACGGTTGCTGCGTGCGCAGCGCCATGAACATCGCCAGCACGGCGACGCTCGACAAGACCATCACGAGGGCGACCATGATCTCGCGCGTCGTTTTGTTCATGCTCTCCCGCTCCGGCACTGCACGATAGCTTTGCTATCGACACCGCCGGCGGGCGGCTTGATGTTCGGATCCTAGCCCGAGACCACCGGCAGCCGCCGCTGCGCCACCTCGGCGGTGACCTCGCGCGCGAACTCCTCGAGCGGCACGTCGCCCTTCTCGTCGCCGCGGACACGCACGCTCACGGCCTTGGCGTCCTGCTCGCGGTCGCCCACGACCAGCAGGTAGGGCACCTTCTGGAGCTGGCCGTCGCGGATGCGCTTGCCGACGCTCTCGGAGCGGTCGTCGAGGTCGGCCCGCAGGCCGGCCAGACGCAGCACCTCGGCCACCTCCGCGGCGTAGTCCGCGTGGCGGTCGCTCACCGGCAGCACGAGCACCTGCACCGGCGCGAGCCAGGTCGGCAGGTTGCCGCCGTAGTGCTCAAGCAGAATGCCCATGAAGCGCTCGATGCTGCCCAGCATGGCGCGGTGGATCATCACCGGGCGATGCTCCTCGTTGTCGGCGCCGGTGTAGGTGATGTCGAGGCGCTCAGGCATGGCGAAGTCGACCTGGATGGTGCCGCACTGCCAGGTGCGGCCCATGACGTCGCGAATGTGAAAGTCTATCTTGGGACCGTAGAAGGCGCCGTCGCCGGGGTTCAACTGGTAGTCGATGCCCTCGCTTTCGAGCACGTGGGCGAGCGCGCCTTCGGCGGTCGCCCACATCTCGTCTGATCCGATCGCCTTGTCGGGCCGGGTCGAGAGCTCGATGTGCACGTCGGAGAAGCCGAAGGCGGCGTAGATGTGGTGCATGAAGCGCACCACGTCGCGGACCTCGTCTTCGACCTGCTCGGGGGTGCAGTAGATGTG
>PMKK01000040.1 GCA_003157715.1 Actinomycetota bacterium
GGCCATCATCCAGATCTCGACCCGGTCGCCGGCGACGATGCTGGCGTGCAGCACCGCCGGCGTGTTGTCGGTCGTGTTGCGGCGCGCCTGGGCGGGCTCCGCGGCGATCGACTTGCGCAGAAAGCCGTCGCCGTAGCCGCGGCGCACGCCCTCGTTCACGGCATCCTCGAACGAGCCCCCGACGAGGTGCACGTCCTGGCCGATGTTCACGAAGAACACGGCAAAGCCCGTGTCCTGGCAGATCGGCACGCGATCGCGGCGGGCGATGGCGGCGTTCTCGGCGAGCTGCGCGAAGACTGCCTTGCCGGCCGGCGATTCCTCTGCCTCGGCGCCCCGCTCGAACGCCTCGCGGACGTCGTCGGGCAGGTCGTAGTTGGCCTCGATGCACATGGCGCGCACCGCGTCGGTGACGAGCGCGACATCGAGCTCTCTGAACTTGTTGACGACGCTCATGTCATCCTCCCGTCGTCACTTCCGTGCGGGGCGTGCCCTCTCGCTCACCGGCCGGTCGCCGTCGCGACGATCGCCGTCAGCAGCTCCGCCCTCATGACTTGCGCCGGTCCTCCATCGCCCTGCGGGCAGCCTCGGCCGCCTTGCGGGCGTACTCCTGGATCGTGTCGGCGGCCTTCTGCGCGGCGTCGCCCGCCACCTGCGCGGCGTCGCTCGCCTTGTCGGCGGCGCCGCCGGCGACGCCGGCGGCCTGACCGGCGATCGTGCGACCGAGCGCCTTCAGGCTCTCGGCGCTCGGCAGCGGCGCCGGGCTGCCTTCGGGCATCTTGATGTAGCCGAGCGCCTCGGCGTCTTGCACGAGTCCGCGGGCGCGAGCGATGATCGCCGTCGCCTCGGCGACCTCCTGTTCGAACGTGATGTCGGTGCGCAGCGCGACACCCTGTTCGACGGCCTTCATGGCGACCGCCGCGGCCTCGCGCGGGAAGACCTCCCAGTCGTCCATGGTCGGCATGATGAAGTCGGCCGCCAGGCCCTTGTCTTCGGCCACTTTGGCGAGCTCGACGGCGGCCGCGATGCACATCTCGTCGGTGATCGTCTTGGCGCGCACGTCGAGCGTGCCGCGGAAGATGCCGGGAAAACCGACGGAGTTGTTGACCTGGTTGGGAAAGTCGGACCTGCCGGTAGCCACCACGGCGGCGCCGGCCGCGAGGGCGTCCCACGGCCACATCTCGGGGACCGGGTTGGAGCACAGAAAGACGATCGGATCGGGCGCCATGGCGCGGATCCATTCCTTGTCGATCGTGTCGGGGCCCTGTTTGGAGAGCGCGATGCAGACGTCGGCGCCCTTGAGGGCGTCGGCAATGCCGCCGCTGCGCTGCTCGGCGTTGGTGATCTGGCAGTACTTGTACTTGTCGCGCCATTCGTCCTTGACCGCCTCGATGTCGGAGCGGCCCCTGTTGAGGATGCCCTTGCTGTCGACCAGCAGGCAGTTGGCGGGGTCGGCCCCGTAGGCGAAGATCAGCCGGCTGATGGCGACGTTGGCGGCGCCGCAGCCGATGAAGGCGATCTTCACGTCTTCCATCTTGCGGTTGACCACCTTGAGGGCGTTGATCAGGCCGGCCAGGGTGACGCAGGCGGTGCCCTGCTGGTCGTCGTGCCAGATCGGGATCTCGCACTCCGCGCGCAGCGTGTCGAGAATGCGGAAGCACTTGGGCTGGGCGATGTCTTCGAGGTTCACGCCGCCGATGCCGGGCTGCACGAGCTTGACGAACTCGATGAACTTGTCGGGGTCTTTGGTGTCGACCATCAGCGGAAAGCCGTCGACGCCGCCCAGGTACCTGTAGAGCAGGCTCTTGCCCTCCATGACCGGCAGGCCGGCCTTAGGACCGATGTCGCCCATGCCCAGCACGCGCGTGCCGTCTGAGATGACCGCCACCGTGTTCCACTTGTTGGTGTACTCGTAGGCCTTCTCGGGATCGGCCTGGATCTCGAGGCACGGTTTGGAGACGCCCGGCGTGTACCAGATGGCGAAGTCCTGAAAGTCGCGCACGCAGCACTTGAGCGTGGTCTCGATCTTGCCGCGATAGAACGGGTGGAGCTTGATGGCGTCGTCCATGGGCTGGTACGCCTTGGCCTTGAGCTCCTCGACAGTCGGCTGCTGCTCTTCACTAGCCAACGTCACCCTCCTTGTCTTTCGTGTCTGGAAATGAGTCGCGTGAGCCGCCGCGTGGGGTTGCGAATCGCCAGGTCTTCAGCCCCCGCCCCCCGGCCGCGGCCGCTGGAATTCAGGCGTAACCTAGCACACGGACAACGGGCGGCACGACTGGGGCGGGCTGAGGCGGACGCTAGGCGTCTACTCGTGTCTCCAGGTCACCGAGAAGCTGCCGGCGTCGCGCGCCAGCACCGAGGTATCGGCCTGAGGGACGGTGCCCGAGCTCATGTTCAGGCGGTCCCAGGTGAAGGTGCCGATGGGCCGGCCGTTGGCCCTGGCGTTGGTAAAGCGGACCGTGCCGAAGTCGGGCAGCGGCGCCGGCCCCGAAATGGTGGCCGGCGCTTCGGCGACCACCTCGGCCGTGACCAGCTCGGCACCCGGGCTGGCCTGCAGGGTCGAGAAGGCGACGTGGGTCGTGTTGTTTCTGATGAACAGGGTGAACCGGCCGTCACCGGCCGTGGTGACGCTGGCCGTGATCGAGTCGCCGGGCTTGACGGCCATCGTCACGTACTCGGGCGCCTTGGGGACGACCTCGAACCAGACCTCGTAGGCCGGGCTGCCGCCCAGCATGCCGCTGATCGTGCCGATCTGTTCGAGCGTCGAGGTGCCGCGGCCGTCGAGACCGACCCACAGCGCCGCGACCTCGGTGGGCCGCAGCCCGCCCGTGACCAGCGGCACCTTCCAGCTGGCGCTCACGCTGGTGAACCGGCCGTGAGAGGCCACGAAGCCGGCCCAGTTGCTCGACGTTTCGAGGGCGCCCTCGCCGAGCCGCGGCGGCGTCGCCGCCGCGTGGCTGTGCGCCAGGCCGAGTCCGGCGCTCACCGCCAGACTGAGCGTCGCCGGCAGCGCCAGCGCGATGACGACGATGAGCGGCAGCGGTCCGACGGGACGCAGCAGCGACACAAAGCGTAGCCGCGCCAGACTACGGCGGACGCGCGTCAGGGGGCGGCGGGCGTCGAAATGGGGTATCTGGGCGCCCGGCGGCACGAGCGCTCCCCACTCGCGCAACTCGCGCGAGCCTGGTTCAGGCTCGACTGCGTGCTCCAGCATGATCACCCCCCTCGCTTGCGGCGCCAAAAAGCCGCCGCGTGCCCCCTCGTTCTACCCCCCTCAGAGCGGCGCCACCAGCGTTACCGGCCGCTCAACTCGCGCCGCCACGCCACGCCACGCCACGGCCCGCCACGCAACGCCACGGCCCGCCACGCCACACCGCGCGGCGACAAGGCGACCGAGCGCTTCGTCGCTAGACACGGCGCTGGGGCCACAGGAGGTGACCTGTCGCCACCGCCGCCACATAGCCGTAGACCCCGAACACCGCCACCGTCGCCGACGCGCCGGCGGCGGTGAGCACCCAGACGCCGGCTCCGGCCGCCAGCATACCGAGGCAGCACAGAAGCACGAAGCACCACCGGCGATGGTCGAGCACGGTCCGCGCCAGCAGGACCAGGACCCAGGCGAGCAACCCCAGCCCCGCCACCATGAGCACTACGAAGAGGGCCAGCAGAACGGCCGAGGTCGGCGCCGCCCCGCCGCTCACGACAGCGTGATGCGTGGGCGAGCGCAGCGCCCGCCCGAGCGACGCCACGGCGGAGATCGTGACGATCGCGTCGGCGATGGTGCTCGGCACCAGCGGGATCATGAGCAGCATGTGCGCCACGAGGCCCCACACTCCGACGCCGGGCGGCTCGGGAGGCGGCGGCTCGGGCGCGTCGGCGCCGAGATGAAAGCTGATCTTCTGGGCCTCGCCGCCCACTGCGCGGCTAGGTCGTCAGCGCCGCGTGGACCAGACCCGGCACCTCGTCGGGGCGGTGGGCCACCGGCACCCCGGCGGCCACCAGGGCCTCGGCCTTGGCCGCCGCCGTGCCACGCCCGCCGCTTACGATGGCGCCGGCGTGTCCCATGGTCTTTCCCGGCGGTGCGCTGAAGCCGGCGATGTAGGCGATGACCGGCGTGCTCATCTGCTCGCGGACGTAGACCGCGGCGCGCTCTTCGTCGTCGCCGCCGATCTCGCCGATCAGCACCACGGCACGGGTCGCGGGATCGGCCTCGAACAGGGCGAGACAGTCGAGAAAGCCCACGCCGTGGACCGGGTCGCCGCCCATGCCGACCACCGTGGTCTGCCCGAGGCCGGCCTGGGTGAGCTCGTTGACGATCTGGTAGGTGAGCGTACCGCTGCGGCTCACGATGCCCACCGGCCCGGGCGCGACGATGTCGGCCGGCATGATGCCGACGTTGGCGCCGCCGACCGAGACGAGGCCGGGACAGTTGGGCCCGACGAGGCGCACGCCCCGCCGCTCGAAGCCGGCGGCGACCGGCATCATGTCGTGGACCGGGATGCCCTCTGTGACGCAGACGGCCAGCTTGACCCCGGCCTCGGCGGCCTCGAGGAGCGCCGCGGCGGCAGCCGATGCCGGCACGAACTGCACGGCGACGTCGGCGCCGCTGGCCGCCACCGCGGCGGCGACGTCGGCGAAGACGGGCACCCCAGCGATCGTCTGACCGGCCTTCTTGGGCGAGGTGCCGGCGACGACCGCGGTGCCGGCTGCCAGCATGCGCTCGGTATGAAAGGAGCCTTCGCGCCCGGTGATGCCCTGCACGACGATGCGGCTTGCCTTGTCGACCAGGATCGCCATGTCAGGTTTTGGCCGCCGCGCCCACCGCGGTCTGCACGGCTTCCCAGACGGTCGCCGCGGTCCGCACGCCGGGCAGCCCGGCCTGGGCGACGATGCGCCGGCCTTCGGCGGCCCCCGTACCGTCGAGCCGCACGACCACCGGCAGCCCGGCCACGCTCGCGCCCCTGGTACCGAGCACGTTCACCAGGGCGTGGGCGACTTCGTCGCAGCGCGTGATGCCGCCGAAGATGGTGACGCAGAGCGCCCGCACGCGCTCGTCGGCGAGGATGAGGTCGAGGGCGGCGGCGATGCGCGCCTCGCGGGCGCCGCCGCCGACGTCGAGGAAGTTCGCGGCCGCGCCGCCGGCCTCGGCGATGAGGTCGAGCGTGCTCATCACCATGCCGGCGCCGTTGCCCAGCACGCCGATGTCGCCGTCGAGCGAGACGTAGTTGACGCCTGTTTTGGCGGCCCGCAGCTCACGCTCGTCGGCGTTGGTCTCGTAGGCGCTCCATTCGGGATGGCGAAAGGCGGCGTTGCCGTCGAGGGTGATCTTGGCGTCGAGCGCCAGCAGCCGCTCGCCGCAGACGCACAGGGGATTGATCTCAACGAGCGTGGCGTCGTGGGCGCAGAAGAGCCGCCAGAGGTCGCGCACGAGCTCGGCGAACTGCGCGGCCAGCCCGCCGCTGAAGCCGGCCCAGTCGACGAGCTCGGCTATCTGGGCGTCCTGCAGCCCGTTCAGAGGATCGATGTGGCGGCGCATGAGCGCCTGCGGTTCGTCGCGGGCGACGCCTTCGATGTCGACCCCGCCGCGCACCGAGAACAGCAGCACGGGACGCTTGGCGGCGCGGTCGACGGCCAGAGCGAGGTAGAGCTCGCGCTGGAAGTCGATGGTCTCTTCGAGCAGCACGCCGACGACCTGCTTGCCACGGATCGTCATGGCCATGATCTCGGCGACGTCGCGGGTGAGCTCGTCGCGGGTGCGAGCCACGCGCACGCCGCCGGCCTTGCCGCGGCCGCCGGTGAGCGCCTGCGCCTTGACCACCAGCGGCAGACCCAGCGAGTCGGCGACCTCGAGCGGGTCGGGACCCCGCGGGTGGATCATCCACGAGCGCGCGACGGGGATGCCGGCGGCGGCGAAAAGCTGCTTGCCCTGGTATTCGAAGAGGTCCACTGCGATCACTCTAAGCGTATAGTGCCCACGGGGCCAGTGCACGCCTGCACGGCGCCCCGGCCGGCTAACGTTGGCAGCTGGGCGGCAACGATCCGCGGAACGAAAGGCGGGGCATGGGCGGCAGCGACCGATGAGTGATTCCGAGCGATGAGTGGTTCCGAACGGCTCGCGAGCGACCTGCGCGCGGCGGCGGCGCGCCTGGCGCGGGCGCGCGGTGTCGTGGTCTACAGTGGCGCCGGCGTGTCCAAAGAGTCGGGCATCTCGACCTTCCGCGACCCAAGCGAGGGCCTCTGGGCGAAGTACGATCCCATGGAGCTCGCCACCGCCGAGGCCTACGCGCGCGACCCGGCTTTCGTGTGGGCCTGGTACATGGACCGGTTCGGACTGATCGAGCAGGCTCAGCCCAACCCGGGCCACGCGGCCCTGGCCGAGCTTGCCGAGCTCGTGCCGCTCACCATCGTGACGCAGAACATCGACGGCCTGCACCAGCGCGCCGGCTCGCGCGACGTGATCGAGCTGCACGGCAGCGCCCTGCGCTTCAAATGTCTGGAAGGGCGCCACACCGGGCTCTCGCTGGCCGACCTCGCGGGCAGCGACGAGACTCCGCCTCGCTGCCCGCACTGCGGCGAGATCGTGCGCCCCGACATCGTCTGGTTCGGCGAGGCGCTGCCGGGCGCGGCGCTCGAGCGGGCGTTCGACCTGGCGGCGGGCTGCGAGGTGCTGCTGGCCGTAGGCACGTCGGGAGTCGTCTATCCCGCTGCCATGGTGCCGGTGCTGGCCCAGCAGGCGGGCGCCGCCCTGATCGACGTCAACCCCGAGCCCAACGCGATCGCCAGCATGGCCGACTGGTTCCTGCAGGGGCCGGGCGGCGAGCTGCTGCCGCGGCTGGTGGCCGAGGTCAGGCGGCTGCGTGAAGAGGGTTAGTCGGGCCGCCTGAGCTCGGCGCCCGGCCGCAGGCCGGCGGCGGCGCGGCGCACGACTTCGTCGATGCGCCGCTGCCGGGTCTCGGCTCGCTTTGCCTGCAGCACCCAGGCGATGAACGCCCGCCGGTGTGACGGCGGCCAGGCGCGCCGGCGTGCGGCGGCCTCAGGCACGCCGGCGAGCGCCCGCTCGAGGTCGTCGGGCGCGACGTCGACCATCCGCGAGGCCAGGTCGTCCCAGGTGCCGCTGGCCTTGGCCGTCTCGACCGCTGCCAGGCCGGCCGGCATCATGCGGCCCTCGGCCACGAGCCGTTCGACCCGTCGCTTGTTGCTGGGCGACCACTGGCTTGCAGCCTTGCGCGGGCTGAAGCGCCGGGCATGGCTGCGCTCGTCGATGCGGCGCAGCAGACCGTCGATCCAGCCGAAACAGAGCGCCTCTTCGACGGCCTCGTCGAGCGTCACGCAGGGCTCGCCGACATGCTTCTTCAGAAAGACGAGCCAGATCTCGCCGCGCTCGGCGTGGTGGGCGGCAAGCCAGGCGCGCCAAGTCTGGCGGTCGGCGGCAAAGAAGGTCTCGGTGATCGCTTTCACGCCGGCATCATTCCTCCGCCGCGGCCGGTCGCGCGAGGTGCCCGTCGGCGGGCCGTCGCGCCACGAGCCGCACTGCCCTACACCCCGAGGCCCTCCGCGAGGTAGGCCAGCGAGCGCCGCGCGTAGCGGTCGCGCAGCTCGGCGCGCGGCTTGAGGTCGTCGTC
>PMKK01000347.1:0-453 GCA_003157715.1 Actinomycetota bacterium
ACGTTCCTCAGAGCGCTTGAGCGCTCCGAGCCCTTCGCGTTCTACGGCGCCGACAAGGTCCTTCTCGAGCGCGGCGGCGAGGGCCGGGTGGGTCTGCTGTCGTTCACCATGCGGGGCTACTCACCCGACGAGCTGGCGGCCCTGCTCGACCAGCACTTCGCGATCGCCGTGCGCCCGGGCCTCGACTGCGCGCCTTACGCCCACCGGCACCTCGGCACGTTCCCCGAGGGCACGACGCGCCTGAGCGTGGGGTTCCTGAGCACCGAGGACGACGTGCTCAAGGCCGCAGCCGCGCTCAACGAGCTGGCGAGCGGCTGACGCGGCGGCCTCAGCCGTCACGCCGTCGGCGGGCCGCTCTTGAGCGCCGACAGCTCGTTGGTCATCTTGTGGATCGCGGTGGTGAGCTCGAGGATCTGATTGGAAAGCGTGATGATCTGCTCGTTCTGGTGCTCC
>PMKK01000347.1:531-3753 GCA_003157715.1 Actinomycetota bacterium
TGGAGCCGCGCTTCTTCGTGGCGCCTGAGCGCGGGATGGCCGACCACCGTTTCGGGACTTGCTGCCAAGGCGGGCTCCTCTCAGGTAGGAATGTGGACCTCGCGCGACGAGCGTCGGAGCTTGTCGGACGATCTCAGTGTACGCAGTCGCGGGCACGCCGCTCTCGCGCCGCCNNTCCATGAGGTGGTAGATGAGAAACAGGCCCCGCCCATGGGTCACGAGCGGGTCAGGCACCGTGTCGACGTCTACGGCCCCGGCCTCGAAGCCGCAGCCGCGGTCGCGGACCTCGACCAGCACCTCATCACCGAGCACCTGGGCCCGCATCTGGACCTCGCCGGCAACGTCACCGCTGTGCAGGAAGGCGTTGACGAAGGCCTCGTCGGCCGCCAGCAGCACCTGGTCGTGGATGGCGCGCGGCACGCCGTTCGACGCGAGGTAGCCGGCCAGCGTCGCGCGCAGCTCTCGCGCTGACGCTCGCCGCGGCGGCAGGCTGAGTCGCAGGACGATCCCAGCGGCCGGTGGCCGTTCTTCATGTGCGGTCGACATCGTTGCCTTCGAGTCATACTGATCGACGAGTACTTGCGCGCTGTTCGACCAATGACGCCGTTCTCCTGCCATNNGCCTCGGCGCGCACCACTCTCAGGAAACTCCAAGGCAACGCTCAGACTCTCTTCAGTGCCATGGGTTACAACTCCAGAAGCAAACAGGGAGTATGCCTTGGAGTCTCGCAACGATCTGGCAAAGCAGGGAACACTCCGACAAGCAATGAGTATGCGGAGGCACAATGTCTGATCCAGCGTCGCCCGACGGGTCCGCCAAGGGCGCGGGTCCCGACCAGAGAGTCACCCCAGACGAGCAACCCGACTTCGCGGCGGCACGCCCGCCGGACCCGGCCTGGAACCCGCCGAACCCGGCCTGGAACTCGCCGGACCCAGCCTGGAACCCACCCAACACGGCCTGGAGCCCGCCGGCGGCCGGCTGGGAGCAGCCGGGCCCGCCGTACGCCAGGTCCTACCTTCAGGACGCCCCCGACGCCGGGCCCTACCCGCCGAGCCCGCCCCCCGGACAAACCCCGCAAGGGCCCTACGGTCGCCCGCCGCGACCCCGACGGCGTTTCTCTCGCCTCGCGGTGGCAATGCTGCTGGTGGCCGCGGCCGCGTTCCTCGGTGTCGCGATCAGTCACGGATTCTGGCAGGCGACCGCGTCGACGGCCTCCCAGACACGACCCGCCGCCGGCTCTGGCACGACCGGTTCGGGTGGCACGCAGTTCGGCGCCGGCAACGGCGGCTCGCCGTTCGGCAGTGGCGGCTCAGGCTCGGGTAGCTCGTCCTCGAGTTCGGCTTCGGGCGCTCCCACCGACGTGACTTCGATCGCCTCAACGGTCGATCCGGCCCTCGTCGACATCAACGTCACACTGGGCTATGAGGGCGGCCAGGCGGCGGCCACCGGCATCGTCCTCACCTCCACGGGCGAAGTACTCACCAACAACCACGTGGTCAACGGCGCGACCAGCATCAGCGCCACCGACGTGGGTAACGGACACACCTACAGTGCGACCGTGGTGGGCTATGACCGCAGCCACGACATCGCCGTCATCCAGCTGAGCGGCGCCTCTGGTCTGCGGACGGCCAAGCTCGGCGATTCTTCCAGGGCGGCCGTCGGCGCCGGTGTGGTCGCCATCGGCAACGCCGGTGGCACCGGCGGAACGCCCAGCGCGGCCGGCGGCACGGTCGTGGCCCTCGGCCAGCAGATCGTCGCCAGCGATTCGGGCGACGGCACCTCCGAACAGCTCACCGGCCTTGTGGAGACCAATGCCGACATCCAGCCGGGCGACTCCGGAGGCCCCCTGGTCGACACCGCCGGCGAGGTCATCGGGATCGACACCGCCGCGTCGGGTGGCTACTCGTTCCAGTCGAGCGCCACGCAAGGGTTCGCCGTGCCCATCGACACGGCCCTGGCGATCGTCTCGCAGATCGAAGGAAACCACGCCTCTACCACAGTCCACATCGGCGCGACCGCGTTTCTCGGAGTCGGGCTGCAGCTCACCGACGGCTACGGCGACGGGTTCGACGGCGGCTCGTCCGCCTCGGGGGCCGCCCTCGGCAGCGTGCTCTCCGGCTCGCCGGCCGCGAAGGCCGGCCTGACGGCCGGCGACGTGATCACCTCGGTCAACGGCCAGACCGTCGACTCACCAACGACCCTGAGCTCTCTGCTGGGCACCCATAAGCCCGGCGACCACGTCTCGGTCGGCTGGATCGACCAGACCGGTCAGCAGCACTCCGCGACCGTGCAGCTGGCCACCGGACCGGCAGCGTAGGAACGGCAAGCGGGTGGGCCACCGGCAAAGGGGCCCCACCCGCCGCTCTTCTTGTCCTAGGAGACCGTGACCAGCGTGCCGATGGGGTCGTACCTGAACACCACGGCGGCCGCGGCGTAGGGCAGCTCGACACAGCCGAGACTCTGCGGATAGCCGTAGGAGCCCCGCAGAAAGCCGTGCACCGCGTCGCCGCCGTTGAAGTAGGCGACGTAGGGTACGCCCGGGTCGTTGTAGTGGCTGCCATCGGGATTGGTGCCGCTCATCGTGGTCGACAGGTAGCGGGCATAGACCGGAAACGTGCCACGCGCCGTGGGGCACTGGGCGATGCCGGTGTTGGCCGCACTACTGTAGATCACGCGGCCGTCGCGCCAGACATGCAGCGCTTCGGGCAGCGATGTGGAGACCTCGATGTAGTCGTAGACACGCTTGGTGGCCTGGTGGCGAGAGGTCGCCTTGAGAAGGGCGGTCCACACNNTGATCAGGGTCGTGTACTTCTTGCGCTGCCACAGCCCGCGCAGCGAGCCCGGGATATGCGCATACCGCCAGGAGAAGGCGCCCGTCAGCGGTTTGAGAGAGATCAGGTCGAGGCTGTGAGGCTCGCGGACCAGCGCCGACACGTACCGCTTCTTGGCGACCGAGCCGGTAGCGGAACCCGACGCGGGCGCGGTCACGGCCAGCCGAAAACGCAACGGCAGGTAGCCCAGTTCGGCGAGGAACTGCTGGAGGCGGGCCGTCGAGGAAGGTCCGCGGACTGTGAAGTACAGCGTGCGACCCTTGGCCAGCACGCCGCCGGCGGCACCGCTTACCCCGCCGGGACCGCCGGGAACGCTCAGATGCACCTTGGTGTACACGGGCAGATGACCGGTGGGCACGAACAGCAGGGTCGTGCCGCCGGCGACGATCTT
>PMKK01000142.1:0-1752 GCA_003157715.1 Actinomycetota bacterium
CAGACGCCGTTCTGGCTACCCTCTTTCGTGCCTGCGAATAACCGTTCGCAGCCTATGCCAAGCAACGACTCTTAGCCAACAGGCTCAAAGGGGGGTCCGTCCAGCGTTGGCGCTGCTCGGCGGGCCTGATCGGCGATGCTTCGGCGCCCCCGCTGATCATCCTGCGGCCCGGAGTCAGAACTGTTGCGAGTGGGAAAAGACACTTCCGTTCCCCGTTTCTTAAAGCCTCGACTTCAACCACCGGAGGATCAATGTTCGCAGTCGATCGCAGGGTCAAGCTGACGACCCTCTTCACCATGTGCTTCGCGCTGTTCATGGCCATGCTCGACAACACGGTCGTGAACGTGGCGCTGCCGACCATCCAGCGCGACTTCGGTTCGGGCGTGTCCGGCCTGCAGTGGATCATCTCGGCCTACACGCTGCTCTTTGCCAGCCTCATGCTCACCGGCGGCATGCTCGGCGACCTCTACGGTCGCAAGCGGCTCTTCCTGGCCGGGCTCGTGATCTTCTCGACCGGCTCGCTGCTCTGCGGTCTGGCGCCGTCGCTGCACTGGCTCGTCGCGGGCCGCGCCTTCCAGGGTATCGGTGCGGCGGCCCTGCTGCCCGGCACGCTTTCGATCCTCATCACCACCTTTCCCGATCCCAAGGAGCGCGCCCAGGCGATCGGCCTGTGGGCCGGCGTCTCCGGTCTGGCCCTGGCCGCGGGTCCCATCATCGGCGGCGTGCTGGTCGACACGCTGGGCTGGCAGAGCGTGTTCTTCATCAACGTGCCGATCGGCATCCTCGCGTTTGCCGTCGCGCTGCGCACCGTGCGAGAGTCGGCCAACCCCGAGGGTCGCACGCTGGACCTGCCCGGTCAGCTCCTGGCCGCGGTCTCGCTGGGCTCGCTGGTCTACGCCCTGATCGAGGCCAACAACTACGGCTGGACCAGCCCGCTGATACTCACCCTGTTCGCGGTCGGCCTCGCCAGCCAGGTCGTCTTCCTGTGGGTCGAGACGCACACGGAGAGCCCCATGCTGCCGCTGCGCTTCTTTCGCAACCCCACCTTCGCCGCCGGCTCGATCGTCGCCGGGTTGATCAGCTTCGGCATGTTCGGCATCTTCTTCTTTCTGACGCTGTACTGGCAGAACATCCAGGGCTACTCCGCCCTGCAGATGGGCCTGCGCGTGCTGCCGCTGACCGCGGCGATCATCGTCACGGCGCCGCTGGCCGGTCAGATCGCCGGGCACATCGGCTCGCGCTGGCCCATGACGTTCGGCATGAGCCTGGCGGCCGTCGGTATGCTGCTGCTCGAACGCACGACGCCGAGCACGCCCTACAGCGCCCTGTGGTGGAACATGCTGCTGCTCGGCGTCGGCATGGGGAGCGTGATGGCGCCCATGACGGCCGCGGTGACCTCGACGGTGCCGCGGGCCCGCGCCGGCATGGCCTCGGGCACGACCAACGCCACCCGCGAGGTCGGCGGCGTGTTCGGCATCGCCTTGCTGGGCGCGATCGTCACGCACTGGTTCGCCAGCAGCCTGTCCGGCTCGCTGCGCGCCGTGCGCGTGCCGGCGGCCGTGAAGGACCAGATCGTCGCGCTGGCCAGTCACGGCGGCGGCACCGCGGTCGGCGGTGCGCCGTCGACCATCGACCCGGCCCTCATCCACCGCACGATCGACAACTCGTTCGTCTACGGCATGCACGTGGCGCTCGGCGTGGCGGCCGCGGCGCTGCTCTGCGGCGCGCTGCTGTCGGCCGTGTTCGTCGGCC
>PMKK01000142.1:1765-14869 GCA_003157715.1 Actinomycetota bacterium
CGAGCTCCGCCGGCGCGTCGCCGATCGTAGCCCAGTCGAACCTGTCGCCGATGCTGCGCAGCCGGGCGCGCGTCGGCTCGTCGCAGAGCGCCCCGACCACGCCGTTGTCGAACGCCCAGCGCGGCTCGGCCCCGAGGTGCGCGGCCATCGCGTAGTCGAGGGTGAGATCGGTGGCCATGAGCGCCGGGTCGTCGGTCGAGATCGAGCAGCGCACCCCGGCGGCGGCGAGGGCGCGCAGGGGGTGATCGTCGAGCGCGGCCACGACGCGCGTGCGCAGGTTGGAGACGGGGGTCACGTCGAGCACGATGCCACGCGCGGCGAGCTCGGCGACGAGCCCCGGGTCTTCGACGGCGCGGACGCCGTGCCGTATGCGGTCGGCCCGCAGCGCGTCCAGAGCGCCACGGATCGAAGCCGGCCCGGCGCCCTCGCCGGCGTGGGGCACGGAGCCGAGACCCAGCGAGCGCGCGAGGGCGAAGGCCTTGGCAAACGGCTCGGGGGCGGTCTCGAGACCGCCGAGCCCGACGGCCAGCACGCCGCGCTCGCGGTAGCGCGCGCACCAGCGGACCGTCTCCTTGGCGAGCCGCGGGCTGTAGGCGCGCGTGATGTCGGGCGTGAAGAAGATCTCGATGCCGAAACGCTCGCGAGCCTCCTGGGCGCCTTCGCAGTAGCCTTCGAAGACCTCCTCCCAGGCGACGCCGCGCATGGCGGGCTCGGCCGGAGAGAAGATGCCTTCGACATAGACGGCGCCCAGACCGGCCGCCTCGGCGGCGTAGTCGACCACGATCTGGTGGAAGTCGGCGGCCGTCTGCAAGGCCGGTGTGGTCGCCATCCAGACCTCGAGGAAGTGCGGGAAGTCGCGAAACCGGCAGAGCTCGGCAAGACCCTCGATGCTGTCGGCCGGCAAGCCGTAGCCGTTGCGGCGGGCGATGGCGAGCAGCGTCGCCGGGCGCACGGTGCCCTCGAGGTGGACGTGCAGCTCGACCTTCGGAAAAGCCACCATATCGTGAGCATATCGCGTCTGTTTCAGCAGCGCTGTTTCCGCGCGCATGCGGGGAAGCGATAGCATGACCCGGACTATGCCCGACGACGACACGCAAGCTCGGCAAGGCGACGGTGGCCATCCCGGCGCCGACCCTCAGGCCCGCCCCGGCGCCGACGAGGCTGTTCCCGGTCCGGGGGCCTTCCTGAAACGCCTGCCGCTGCGCCAGATCATTCTCTTCGGCGTCGCCATCGTCGGTCTGTATTTCGTCTGGCCGCAGCTCGTCAGCCTGTACTCACAGGTGCCCCGGCTGCGGGGCATCTCCTGGTTCTGGTTCGTCTTCATGGGTCTGCTCGAGGCGGCCAGCTTCGCCTGCGCCTGGGGGCTGATGCGCCTCACATTGCACGAGGAGAGCTGGTTTCTGATCGCCACGGCGCAGCTCACGAGCAACTCGGTCAGCCGCCTGATCCCCGGCGGCGCCGCGTCCGGAGGCACCGCGAGTTATCAGATGTTCGCCGCCACCGGAGCGCCGGCCGAACGGATCGTCTCCGGTCTCACCGCCACCTCGCTGATCTCGACCGCGGTCCTGATCTCCCTGCCCGTCCTGTCGCTGCCGGCGATCGTGTTCGGTGGCGCGCCCGTGGCGACCACCTTGCTGCGCTCACTCACCTACGGCGTGGTCGTCTTCGCCCTGCTGCTCGCGGCCGGCGCCGTGGCCCTGCTTACCGACCGGCCGCTGCGGACGGCCGGCACGCTTGCTCAGCGGGTCCACAACCGGTTGCGCCGCCGCCGGCCGCCCATGGCCGGTCTGGCGCAGCGTCTGATCGACGAGCGCGATCTCATCAAGCGCATGCTCGGCCGGCGCTGGTGGGAGGCGCTGCCGTTCGCGGCCGGCAACTGGCTGCTCGACTATGGGGCCCTGCTCGCGGCGCTCGCCGCGGTCGGGGTGCGGCCGCGCGCCTCGCTCGTGCTGCTGGCCTACGTCGTGGCGGCCCTGCTCGGCATGGTGCCGATCACGCCCGGAGGGCTGGGCTTCGTCGAGGCCGGCCTGGCCGCGACGCTCACGCTGGCCGGTATCGGCGCCGCCGAGGCCACGCTGGCCACGCTGGCCTACCGCCTCGTCTCCTTCTGGATGCCGATCCCGGCTGGTGGGGTCGGCTACGTGCTGTACCGGCGGCGGTATGGCACGAAGAACGGCACCAGAAACGGCAGCAGCAGCGGCAGCAGCAACGGCGTCAGAAACGGCGCCAGAAACGGCGCCAGAAACGGCGAAGAAAACGGCGGGAACAACGGCGCGAGCTGACCGCACGGCGGACGGCGGCGGCCCCGCGCGTTACCCCCTAAACCCGGGCACGCGCCGGCGTCCGCGGTAGCTCGACGAGTAGGAGCCCAGGTCGAGCAGCAGGCCGATCAGCACGAACACCCAGCCCAGGCTGGTCGGACCCTTGTCGGCGACCGAGTAGACGAGCACGTAGAACATGGTCGTGAAGGGCAGGAAGACGATGCCGAGCAACGGCCAGATGAAACTGCTGAAAGCGCGATCGACCAGACTGGTGAAGATCCACAGGAAGAGCGTCACGACGCGCGGCGCGAACAGGCCGAGGCAGCCGAAGATACACATGGACGAAGACCTCTCTCGATGACGACGGGCCGTCTCAGGACGGTCGCCGGCCGGAGTGCCGAACCTGGTCACGGTACCACGGACGTAACGTCGGGCGGGCTGCGCGGACCTTTTCGGCGCCCGGCTCACGAGGCCGGCCTGGCGGCCGATGGCCGTGCGCTAGACTGACCGCCGACGCGAGTGCCGAGCGAGCGGAGGGGCGACCGATGCCGGGGGACCAGTCAGACGAGCCGCGTGACCTGCCGGGGGACGACCCCGGCCACGGTCCGCCGGGCGAAGCGCGTGACGGGCGGCCCGCCGATCCGCCCGCCGATCCGCCCGCCGATCCGCCCGGGCCGAAAGCCCGCGGCACGGGGACGCGTTGCCGGTTCCTGCGTCGCCCTTCCGTCGAGCGCCGCACGCAACGCTATTTTCTGCTCGTCTGCCTGCTCCTGATCGACATCTTCGTGATCGCTCTGGCCGGGCCGGGATCGATCGCGACCTTCGTCTACGCGCCGCTGACGGCGGCCGTCCTGGTGCTCGCCCTGCGCACGTCCGAGGCACACCGGAGCACGATGCGGGTCGCCTGGGTGGCGGCCGGCCTCGTGGTCGTCCTCTCGGCCGCCGTGCTGTTCACCGGCCACACGCGCCTCGACGGCTGGGTCTATCTCATGCTCTCCGCCCTGCTCGTCATCTCGCCGCTGGCGATCGCTCGCAGCATCGTCACGAGTCGCCGGGTCACGCTGCCTCTGCTCGTGGCGGCGATCTGTGTCTACCTCATGATCGGCTTGCTGTTCACGTTCGCCGACCTCGGCCTGAATGGCGTCCATCCCAGCTTTTTCGCCCAGACCTCGGCCGCCACGCCCATAAAGGAGCCTTCTGTCTTTCTGTACTTCAGCTTCATCACCATGACCACGGTGGGCTATGGGGATTTCACGCCCGCCAGCTCGGTACCACGGGCGCTGTGCGTGTTCGAGGCCATCCTCGGGCAGGTGTTCCTGGTCACCGCGGTGGCCCGCCTGGTGAGTCTTTATGGACTGCAGCGGCCGGAGGCGCCGCCGGGGCCGGCCGGCGGCGAGCCCGGCGCGGAGCCCTGAGTGTCTGTCCGGCCTTCCGCGGGTACGCTTGCCGGTGGCCGGCGCGCCGGCATCGGCCCGCCGACCTGAGAGGCGTCGGCTTCTCGCGTCAAGGAGGTTGACGATGCCCGACGACGAGACGCCGCCCGATGGGCCGCCGGCGCGGGATCCCCGCTGGCGCGGCATCGTCGCCGTGGCGCTCATCGTGGTTGCCACCGTGCTCGCTCCGCTGACGCTGGCGGTCACCTGGATGAACCGCGACCTGCTGAACGTCGACAACTACGTGGCTACGGTCGCGCCGCTCGCTTCGGACCCGGCCGTGCGGACCGCCGTGGCTCACGATCTCACCGATCAGCTCTGGACCAGAGTCAACGTGTCGGGGCAGCTCACCGGCGTTCTGCCCTCGTGGGCACAGGTCTTCGCCGCGCCGCTCAGCAACACCCTCAAGGGCTACGCCTACCAGGCGACCCGCGCCGCCGTGTCGTCAAAGGCCTTCGCCACGGTCTGGAAGAAGGCCAACCGGACGGCTCACGACCAGGTCAGGACGGTGCTGCTCGGCAGCGAGGGCGGCGTCGTCGCCTCGAGCAAGGGCCAGGTGAGCCTCGACCTCACGCCTCTCGCCGACCAGATCAAGTCGGACCTCGACGGCAAGGGCATCCACGTGCTCGATCGGGTGACGCTGCCGCCGGGCAGCGCGAGCTTCGTGCTCTTCCGGTCGGCGGGGCTCGCCAAGGCTCAGAGGGCAGTGAAGGTTTTGCACGGCCTGTCGATCGTCCTGCCGCTGCTGCTGGCCGCCGCCTGGGCTGCCGCCATCGGCGTCTCGCCGCGCCGCCGCCGCACCACCCTGCAGCTGGGCTTCACCCTCGCCTTTGCCATGGTCGTCACCCTGCTCGCCTACCATCTCGGCCGTGGCGCCTACCTGAACGCGGTGAGCAGCCCCCAGCTGCCGCGCGCCGCCGCCTCGATCTTCGACACGCTGCTGCGCGGCCTGCTGGCGGTCGCCCGAACGGTCTTTATCGTGGGCCTCGTGATCTGGCTGGGGGCTCTGCTCGCGGGACCCGCCGGCTGGGCCGTGAGGGTGCGCTCGGCACTTGCGGGCGGCCTCGACAGCGCCGGCTCGGCCGCCGAGGCGAAGGGTCTCGACCTCGGGCCCTTCGGCGCGCGGGTCGCCCGGTACCGCTACGGGCTGCAGATCGCCGGGCTCGTCGTGGCCGCCGCGGTCGTGGTGTTCTGGGGCACGCCGGGTGTCGCCGGTATCGTGTGGACCGTCGTCGTGCTGCTGGTCTACCTCGCGCTCGTCGAGTTCGTCGGCCGGTTGACCGCTTTCGACAGAAGCAGCGCGTCTTCACCCTGGGGGGGCAGGCGCCGGGGATAGCGCGGTCTTACGCCGGCAGCGCGGTCGGGAGCAGCGGTGCGGCAGTCCGCGTGAGGTCGCCGCGTGAGCGTCGAACCTGCGTCGCTATCGCGGCCTACCTCGCCAGTGCTCGGGCGACCGGTCTCGGCAGCAAGGCGTACACCTTGCAGCCGACGCAGTAGCCCAGCGCTGCCTCGAGCGTCGCGCACACGACCAGGACACCGGCGACCACGAGCGCCGCCGCGGGCAGCCGCGTCACGTAGAGCAGGCCGGAAAGCGCCGAAAAGACGACACCGATGCGTGCCGCGAACTTCTTGGGCGCGGCGTCGACCGGCTTAGGGGTGAGCCGCAGCGTGTTGGCCAGACCGCGTGCCAGGGTCGCAAGCGGGCTGCGGCGCGCCGAGCCGAAGCCGCGCACCGCGAAGTCCAAAGCAAGCAGCAACAGGATCACGCCTGCCCAGGGCGGGCCGAGGACGACCGCGGCCACGACGATCGCGATCACGAACGCGGCGACGACGCGGGCCACACGCTCGTTTCTGCTGTCGCCTGAAATGGGGCATGCCTGGAACACCATGACGTTCCTCCTGCGGGTCGCGCCCTGTCGAGGTATGGATGCGGCATTGTTGGCCGCGGGCCATTGACTTAATTACCCTATATGAGATAGACCTTGTCAAGTATCAATCTGGCCACGAGTAAGGAGAAGAGAAGATGGCAAGGATCGCCGAAGACATCACCGAGCTGATCGGCAACACGCCGCTGGTGAAGCTCAAGCGGCTCTCCGACGAGACGGGCGCCACGATCGTGGCCAAGCTCGAGTCGTTCAACCCGGGCGGCAGCGTCAAGGACCGCATCGGGCTCTCCATGATCGAAGCCGCGGAGAAGGCGGGCGCCATCACCCCCGGTGTCACGACGATCGTGGAGCCGACCAGCGGCAACACCGGTATCGCCTTGGCCCTGGTGGCGGCCGCACGCGGCTACAAGACGTTGCTGACGATGCCGGAGACGATGAGCATCGAGCGTCGCAACCTGTTGCGCGCCTACGGCGCCGAGCTGGTCCTCACTCCCGGCGCCGAGGGCATGAAGGGCGCGGTGGCACGCGCGACGCAGCTGGCCGGCGAACTGCCCAACGCTTTCCTGCCGCAGCAGTTCGAAAACCCCGCTAACCCCGATGTCCACCGGGCCACCACCGCCGAAGAGGTGTGGAACGACACCGACGGGCAGGTCGACGTGTTCGTCTCGGGCATCGGCACGGGTGGCACGATCACCGGTGTGGGCGAGGCGATCCGGGCGCGCAAGGCGTCCGTGAAGCTGATCGCCGTCGAGCCGGCCGACTCGCCGGTGCTCTCCGGTGGTCAGCCCGGTCCCCACAAGATCCAGGGCATCGGCGCCGGGTTCGTCCCCAAGGTGCTGAACACCGCGATCTACGACGAGATCGTCAAGGCGACCAACGACCAGGCGCTCGAGACGGCCAGGGATCTGGCCAAGAAGGACGGCATCCTGGTCGGCATCTCGTCGGGGGCAGCGGCGTTTGCCGCGATCACCGTGGCCAAGCGGCCCGAGAACCAGGGCAAGCTCATCGTCGTCCTGCTGCCCGACACAGGCGAGCGCTACCTCACGACGGTGCTCTTCACCGAACCCACGCCGCCGGCCGACGCGGCGGCACAGCTGTAGGGCGCGCGCGGTCGGCGTGGCAGAGCGACCCAGCGACGCGGCGAGCCGTGGCGCGGCCAGGCGCAAGCTCGCGAAATTCGCCGGAACGCCTCCTGCGTCGCGGTCGCAGGAGACGTTCGCGGCAGCCGCGCGGCCGTTCGCCCGGTCGGGCGAAGAGGAGTCGGCCCCGTCGCCGGGGACCGGAACTCGCCGAGATCGGGCGAGGCCTCGGCGCCGCCGCCGTCAGCTCCCCAGCGTCGCCGTCAGCTCCCCAGTGCCGCCCCGATCGTCTCTCCCAGGCGGCGGGCGGCCTCGGCGAGCTGCTCGGGCGAGTACAGGGCAAACGCCAGCCGCAGGCCGCCGTCGTGGCCGTCGAGATGGCTGCGGGCGGCGGGGACGAAGGAGACGCCGGCCGTCTCGGCCGCGGGCAGCAACGAGCTGGCCCGCAGGCCCGCCGGCAGCGAGACCCAGATGAAGAAGCCCCCGGCCGGCACGGTGAACCGGCAGCCCGCGGGAAGGTGAGCGGCAAGGCCAGCAGCGAGGGCGTCGCGGCGCGTCGTGTAAGCGGCGCGCAACTCGGCGACGTGCGGCTCGTAGAGACCGGCCCGCAGGAAGCGCTCGACCGCGACCGCCGCGAACTGACTGGGGCAGCCGCCGCTGTCGCTCAGGCCGCTCTCGGCGACGCGCGTGATCTGCTCTGGCGCGGCGTTCAGCCAGCCGGTCCGCAACCCGGGCGCGAGCGTCTTGGCAAACGAGCCCAGGCGCAGCACGGTGCCCGGCGCGGCGAGGCTCCACAGCGAGGGCGGCGCCGGTCCGTCGTACCAGAGCTCCCGGTAGACGTCGTCTTCGATCACGAGCAGGCCGTAGGCGGCGGCGACCGAGACGAGGCGTTGCCGGCGCTCGGCGGCCAGCGAGATCCCGGTCGGGTTGTGGAAGGTCGGGATGGTGTACAGCGCCCGTACCGCGCGGCCGGTGGCGCGCGCCTCGACGAGGCGCCGTTCGAGCGCTCGCACGTCGAGGCCCTCGTCGTCGAAAGGCAGCGCCTCGAGGGCTACGGGATGGTCGCGCAGAACACCGAGGGCGAGGCTGTAAGTGGGGCGCTCGACCAGGACCGTGTCGCCCGGCCGGCAGAACAGCGTAAGGAGCTGGTCCAGGCCCTGCGAAGCGCCGCCGGTGATCAGGGTCTCGTCGCTGCCGGTCGCGCGCTGCTCGGCCGCGCTGAGGTCCTCGGCGAGACGCTCGCGCAGCGCTGCCGGGCCGGCGTTGGCTCCGTAGGGCAGCGCCTCCGCGCCGCCGTCGGCGAGCGCCTTGCGGCAGGCTTCGGCGAGCCCGGCCGCGGGAAACAGCGCCGGGTCGGGCTCGCCGAAGGAGAGCTCGATCACGCCCGGTCGCGCGACGCTCTGCGTGCTGGCCGTCGTCATCGGGGGCCGCCCAGGCGCCGCGGCCGCCATCAATCGACCTCGTCGAGCAGGGCGCCGATGCGCGCGAGGCCCTCGGCCACGTAGTCTTCGGGCAGGCCGAAGCTCACGCGCAGGTGCGAGTCGAGACCGAACAGGTCGCCGGGAGCGACAAAGGCGTCCTTTTCGCGCAGCAGGCGCATGACGAACTCGGTCGAGTTGATCTTCTTGGCGTACTTCAAAAAGCAGATCGCGGCCGCCTCGGGCGGCAGCACCTCGACGTCGTCGCGGCCGGCCGCCCAGCGCGCCACGGTCTCGAAGCCGCGGCGCACGTAGCCGCGCGTGCGGGCGATGATCCGCGGCCGTACCTCGGGCGAAAGGGCCACGGCGGCCAGCTTGTTGCCCAGCGTGGTCGCGCAGATCGTGATGTAGTCCTGCCAGGCCCACATGCGGGCGATCACCTCGGGCGGCCCGACGACCCAGCCGATCCGCAGGCCGGGCAGACCGTAGGCTTTCGACATGCTGCCGACGGCCAGCACCCTCTCGTAGTCCCCGTACATCGTCGCGGTGATCTCGTCGCTCACCCGCTCGGCGCCCGCGTAGACTTCGTCGGACAGCAGCCAGGCGCCGGTGCGCTCGACCGCCAGGAGGATCGCGGCGCGCTCCTCGGCGCGCAGGATGCGCCCGGTCGGGTTGTTGGGATTGACGATCGCCACGAAGCGCGTGTCCGGGGCCACGGCATCCTGCAGCTCGTCCGGGTCGAGCGTCCAGCCGCGGTGCTGTCTGAGCGAGAACGTGTCCATGCGCCGGCCCAGATTCTGGGCGAGTCCCCAGAACTGCTGGTAGTTGGGCTGCATGATGACGACCGCGTCGCCGGGGTCGGTCACCGTGAGAAGGCTCGTGAAGTTCGCCTGGATGGCGCCGACCGTGACCAGCACGTTGGCCGCGGTGGCGCCCGGGTACCAGGCGGCGATCGCCTCGCGCAGCTCGAGGGCACCGTTGGCCTGGGGGTAGGTGAGCTCGGCGTCGGCGAGAGCCGCCAGCTCGGCGTCTGTGTCGCCGCCCTTCATCTCGAGCAGCTCGCGCATGGTCAACGGCTGTACGCCGCTCTCGGACAGGTTGATCTCGACCTCGTTCTCGAAGGTCGACAACAGTCGCTCGAGCTTGAACTCGACGAACGGCTGGCTGGCTGCCATGTGGCTCTCCTTCGCGCTCAGTTGCACTTTCGATCGGCGCTCGAAACGACGGCGCCGCCCGTCTCTCAGCCGCCGTACGGCGTGCCGAGCCCGGCGGCGGTCGCCCGCCGGTAGGCCAGCCGGGCGATCGCCGTGTCCTGCACGCCGACGCCCGTCAGGTCGCAGATGGTGATCTCGTCGTCGGCCTGACGGCCGGGTTTCAACCCGGCCGTCATCTCGCCGAGCTCAGCGACGTGGCTCACGTCGATCTGCCCGGCGTCGACGGCGTGGTGGAGCTCACCGATCAGGACGCACTGGGCGACGCGGTCGCAAGCGACACGATCGGCCCGGGCGAAGCACTCGGCGGCGAGCTCCTGTTTGCCGGGCAGGTCGGCGCCCATCGAGGTGATGTGCAGTCCGGGGTGCAGCCACTCGGACCGCAGGTAGGGCGCGCGCGCCGGGGTCGTGCAGACCACGATGTCGCTCTCGCGCACCACGGCTTCGGCGCTGGCGGCGACCACGACCTCGACGCCGAGCTCGGCCGTCATGTCGCTCACGTAGCCCGGCAGCTCCCCGGCGACGATGCCGTAGACGCAGAGGCGCTCGAAGTCGCGCACCATGCGCAGGCCACGCATCTGGTAGCGCGCCTGCGAGCCCGAACCGATGACTCCGACGGTCGTGATCTGCCGGCAGGCCAGCGCGTCGGCGGCGAGCGCGCCGGCAAGACCCGTGCGCAGTTCGGTAAGGTAGCCGTTGTCGACCAGCAGCGCCTGCAGAAAGCCCGTCTCGGCGCTGATCAGGATCATCATTCCCGTGCCGTAGGGGAGACCCCGGGCGGGGTTGTCGGCGAACCCCGCCGCGACCTTCACGGCGAAGCTGNNCTCGGGGATCTCGATGGCGATCACGGGGGGCACGACGGCGCGTCCCTCGGCGAGCCGCGAGAAGCCCTGGGCGACCGCTTCGAGCGCCTCGCGGTCGAACCCCACGCAGTCGCGGATCTCGGCCTCTGACAGCAGCAGCACGCTCATCTGGGCCCCTTTCCGGCGAACTGTGACCGCGGCGCTTAGGAGGATTCTACCCGACAACGGAGCCGCGCCGCTCCGGGGCGCTGCGGGTCGCCGGCGGAGGCGGGGCCGGGGGCTCGGGACGCGCTCCGCGAAACCAGAGTGGGGATCCGCGGCCAGAGGCCGCGGATGGTCCTCACGCTGCGAAGCGTCCCTCGACCCCCGACCCCGCCTCCGCCGACTCCTGCGAGGTGCGGCGCAACACGGCGACGCGGCTGCTTCGCTGCAGCCGGCGTTCACGGCACCGGTGCGAACCTCGGCCCCGACCCGCCCTCGGTAAACCCTCCGGGAGGGGCGCGTCCACGAGACGCCCCTCCGCGAGTCGCGAGAAGTCACCGATTCCCACTCACCTCGAATCCAATTAGAGACTCGGTGTCGCGCCCCCTCAGCCAGGCACATACCGAGAGGCAGAAGCCCCGGGCTTCTATCCCAGAACATGCCTCCACGACGTCACCGGTGCGTCACCGAGAAGCTCGCACCATCCGTCCCAAGCTCAGAGGTGGTTGTCTCGGCGACGGCGCCGCCTGTGACGATGTCGAACGGAGTCAGGGCGAATGCGCCAATGGGTTGACCGTTGAAGGCGCACCGGGTGAAGCACACCCGGTTGAACTCGGCAAGCGACGTGCCGGTCTCGCTCGGCGACTCGACAAAGATCGCGCCGGCGGTCGCGCCGGCGTCTCTGGCCACCTGAGTGGTGGCGAATCGAGCGCCCGTCGTGTCGTTCCTCAAGACCAGTCTGAAGCGGTTCTTTCCCAGACTGACGACCGTTGCGGTGACTGTGTCGCCGGCGGCAATCGATAGATCGGCGGCGACTGCCGGCTGGGGGTAGATCTCATACCATGCCCCGTACTGTGGCGTAGCGCCGCTCCCACAGTCGGCATCAGTGCCAATCTGCTCGACCGTGTCGCTGGCCTGGCCCTCGAGCCCGACCCAGAAGACGACGGCGTTCGGGCCGCTGCCCCGTGGCCGGACCCGTGGCTGAGTCCAAGTGGCAGCCACGTGGGTGATGCCGCCCATGGAGGTGCGGTAGCCCGCCCAAACTGACGAGTCGGAGGGGCTGGCGACGAGGATCGAGCGAGAAGGACCGAGAGAGAGGCCCACGGCAAGCACTACGACTCCGAATGCCCCAAAGCATAGACCGAGCAGGGGACGGGCCGCGGGGTCCCGCTCCCAGGGAGCCGCCGCCGTGGCGATTCGAGACCCGAACGTTGCGCCGATCCCACTGACCACGGCGAGCAGACCCAGAATCGCACACGCCGCGTGAAACGAGTCGAAGCCCGTCGACCGGTCAAGAGATCCCGTGGCCGCGCGGAGAGCGAGCACTGCGCCAAGACCAACCGCCGCGGCGATTGCGACGCACACAAGCGCCCGCCGCCACCTTCTGGGGGCACGACCCAGCTCCTGCGGCCAGGCCCCTTCGCCTGTGCGCGGGTGTGCCCCGCACCGCGGGCATCGAACGAGACCGGCCTCGATGTCGCCACCGCAATGGGCACAAGTGATCCAGTCCATCCACACCTCCGCCAAGGGCGTCCTGCAGCCCGCATTCCCTTAAGTAGCGTTGCACTGGACCCTGAGTCAAGTACGACGGGGTGTCTGGCATCTCTCGACGCCGAGGAGGACCTCCGTCAATGCGTCGGCGGCGAACTTACTGCGACTCTCTCCGCACACTAATGGCTGGGGGCCTACTAATCGCGAGGCCTGCACCCACCAGTTCTGGGACGAACTCCGGGTCAGCCGCAAGTCGCAGGCTCGGCTGATGTTGGCGGTTCGGTGGACGATCGCGTGACGGCTCGGATCGACCGTATTCTGGGGAGGCCCAGGCCTGGGATGAGGCTCGCTTCGGTCGTGAGCGCTGGGGACAGCCGCGCTTGTCGTACCGCGCAGCGCCCGGCAGGAGTCGGCGGTGGCGGGGCCGGGGGTCGAGGGACGCTTCGCAGCGTGAGCACCATCCGCAGCCTCAGGCTGCGGATCTCTACTCTGGTTTCGCGGAGCGCGTCCCGAGCCCCCGGCCCCGCCACCGCCGACGACCCGCAAACCCCGACGCACGGCGTGCCTCGCGGCGGCCGGGCCGGACGCCGCGGCAACTCGCAGCCGCTCGTTCGCGGAGAGCGAACCGGTTAGCGGCTCTTCCGCTTCCGCCGGCGCATGACGAGCAGCGTGATCAGTCCCGCCACCAGCACCGCCAGCACGGCCGGCGCGATGAGGTCGACCCAGAGCGGCGCCGTGTAGCTCCAGGCCAGCCAGTGCACGCTCGCCTTCTGGCTGTTCTGCACGATGAAGGCCAGCAGCCCGAGGGCCAGCAGGCCGCACAGGAACGGCACGGCGCCGCGGCGCAGCATCGTCTTGGCCGAGGTCGGCTCGTGGGGCCGTCCGCGCTCGTCCGGCACGTGGCTCACCAGTAGCGGTGGCGGGCGATGAGCCCTTCGAGGTAGCGCGACTTGATCTGCTCGCTGGCCATGATCTGCTTGAGCGGCGGCAGGCGCAGGATGACGCCCAGGACGGCGGCCAGCGCGCGGTGGCTGGCGAGCCCCTGCTCGGAGAAGATGAGGTTCTGGAGCTTGCCGCGTTCGATCGCCATGACGACGGTCCGATGGGCCGAGTCGAGCGGGGTGATGATGCGCTCGGGGCGCACGGTGAGCAGGATGGCGTGCCGCGCGCAGCTGCGGCTGCAGACGCCGCAGCCGATGCAGACGGAGCGGTCGACTGCCGGCGCGACGCCCGGCAGCTCCTGGCGCATGGCCTCGACCGGGCACACCTCGGTGCAGCGTCCGCAGCCGTTGCAAGTCTGCTCGTCGAGCACCGGCATGAA
>PMKK01000210.1:0-425 GCA_003157715.1 Actinomycetota bacterium
TGCACGGGGATCTCGGCGATCTCGGCGGCCGGCTTGATCATGGTGATCGCCCGGGCGATGTTCCAGGCGGTCGACTTGCCGGTGTTGATGTTGACGGCCGGGCCGTAGATCGAGCCCCCTGCCGCCTGGACCATGCGCAACTGGTCCTTGGGCCACATGCCGGCGAGCCGCTCGCCGTCGAACTCGAGCTGACCGTGCATGCCGAGCACNNGGTGAGGCCGGCCAGAAAGTCGGCATCGCCGGCCGCGCCGGTGGTGTCCATATCGATGCCGTCGGTGCCCGCCTCGACCATGTGGTCGGCCACGAAGTTGATGTCCTCGACCAGCATGTCACAGGCTTCGATCTGGGCCGCGCGAGCCTCGTCGACCTTCATGAGGGGCAGCAGCTCGGACCAGTTGGGAATAGGCCCGTCGGGCTTGGAGTAG
>PMKK01000210.1:442-2642 GCA_003157715.1 Actinomycetota bacterium
GTTGCCGATGTGCTTGGTCCCGGTACCGTCGTTACTCATGACGACTTCGTCGCCCATGTCGACGGCGGTGAAGCGCGCCGACGAGCCGTAGATGTCGAGCAGATGGTCGAGCTCGTCCTGGGTCAGAGGCTCGACCTTGGCCCGTTTGGCGGCCTGCCGGCTGCCCTCCTCGAGATCGGCCTTGATCTCGGAGCGGGTCATCTCGACCAGCGAACCGTCACCCATGCGGGTCGCGATCTTGGGTTCCAAGCGCATCACCTCCGGTGCTTCGCACGGCGCCGGCGGCAGGGGATGCAGCCGGGTGGGGCCTGGGGAGTCCACTGCGGGCGAAGCGAGTCGATAACCATGGCCCAAGCCGTTCGCCCATGGTATATCGGCGGTCGCGCTCCCCGCCACCCGGTCCGTTGTCGGGCGACGGCGTCCGGTGCCGCGGCGAACGATCGGCCGCCGTCAGGCGGCCCGGCGTCCGCCGCCGTGGTGCACGCCGGACTCGACGCGGATCTCGTTGACGAGCGGCCGGCCCGCCTCGAAGTCGGCCACGCTGAGGAGCGTCGCGGTCGAGATCTGCTGCAGAGCGTCAACGGTGAAGTAGCCCTGGTGAGCGGTGACGATCACGTTCGGAAAGCTGAGCAGGCGGCTGAAGACGTCGTCCTGGATGATCTGGCCCGAAAGGTCGTGCGAAAACAGCTCGGTCTCCTCTTCGTAGACGTCGAGGCCAAGCGCGCCGATGCGCCCCGACTTGAGCCCGGCGATCACCGCCTTCGAATCGACCAGGCCGCCGCGGCTCGTGTTCACGAGCATCACGCCGCGCCGCATCTGCCCGATCGCGGCCCGGTCGACCAGATGCGTCGTGTCGGACACCAGGGGACAGTGCAGCGTGATGATGTCGGAGTGCGCGAACAGCTCGGGCAGCTCGACGTAGAGCCCGCCGAGCTCACGCACGCGTTCGTTGGGGAACGGATCGCTGGCCAGCACGCACATGCCGAAGCCGCTCAGGATGCCGGCCACCGTCGTGCCGATGATGCCGGTGCCGATCACCCCCACGGCGCGGCCGTTCAGGTCGAATCCGAGCAGCCCGTCGAGCGAGAAGTTGCCGTCGCGCACGCGCTGATAGGCGCGGTGGATCTTGCGGTTGAGGGCCAGGATGAGGGCCACTGTGTGCTCGGCGACGGCGTGCGGCGAGTACGCCGGTACCCGCACCACGCGCAAGCCGAGCTCCGCCGCCGCGGCGAGGTCGACGTTGTTGAAGCCGGCCGACCGCAGGGCGATCAGTCTCGTGCCGCCGGCGGCCAGGACTTCGAGCGTGCCACGCCCGAGCTCGTCGTTGACGAACGCGCAGACCGCCGGGATCCCGGCCGCCAGCCGCGCCGTCTCGGCGGTCAGCCGCGGCTCGAAGAAGACGAGCTCGTGACCGAGCTCGCGGTTGGCCGCGCTGAGAAACTCGCGATCGTAGTTGCGCGTGCTGAAGACGGCGATACGCATGCTGGCCTCGGGTGAGTCGAAGGGCGATCGGTCCGGTCGTTCCTCGACGGTACCCCGACGCGTGCACGGCAAACGCTAGACCCCTGCCCTCCCCCGCCGGCCGGCCTTGGCGCGGAAGCGCTCGACGCAGCTCACCGGCACGTCGAGCACCGCGGCGATGTTGAACTTGGCCTCGATGCCGATCGGGTCGTCGACGTCCGTGACCTCGCCCGACTCGAGGATGCCGCCGAGCCCGAACTCCTTGCGCACGTCGAACATCACGGTCGGGTCAGACAGATCGAGCGTCGAGACACCGAGCTTGCCGGCCACGTACTCTTTGGCTTCGGGGAGTCGCATCCCCCGGGTGATCTGCATCCGGGCCACCAGATCTCCAGCAGTCCGAATCCCGCCCATCCCCGAGGCTACGCCGTGGCTCACCGCCTGGCCGTAGACATCGCCGGCGCCGACCTACAAACCATCCAGCCGCAGAATCTCGACGGCCGCGCGCGAGGCCCGGCAGGTCGCGTCGCCCGCCGGCACGACGTGCATCGGCACGCCGCCCACGCCCATGCCGCCGTTCAGGTGCACGGGCACGGTCGAAGCGTCGCAGCAGGGCTTGGCGATGGTCAGCGTACGCGCCACGTTCCAGGCGACGGAACGGCCCGTATTGGTGTTGATGGCCGGCCCGAAGATGGTCACGCCGGCCTTGGCGGCGAGCTTCATCTGGTCGAGCGGCCAG
>PMKK01000210.1:2651-9272 GCA_003157715.1 Actinomycetota bacterium
TCGATGAACTCGATACCGGCCTCGACCATCTCGTCGGCCACGAAGACGATGTCGGCGGCGGCCAGCTCGACGGCCTCTTCCTGGGCGGCCCGCGACTCGTCGATGCGACCCAGCGGCAGGAGCTGCGACCAGTTGGGCACCGGGCCGTCGGGCACCGTGTACAGGCCGAGGTCGGGCATGGCGCCGTAGCCCAGCGGAGCGGTCGTGACGAACTGCGCCTGACGCATGACGACCTGCTCGAAGGGCATCACCGCCTTGGCCGGCTTGTACGAGTAGTCGTGATGGTAGAGCTCGAGCGAGTCGGCACAGAGATACTGCTCGTAGTACTGCAGGTCGTTCACGCGAGTGCCGAGGTCCTGGCTGCCGCAGCCGTCGAAGGACAGCACGACCTCGTCGCCGATGTCGACCCCGGTGAAGCGGCTGTTCGAACAGAAGATCTCCGACAGATGGTCGAGCTCGGCGCCGGTGAGCACCGGGGACTTCGAGCGCTTGGCGGCCGCTTCGGTACCGGCCTCGAGATCGGCGCGGATCTCAGCCGGGGTCATCTCGACGAGCGCCCCGTCGCCCATTCTGGTTCGGATCCTGGTTTCCAAGCACACACCTCCGCGGACACGTTTCGCGACCAGACCCCCACAGCCGCAGCCCAAGTCTCGCCGACCCCGGTCACCCCGATCTCGATCGTCGGCATCCGGCATCCGGCATCCGGCATCCGGCATCCGGCATCCGGCATCCGGCATCCGGCATCCGGCGCAGCCGAGCGTATGCTCCGCCAAACGGCTTGTCACGGCCCGGCGTTAAGAACGCATAGGTTCCCGCAGACGACCCCCACTCGAGGCCGTCCGACGCGTTCGCCCAGGCCGAGCCGGTGCGCTCTCGCAGGCAGAGCCGGTGCGCTCGCCCAGGCAGAGCCGGTGCGCTCGTGCNNGCCGGTGCGCTCGTGCAGGCGGGGCCGGTGCGCTCGTGCAGGCGGGGCCGGCGCCCGCGCGGCGCGGCCCCGCGCGACGGCTCGGCGAGAGGTCCCCGGACGTGCCCTGCTATCGAAGCGATACTTACACGATGAGGGTTGCCGAATCGAGCGTCGGCTGACAGAATCGGCCAAACTCCGGGGAAGGCCCTTGCGCACCGACCGTGAATGGTCTAAATGCAGTATGCAAGGGCGACTGTGCGCGGCGCACAGCGGCACAAGGGGAGCGTCGCAAGGTCCGCGAAACAAGGCAACGGGAGGTCATGCATGGCTGAAGTCGCACTCAAACACGAAAAGGCGAAGCTTGTTAAGACGCTCAAGCGCTGGGACCTCGTGTTCTTCAGCGTCTGCGCCATCATCGGGCTCGACGCCGTCGCCGGTCTCGCCAAGTGGGGGCTCGGTCAGGGCATCACCTGGTTCATCATTTTCGTCTTTCTGTTCCTGCTGCCGTACGGCCTGGTGACCGCCGAGCTCGGCGCGGCCTTCCCGGCTGAGGGCGGGATCTACACCTGGGCGCGCATGGCCTACGGCAAGCTGCCGGGCGAGCTCACGGCTATCCTCTACTGGATATCCAACGCGATCTGGATCGGCGGCTCACTCGCCGGCGTCACGATCGCCTCGATCAACTCCTTCTTCCTGGAGCCCAACAATCATGCCGACATCGGCTGGGTGGGCTCGATCATCATCGGTCTCATCTTCGTGTGGGTGTGCATCGCCATCGCCGTCGTGTCGCTCAAGCGCGGCAAGTGGGCCGCCAACATCGGCGCCTGGGTCAAGGCCATCGCGGTCATCTCGTTCGCCATCCTCGTGGTAGCCAACCTCATCAAGAACGGCGTGCCCAGCGGCGTCGCCAGCGGCCACTCCTACGTCCCGTCGATCACCGGCTTCCTGGCCGTGGTCGGCTCGATCATCTTCCTGTTCGTCGGCTTCGAGCTCGAATCGGGCGCCAGCGAAGAGATGACCAACCCGCAGCACGACGTGCCGGTCGGCATCCTGCGCTCCGGCATCATCACCAGCATCCTCTACATCATCGTGCTGCTGGGCATCCTGCTCACCCTGCCGGTCAAGGAACTGACCACCTCGAGCGGTCTGACCGGCGCGTTCTCGCTGGTCAACAAGACCGTGATCGGCACCGGCGGCGGAGCCAAGTTCATCGGCTACCTGTTCGGTATCGTCATTATCCTGACGCTGATCGGCTCGGGCTCGGTCTGGATCCTCGGCTCCTGCCGCGTGCAGGCCGTGGCGGCCCTCGACGGCGCCGCGCCGCGCTGGCTGGGCAAGTTCGGCAGCCAGGGTACGCCGACCTCGATGGCGTGGCTGTCGGGCATCGTCGGCTCGGCCTTCGTGATCATCGTGTTCTACATCTCGCACCTCGCATCGGCCTCGGATGCCAGCGGCGGCGCCAAGACCCTTGACAACGCGATGGCCGTCTTCCTGGGCATCGCCCTGTCGACCGCCGTGCTAGCCTACTTCTTCACCATCCCGGCGACCGCCACGCTGCGCCGCAAGTTCCCCGACGTCCATCGGCCGTTCATCGTGCCGGGCGGCAAGGGCGGCCTGTGGCTCTGCGTCGTCCTCAGCGAGATCGGCATCATCCTCACCGGCTTCACGCTGCTGTGGCCAGGACTCATCGACGGGATCCTCGGCAAGCACTACGACATCATGAGCAGCTGGGGCGTCTCCCGGGTGTTCTTCGAGCTCACGACGTTCGGCTCGTTCATCGCGATCATCGTGCTCGGCTTCATCTTCTGGGCGGTAGGCCAGGCCCAGACGAAGGGCACGCAAGCGACCAAGGACGAGCTCATCGAAGGCGTCGTCGAAAAGGCGTAACTCCTTCGCCCACGCGGACCCCGGGCGCGACGAACGCGGCAGGGGATCAGCGACGAGCGGGGAGGCGGACCACACGGTCCGCCTCCCCGCTCTTTTCGTGCGGCGCGCGACCCCGCCGCCGGGGACGCAGCGGCGGCACGGTACTCGAAGGGCCGAGCCGCGGTGCCCGAAGTGCCGGGCCGCGGCGGCCCGCGGACGGGCCGCCGGCCCTCAGGCCGCCCTGCGCCGCGACGCGTCGTCGGCCAGCGATGCCACCTGTGCCGAATCGAAGATCTCCCGCACGCCGGTGATCGGCTCGCCGAAGTCGATCGTTGGCGGGAAGAACTGGGCGAGCCGCGTCTTGAAGCTCACGTCGAAGGGCTCGGTCGATGCCGCGAACCGACGGTTGCCTTCGTAGGGATCGCGGCCTTCCACGTAGACCGCGGCCAGCGGACCCAGGGGAGTCCGCAGCAGGGTGGCGACTTCGCCGTTCTGGCCGAGCGCCCGTCGCGACGCGGCAAACTCGCGCGACGCATAGGCCTGGGGAAGGTAGGCCAGCGCCGCATCGAGGGTCTCGGGCAGCAGCGGCGCGCAGAAGGCCATGCCCTGGCCTCGATGGACGACGTTCTGGTCGAACCATCCGGCGACGGTCTCCGGCGGGGCGGACTGAGGCCGGCTCAGATCGATGCCGTGGATCTCCTTGACCGTCTTCACGAAGAAGCGGTCGATGTCGAGACCGGACTGCGCCATCCGCGACACGGTAGCGAAGTCGGCGATCGCCTCGATGTAGGCGACGACGAAGGAGCCGATAGGGGTCTCCTGCAGGTAGGCTCGCTCGAGGGTGATGCCGGCCCGCCGGCGCGACTGCTCGTACTCGCGTGGACGGGCGCGAAACTCGTCGGCGATGAGCGTGGCGTCGGCGGACTTTCCCGGCAGGACCGGAAAGGAAAGGACTGTGCGAGACATGAGTGCCTCCTTGACGGAAGTCGTACGCGGTCGCCCGTCGCGGCGACCAGAATCGGTCGCAGGCTGCCGAAGGCGCCTGTCGAAGGTGGCGCCTTCGCGGGTGCCTGTCGAGGGCCGGCGCAACGGACCCATGCCTGGAGTTCTGCCCGCCCCGGGAGCGGCTAGTCCTCGCGCCGTTGGCCGCGGTCGCGCCCGGTCAGTCGGCCCCGAACTCGGCGCGCAGCGTCTCGGCGAGCCGCTCGGGAGGACTGAAGATCAGCTCGCCGCCGAGCTGCTTCTGCAGAAAGTAATCGTCGGTGCGGTAGTCGACCTTAAAGGCCGAGCGGGCGATGACGCGCAGCACGACGGCGTGCGTTCCGGCGTCGCCGCCGAGCGGCCCGCCTCCGAGCGTGAAGTTGAAGGCCGACAGGCCCTCGCTCTCATACCAGGCCAGCACCTTCGACAGGCCGCGCGAGAGCTCCGCGACCTGCGCGTCGTCGATCGCGGTCAGCCGCGCCCGGCCGGACAGAACGGCGATGACCTCGCGACCACCGGCCGGCGCGTAGGGCGCCAGCCAGGTGCAGCCGTCGCGACCGGCGATGAAGCGCTCGCCGCGCGCGGCCTCCTCGTCGACCAGCGTCTGCCAGAACGACACGCCCTCGCGTTCGCGGAAGGCGGCGGCGCATTCCCACTGGGTGCGCAGCAGCCACGGCGCCGCGGCCCCCCCGAACATCTGGAAGTGAGGATGCACGAGACTCGCTCCGGCGGGCAGCATGTGGTTGCAGCACAACTCGAGATGCTCGAGATCGCTGTAGGCCGCCTCGGCGTGGCGGGCAAACTCGAGGGCCGCGCCAAGCCCTTCGGTGAGCAGTTCGGGATCGAACTCCGACGGCCGCAGAAAGTGCTTCTCGGGATAGGTCACCACGGCATGCAGGCCGGCCAGGGGAAAGAGATTCGGGAACACGAGCGCGCGGCCGCGGCGCAGGCGTCCGCCGGGCAGCACGTGCTCCGGGTAGCGCGGCGTGGCCTCGAGCACCTTCTCAGGGCAGAAGAAGCACGCCTCGCGAGAGCTCGCGGCCAGCTCGTCGGCGTACCGCCAGTCGGTCGTGCCGTAGAACATCTCCTCTTTGGTGGCAAGCTCCGAAGAAGCCACGGCGGTCATGCCGGTGAGCGGGTCGCGGCGCACCTCGATGGTCTGTTCGGCAAGCTCCATGCCGGCCAGAGGGCTGAAGAAGGAGACCTTCTCGACGCTGTGCTCGAACTCGATGCGTGCCATGCCGCCCCCTCGCCGGTCGTGCTTTCGCCGCCGATGATACGAGGGCCGGGTCGCGGCGGCAACGATGGCCCGCGTGGAACACCTCCGCGTCGCTACACCCTTGGGAACCGGGCCGCGGTCACGTCGACCGTACCGCCCTTGGGTCCCCACACGTAGGCGTCGGAGACCTTGATCGTCCAGCCCGTGTACTGCGTGTGCCGCGTCGTGTAGATCGTCCAGGCGCTCCAGTCGGTGTACGACGTCGTCCACGACGAGGTTGAGAACACGATCGGGTGCTTGAAACGTTGGCGATCGCCGGTCTCGAGGAAATCGCGGGTCGTGCGGTTCCAGTCGCTGCCCGAGGTGTAGTAGACATACAGAGTCCCGTTCCCGATGCCGGTCACCGTGGCCGACTTCTCAGCCCGAATGTAGAAGGCGACCGCCGGGTGACGACCGCCGGCGGCATTCGAGGAGAGGACGGCAACGCAGTCCTGCTGCATCTTGTCCTGGAACGTCAGCCTGCCCTGGCCGCTCGACGAGCGGGCCAGGACGGCGCCGTTCGCCGGTCTGAACGGCTTGACGACGGCGATCGAGGACCGCGGTGAATCGCCCAGCTTGAGAGTGTACGTGCCGGGCCTGGCGCGCTCGATCTGAAACATGAGGCATTTGCTGGCCCCGCCGGCGATGCTCACGGGCTTGGTCTGTGCCGCCCGGCCGTCGACGTCGAGGTCGCCGGGGAACACGCCGGTTGCCTCGCCCCGGTTGGTCACCTCGGCGATCACGACGATCGGCGTGCGCACCTTGGCGATGTCGGGCGCGAGCTGCAGACGGCCGACCTGAAAGTCGGCCGGTCGCAGGGCGGTGAAAGCCAGCGTTCGTCCGGCCACGGTGAGAGTGTGCCGGCCGGGTGCGAGCGTGCCCGGCAGCGGAAGCTCTACCGTCCTGGAGCCGCGCCCGGCGACGGCCACGCTCACACTCCCCCCGGAGACGCCGTCGACCACGATGGCGGCACGAAACGTGCCCGACAGCAGCCCGCCGTTTCTGATCTGAGCCGTGAGGGTCGAACCCGGAGCCGCGACGATCTGGTGTCGGGTGCGCGACGCGATCGAGTAGTGCGCCGGCACGAGCAGCGCGGCGGCCGCGACGATGAGGGCGACGGCTGCGACAGTCGCCGGGATGATCGCCTTGCGGCGACGAACCCCCGGCAAGACCCCAACGGCGGCGACCGCCGCGGCGACCGCCGCGGCAAGGCAAGCGACGCCCAGGACCTCGCGCATGAACCCCCCGGTTCCTCCGACCATTTACGTAGCTAGTATAGCAAGCGCCCCGACGGCCTTCGAGACCCCATCGGCGTGGCCCAAGCGCCGGGCGAGCCGGCCTTCGTGACGACCTCAGACCCCGACACGGAGACAGGTCGATGTCGGCCGGGTCTCGCAACGTCCAACGGCACTGCGTCGGCGGCCGCGGTGATAGGGTGCTGGTGCTCACCGCACATGCTTGTCACGGCGAGGCGCGGTACCCCCCAGCACCATCAGGCTGCGGCGCGTCGTAACGTGGCAAGGCAGGCGTCTCCCGGCGCGACTCACTTCTCGATTCGGCTGGGACGAGGCTTTATGGGAGGCCGCGTAGCCGCTCCGCCCGCCCTCCC
>PMKK01000048.1 GCA_003157715.1 Actinomycetota bacterium
CGGCTGGCCTGAAGGCCGCGCCGCTGGGAGGTGCGCCTTGCGGGGAGGCTATGACTCTATCTACGTCGGACTAGTCGCGAGACTCCGGGAGCGCGATCTGCGTGAGGCCGCTGAGCGTCTGGGGCTTGACTACGCCGAGGGCAGCGTTCGCCTTGGCTTCTTGAGCAGAGACTATCGGATCACTTCCGCCGGCGTTCAGTGCGAGGACGGCCAAGCCGCCGACATAAACACGCGCAGCGTTCTCCTGTACTACCTGCTATCCGAAGGCCGCGGCGACCCTGAGGGCTCTTACGTCCTGTTTGAGGCCATCCCTCGAATGGTCGGGGCACTCGGGGCACAGAGTCGGTTGATGAATACTCCTCTGGAACGGCACTTTGCCCAGAGCTACGAGAAGTTCAGCCAGGCAGCGACGAGGCTGGGCGGGATCGAAGGAGAGTCTCGAGCGGGGACTCATGTGTGGAAGTTCAGCGTTCTTCCGAAGATCCCGGTGAAGCTGGTCTTCCACGAGGCCGACGACGAGTTCCCAGTGGGTGTCCACATCATGCTGGACAGAACGGCCATCCAGTTCCTCGAGTTCGAGTGCCTGGCCTTCATGGTCGGTTGTCTTGTCGACGCACTCATCGAGACGGCGCGGCACGACGACGTCGCTTGTCGGGAGGAGTAGCGCGGAAGCGAGGCCATCGGCGCGCCCTGCCGGGGCGGAGACAAGTGGTGCGCTCGCAGCGCCTTCCGGCGCGTCGGGCGGGGCTGCCGCTTGCCGCAAAACCCCTGCAAAGAGGTTGGTCGGCGTGGCCAGATTCGAACTGGCGACCCCTAGTCCCCCAGGGAAGGCCAGCCGCTGACGGGCACTGACGCTGACTGCCGGGAAATGACGTCTGAGCAGGAAAAACTCCCGTCCTAGCTGACGGCCGCTGACGGCGAGTGACGACGGTTTCGGGGCGTTTCGGCGAGTTCGGTTTGCAAACGGAGGGCAGACGGAGGGCGTCAAGAGGACGCCGGCGCCGTCGCGGCCACCTGACTTCGGTCGACGAATGTCGGCGCCGCTGCCGTACCTTTCCGGGCTTCGCGGTCTTTCTTCGGCACAGCGCTTGCGCCCCTTCGGCGTTGGTGGTAGACCTAGCAGCGTCAGGACAGCGTAAGAGGGGCGGACCGTGTTCACCTTCCCCCACTGTCGCCGTGATCGGCGTTCTCAGGTCGGCGTATACTTGGCCGCGGCTGCGGCCGTGAGCGCTGTCCTGACAAACAACGCCCCTCCGGCCGCAGCCGCTCTCTCTCGGCGCTGCCTCCGCCAATGAACAGGAGGCGAGCATGAACGAACCCGCCGTCACCATCAGCGGCCAGCGATCGCCATGAGCGGCGAGAGCGATCGCCCCATGGTGACCCTCCCCTCGGTCTTGAACGTTGGCGACCTCTGCCGGGCGCTCAGAGTGAGCGAGGACAAGGTCCGCGACCTCGTTGCCGCCGGCGAGCTCCACCGCCTCGCCTACAGCCCCGGCAAGATCCTGGTCGCTCGCGGCGAGGTCTGGCGGTTTCTGCGCGACGAGACGATCGATCTGCCGCCCGAGCCGGGCGCCAAGCCCGTCGCCGAGCCGCCGGCAGAGCAGGACGGCATGGCGCCGCCGCGCCAGGCACCGCACCGCAAACACACGCGCTGGCCGCTCGACGCCCAGGGCTAGCGATCGACAGCTTCGACCATCTCTGATCCGCCGATTAGACAAGGGGGAAAGCAGCATGGCTCTTTACCACGAGATCACCGAACCCGACACGCGCCGCGTTCAGGTCGGCGTATGGCTGCCCAAGGATAGACGCGAATGCCGCGACAACGGCCGGCACCTGATCGTCGTGGGCGGCGTCAGCTCGCGCGGCATCAAAGAGGACATCCTTCTCATCTACCCCGACACCGCCGAGCAGGCCGAGCGCGCCGTGGCGATCCGCGAGCAGCTGCTCCCGCATCCTTGGCCGCGCCTCGGCTCGCGCGCGCGGATCCGCGCCACCGTGCGTATCGTCGAGCGCATCGTCGAGGCCTGCGGCTGGCAGCTCCCCGACCACGAGCGCCACGTGCTGGACGGCCTTCGCACGCTGGCGGCGGCGTGATGGCCGCCCACGACCCAGACGAGCCGTACCGCGTCGTCTTCTGCGCCGGCGCGCAGCGCTGGACGGTCGGCCTCGTGCCACTGCGCGGCGTCGCTAAGAGTCACGGGCGCTGGTACGCGGTCCACGAGCTCGCCGATGACGACACGCTCGCGCCCAAGCCGGCGCTGACGGTCTGTCACGACCATTTCGGCGTGCTGAACGTAGTCGAAGGCTGGCCCTTCCGCCAGGAGACAGCCGAAGAGGTCGACTGCTGGGTTCTGGACTTCCCTGAGCGCGGCCAGGTGCGTCGCTGGGGCCGCATGCTGAGCGCCGGCGAGTATCTGACGCCACGGCAGGCCGCGCGGCGCTGTGGCGGCTTCCTCGGGTGCCGCGTGGCGGCTGCCAAGATCGTCGCCATGGTCACGGACGGCCATTTCTGGGACGTAGTCGGCGGCCGGCCAGGTGAACCGCTCAGGGTCTGGGAAGGCGAACTGTCCAAGGCTGTCGCCGTTCTGGCGACCCACGCCGCTTCGACGCCGGTCTAGGAGGGCCGGCTGCGGCGGCGACGCCTCGTATTTGGGCCCTGAGATGGGCTGACGGTGCGTGCCGCGCGCCGTCAGACGCCGCTCAGGGTGCTGGCGAGGTCATAGCCGCCGCACAGCGACCGAGGGCCCGCTGCCAGACTGGACAGCGGGCCCTCGGCGTCTCCGCGGCCGCCCTGGCGCGGGCTCCATCCGACCGGCGCGCTACCCTGTCCGGGAGGCGCGACTACGCTGCCCCTGATGAGCCGTCCCGCGTCGTCCCGCCGGTGCGTCCGCGGTCGACGAACTCGAGACTGTCGAGGCGACCTTGACCTGCTCGGCCTCCCATGCGGCCAGTCGGCGCGCGGTCTCGGCTTTGTAAGCCTTCACCTGGCGGCGCAACGAGCACACCCGACAGATGCCGCTGGCCGTCCGTATCGGACGCAGGCAGCACACTGGGCAGAGCGGCGGTTTGCGGCGCAGGCTGACGCCGAAGCGGTAGGCGGTGCACTTCACCGAGGCGAGAGAGCGTCCGAGCTCGCGGGCCACTTCTTCCGCCCCGAGGTCGCCGTTGGCCGCCAAGAAGGCGATTTCCTTCGAGGTCCAGCGACGCGAAAGTGTCACAGTTTTTCTTCACTATTTCGCGTGGCGAGCATCGCCGGCGAGCATATCATCTCGCGGCGGCGGACTGAGTCGGTCCAGAGGCTGGACAGTCGGCGCGCCGGCCCGGGCGCTCACTNNGCGCCACGCCGAGGCCGGCGCGCGGCGCACAAGCCTTAATCGTCGAAGCCCTCGAGGATGCACCACGCGAGCGGGTTGCGGACCGCGAAGCCAAAGCGACCCTCAACCAGCAGCTGCACCATATTGCGATAGAAGTAGTCGGCGTGACTCTGGCTCATCAGCACGACAATGTCGCCACGGATGAATCCCGACAGGCTCTCAGGCGCCCCCACAAGCGGCGTACCGACGTTCACGCTGGAGGTGACGATCGTCAACAGGCCGAATGGCGACAGCGGCTTGTCGACGGGGAAGATGAGCCGGCCGTGGGCGTCCTTGACCTGCGCCAGGACCTCGGCGTCGTCGGGGTGGATCAAGAGGACCGAAGGTTCGTAGTAGCTGGCCGTCCCGACGCGGATCGCCGTGATCGCGGCGCTGATCGCGTCCACTTGTGGCTGGAGCGGCGAACCGCTCGTGACCTTCTGGACAATCTGCACGAGCGGTGTGTTCGTGATGCCGCACAGGTTGGCGCCGGGGTCGATGGCATTGAGCGCGCCGTTTCCCGCGATCACCTGCGCCTGCAGTCGCTCCTTGACCATCGTCACGAGTCGACCGCCGATGATGTCCTCGAGCACCGCGGCGTCGTCGAGCGCCTGGCGCGCCACGGGAAGCGTCACCGTGACGCGATGGACGAAGGTCGTGTCTGGCGTGAAGCTCATGGCCGCTTCCGGCGCCGCGGTGGCCTCGGCGGTCTCGGCCGCCGTGTTGGCCTCCATGGTCTCCAGCATGACCTGCGGCGCGTCGGTCTCGGTCGGCGTCCAATTGATGAGGTTGACGATCGACAGCGGCGGCACGCCGACCGGCTCGAAGCCGGGCTGCCGGCTTGCCGGCTCAGGATACCCGGAGGTCGTGAGCACGGCGGCACGAAACTCGTGAGCGCTTATCATCCCGAACTGCGGGCTCAGACCGAGCGCGCCGTGCGTGGCGCTGCGCTCGCTGGCGTAAGCCATGAGGTCGACGACGGCCGACGTCGGCCGCCAGGGCGCCGACCTGCGGGCCGTGGTCGCATCGAGCAGGGCCGCACCGACTGCCCGCTCGCGCTCTTCCTGCTCACTCATGACGTGATGCTCCATTTCGTTCGCGCTCTGGATTCTCGCCCATTCGGGGCCGTCCAGCTTTATGCCGCCTGGCTTCTGGAGCGCATGGCCGGCGAGAGCCGATGTGGTGTTCGCGGCGCGCCTGAGCTCATCTTCACCCTTCCGAAGGTTCTCCAGGGCCACGCTCAGGGGGTCGCGGGCTTTGTCTGTCATCGTGGCGCCTCCATCGAGCCGCGGTTGTTTCGTCTCAATGCTGCCATGCCCGTCACACCAAACGGCCATTTTGAGCCTGAGCGGCCCCGTCTAGGCGGCCATCTCGGGACCTGAGCGCCCCCGTCAGGCCGAAACCGGGCGAACCGCCGCCTCGGGAGCGAAGAAGCGTTCGAGGGCGAGCGCCAGGTCTTCGGCGAGCTCCGCGCAGAACGGCGAGACGGCGGGCCGGGCGACGCCTGCGAGGCGCCGCAGCTTTTCGGCCAGCACGTGGGCTTCGGCGAGCGTTACGAGCACCGCGCCGTCGGGATCCTCGGCCGGGACGAACGTCGCGTCGTCCAGCGCCGCCAGGGCGGCGTCAACTCGGGCCTTGGTCGCCGCGCCGCCGGTCAGCGCGGCGCGCAGCGCGGCCTCGTTGGCGACGGCCGCCCGATCGGCGGCGCGGCGGCCGGCATGGCGGCAGGCATCGGAACACCAGCGGCGGCGCCGGCCGCGACCGGGTGGCTGCGATATTGGGCGGCCACAGGATCGGCAGGTCTCGGCGACGGTCATGGGCTACTCCCTCGGCTCGAAGTACTTGCGCAGGGTGGCGGCGATCGCCGTGGACGCCTCGGCGCAACGCCAGGCGAATTCGCGACGCGCGATCTTGCCGCAGCGGTCCAGCATGCGCACCGCCGTCCAGCCCTGGGTGAGCGCGACGCCGACAGCCTCGTCCGGGTCAGACGGCAGACCCGACAGCTCCTCGAGCGCCGCCTCGAGCGCGGCCTCGTCGAGGTCCTCTGCCTCCACGTGGGGCGCCGGCGCCGGCGCGGCCGCCCAGCCGCCCATGGCAGCGGCGCGCCGACTGCGGAGCGCGGCCATCCGACAGCGTGGGCTGCAGTACAGGCGCGGGCGACCCTTGCCGACCGGCTGGTCGACCTGAGCCCCGCAGTTGAGACAGCGGCTGATGATGACCATGATGGAAGGGTCTCACTTGCGTCACGCCGGCGCCCGCAAAGCGTCACCAAGGACCGGTCCGGCGGGCCGTCACACGTTCCCGGTCGCGCGAGCGCGTGTTTCGTGACGGGATGGCGGGAAGGCCGCTATCACGCCCCCCCCGAAAAGCTCAAAATGCGATTTTTCGGGGGGACGTACGGAGCGAGGTTGTCATTATTCGCACATTTTCATGAAACCCCCATACCGGTCGCCGTCGACGATCTGGGGGTGTCAGAGGCTCAGATCACGGACTTTGGGCCCTCGCAGGGCGGTGATCTGCCGGGCAGGGGGTTCCCCGCGGCACCGAAGGTCGCCCTCCTGGCCTTGGCGACCTACCTGCACGATGGACGCCATCCAGCACGCGACGATGGTCATGGCATCGCCGCGCCCATCCCACACGTTTTCGGTGAAGACCGCGCGGTTTCCGGTGGTTGTAGTTGGTCGCGATCTAACACGACCGCGACCGTGAGCGACTGTCCTACGAGGGCACAGACTTCAGGTGCGGACCGTGGTGGTCTCGCAGGACGGCGAGTAGGCCACTCAAGACGAGGTCGAGTTCCTCGTCGTTGAACTCGACGTTGAGCCACGAGATGAGTGCCGCCATCGGCAGTCCCGTCGACTGCGACGGTTCGTCCTCGTCGTCCGGCGGCAGACCGCGCTGGTCGCGCTGCCAGGCGCGCTCAATGCGCGCGGCCTGGTCGCGGATCGCGTTGCGACAGGAACCGGCGACGCCAGCAAGGCGGTCGGGGTCCTGCAGATAGCCGCCCTCACGCCAGGCAGCGAGGCCGCTTTCGATGAAGGTCGGGATCTCGTCGTCGCTCACGAGCCCACCCGGCCGCGATTGCGGCGCGCCGCGGCGATGTTCTGGGCGCGTGTGATGATGGGCGCGATCGCTCGACCGAACTTCTCCGGATCGGAGACGACAATGCCCTCCGGGAAGTTGAGGTTTAAGATCACCGTCTCGCCGCCCACGCCTGCCGCCGCAAGGCCTGCCAGGCCGCGTTGCGGGTGTGCGTGCGACACGACGGTCTCCTGACCATGCAGGATAGCGGGATAGCCGCTATTTGGGCCCGAGAACGTGCCGCCGAACTTCGCCGCGATGTAGCGCCGGGCGCCAGCATAGTCGCCCCAGCCGGTGAAGTTGTTATCGAAGCGCGTGTAGGCGCCGGTGTGCGGCGCGTCGATCATCGTGTTTCCGCCCACATACATGCCGACGTGGTGAGCAGGCTGACCGAAGAAGACCAGGTCACTCGGCCGCATCGCGCCGGTTACCGGCCGACCTTCCTGCTGCATCTGAGCCGCGGTGCGCATCAGGTTGACGCCGAAGTGCTTGTAGACGAACTGCACGAAGCCGCTGCAGTCCCAGCCCCGCGGCGAGATGCCGCCCCACAGGTAGGGCACGCCAAGGAAGCTCTCGGCGAACGAGACGATCGCATTGGGGCTGCCGTGACCGAGAAGCGAGCCCGACCCGCCGCCGCCGATCAGGCCCTCGATCGCCTTGCGGATGAGCTTCTCCAGACCGCCGTACAGGCCGCTCAGCGGGCCCGGGAGCTTGCCGACGCCAGGGAACTTGAAGTCGGCGGCATCGTAGACGAACTTCGCCGCGTCGCTGGCGCCATTCCAGACGCTGCCGGCCGTATGCGAGATCGCGCTGCCGATATCGCCCACGATCTTGCCAGCGCCGCCACCGCCCTGCGCGGTGCGGCCGGTGCCGGTCTTGGTCGTCTGCGACTTCGAGGACGACGACGAGCCACCGGAGCCGAAGTCGGTCTTCAACTTGTGCGGCAGGCACCAGGAGAAAGCGACGTTGAGCACCTTGTCGATCTCGTTGATGGCCCAGTCGATGCTCTTCACGATGCCATTCCAGTGGCTGGCGATCTCGCTGCCGAGCGTCTCGAAGATGCCGACCACGGCGCCCAGCGGCGTCCACTTCAGGATGTTGTTCCAGACCCATTTCCACTCGGACCACAGCCAGGAGAGCACGTCGCCGACAGCCGTCTTGACCTCGTGGAAATGTTCGATCGTGTAGGCCGTAATCCAGCCGATCGGGCCCGAGCCGATGATGAGATAGTCCAGGAACGTCTTGAAGTTTCGCCGTAGGAAGCTGAAGACACCGCCGACGACGTGACCGAAGTCCTTGAAGACCCGCACGATGAAGCGCACGCAGTCGTTGACCGCGTCGCGGAACCACTTGACTTTGATGTACGCCAGCACCAGGGCAGCGATGACGGCGATGATGACGGCGACCCATCCCATGGTGGCGAGGCTGCTCATGCTCATGAACGCTTTCAGGCCCTTGAGACCGCCGCCGAGGGCCTTGATTCCCGAACCGGCCACGCCGATGCCGGTTGCCATCTGGCCGAGCTTCGTGATGAAGAAGCCAGCCCCCATCAGCAGCGGCCCCATGACAGCCGCGCCGAGCGCCAGCTGCTCGATCCACTTGCGCGTCGCCGGCGAGAGGCCGGAAAGCCAGCCGGTCATGCGGTCGAGGTAGCCCAGACCCTTGTCGACGATCGGCAGCAGGTCGGCGCCGAATTGCACGGCGAGCTCGTCGACGGCGACCTTGAAACGGTCGAAGCGGCCGGCGGTCGTGTCGGCGGCCTTGGCGGCGTCGCCACCGTAGGCCTTGATGACGCGGGGCAGCAGCTGCGCGAAGGTCATGGTCTTCTTGGTCAGGACCTCAGTCGTTTGGCCGGCCTTCAGGTGTCCCTTGCTGGCCAGCGCCATGGCGGCCGTGACCTTCTTCTGGATGGGCTCCATGAGGCTCGTCTTGATACCGAGTCTTCCGAGCGAGGTCGTGTTCCCTTGGTAGGCGCGCGAGAGGGCAAGGCCGACCACCGAGAGGTTCTTGCCGGTGCCGGCCGAGACATCCTCGGCGACCTTCAGGAGCTGTTCGGCCTTGGTGCGGTTCCTGGTGGCGATCTCAAGGCGGCTCATGACCGGGATCTCGTTCTTGACGGCGTTGCCGGTGGCCTCGGCCTGGGCGATCACGAAGGCGTCGACGGCCTTGGTCTGCGCCTTGGTGGCCGCCGTGTTCTTGCGCGTCTGCAGGTCCAGGACCGCGAAGGCTTGCTGCTGCTTCATCGCGGCCCGGACCGAGAGCGCCGCGGCGGCGATGATCGGCACCGTGACGTACTTCGTCATGGACTTGCCGACGCCGCTCATCATGGTGCCGACCTGCGTGATCGCTCGGCCCTGCCGTATCCAGGCGCCGGCGATGGACTTCTGGTCGGCGGCGGCGCGAGACGCGAAAGCGGTCATCTGCTTCGTGGCAACCTTGATGCCGCGATCGTCTAGTCTTTCGACCACGTTGATAACTACTGCCAAAGCCACTCCTCCCGCGTCGCGATCGCTCGCCCTACGGTAGAACCCTCGTCACGGAAATTAGCGCGTGGCAGGATCGCGGCCGTCCGCCTTTGTGACAACCTGGTCATCACGGCCGCGACCATGCTCGCGCCCCGCCCTCAGACGGGCTCGCCAACTGCGTTGCGGAGCTCCGTGCCCGCTTTCCGCACGATGCCGGCGACGAGCTGAAGGTCACGCCGCAAGTGGCCGATGCGCTCGGCGACGGCGAGGTCGGGCAGCTCGGCGGCGAGCACGCCGTCGAAGCACGTCTCGGCGCTGACCTCAGGGTCGGCGAAGACAGTCAGAACGTCGCCGAGAGCGACCTCGGCAAGGGTGAGCACCTGGATCTGCAATTGAGCCTTGGGGCTCACGCGGCGGTAGATCGCCTTCCGCTGCCGCTCGAGCCACACCTGTGTCGCTCGCTCGTCCTCGAGGTCCTGAACGGCGCTCATTGAATCTTCGACCGGCGGCCGGCCGGTCTCGAGCGGGCTTGCGTTCATCGTGGTCTCCTTGTCGGTTGTGGGGTCTGGGTCGGTCCGGGCGCGGCGGTCGTGCCGCGGTGACGTGGACTTCACAAGCGCCGTTGCGACCTGGGCGCCGGCGGAGTCGCGGCGGCTTTGATGGACAATGCCGTGGGCCGCCTCCATGAGGTCGTCGTCCACCATCTCGTGCGCTTCGCCATTCGTGTCGATCATGGAGCGGCGCGGCTGGTTTGCCGCCGCGACCAGAATGCCGCCGTTCCCAAGTTGTTCGAAGTCGGTCATCGTCGCTCCAGTCTCTCGTCGGCCTAGCGGTCCGGCAGTTTGTCGCGGAAACGTGTGAACATGCGCTCGAAGAGGAGCACGCCCTGGCCGATGCGCCCGTTGCGGTTCTTGGCGACCTCCGCCCCGACCTCGACGCTCAGCGTGCCGCTGCGGGCCGCCTTGGCCTGCTCCTTGTCCGCGTGTAGGAAGATCACGACGTCGGCGTCCTGCTCGAGCGCCCCGGAGTCCCTGAGGTCCGACAGGCGCGGCCGGCCGTCCTCGCTGCCGCGACCCTCTACCTGCCTGTTCAGCTGCGAGAGAGCCAGCACCGGACAGTCGAGCTCGAGGGCGAGCTCCTTCAAGCTGTGCGAGATCTCGGCGACCTCCTGCTGTCGGTTCTCCGTGCGGTTCGCGGAGCGCATGAGCTGCAAATAGTCGACGACCACCAGCGCCAGCGGCGCTTGCGCGTTTGCCCGGCGGGCGACGTGTCGCAGGCGCAGCGGATCGCGGCCGGCCTTGTCATCGATTCGCAGACGACCGCCGGCCAAGCGCTCGCGCAGATCGGCGAGGAGATCGAGCTGCGCGCCGTCCAGGTTCCCGGTGCGCAGTTCGTCGCCGCCGATCAGGCAGTGCGCCTGCGCGAGGCGCTCCGTCAGAGCTTCCACACTCATCTCAATGCTGAAGAACAGCACGGGCCCTTCATTGAAGGCGACGCTACGCGCGATACAGGTGGCGAGGCTCGTCTTGCCGATCGACGGGCGCGCTCCCAGTAGGCAGAGCTCGCCGCGGCCGAGGCCTCCGGTGAAACCGTCGATCATCTCGAAGCCGCACCGCACCCTCCGCAGGCGCCTGCCTTGGCGGCGCTCCGGCAGCGATTCGACCAGGTCGCGCAGGCTGTCGCAGGCGTCGACGACGCCACGCCCGCCGTCGCGATCGGCCAGCGCATAGACCTTGCGCTCCGCTTCGTCCAGCAGGGCGGCGGCCTCGTGTGGGTGTTCATAGCCGAGCTCGGCGATCTCCTGGCCGGCGCGGATCAGCCGCCGCAGGACGCTCGTCTCGCGGACGATCTCGGCGTAGTGGCGCACGTTGGTCGCGGCCGGCACGACGTCCACCAGGGTGTGGACGTAGTCCTTGCCGCCAACGCGCTCGAGCACGCCCTCCTGTTCGAGGGCGGCGCTCAGAGTGACGGGGTCGACCTCGACGCCGGCGGCGTACATCTTGCGGACGGCCCCGAAGATCAGGCGGTTCGTGTCCCGGTAGAAGTCGTTGGCCGTGAGGAGCTCCACGGCGATCGGGACGGCGTTCGGGCTCGCGATCGTGGCGCCGAGCACCGACTCCTCGGCGTCCAGGTCGTGCGGCTGCACGTGAGACTCAGCCACGGGTCAGCTCCGCCAAGCGGCCTAGCACGTCGCAGCTGCTCGGCGCGTGGCCGTTCTCGAGGGCCCGCCAGCGGTTCAGCACGTCGTCGCCGACCAGGTCGGCCGGGTCCGAGCCCTCCAGCGCTGTCGTGAGCCATGCGCGCCAGTTCGCCGGGCGATTCCTGCCGACGCTCGCGAAGATCTCGACCAGGGCGGCCTTGCAGACTGGCAGGCGCGCCTCGCAGGGCACGTTGGCGCGCAGGTGGGCATTCTGGCAGACGCGCTCGCAGAGTCGCAGGTAGATCCGGTGAGAGTCGCCCTTGGGGTTGTAGATCGCCCCGGCCTCGTGTGTGCCGAGCGCGGCCTTTGCCGCCTGAGAAGCGCCGGCGCCTTTCAGGTCGCCACCGCGTACCGGGCACCCATCCTCGAGGTGGTCTTCTGTCGCCGCAGCGATCGCTGCGTCTTCTCCGTCAGGAGAAGACGTAAGGTCTTGTTCTCTCGTCTCGTCTGTGGATGGTGCCGTTCGCGGATACTGTTTAGTGCCGTTCGCGGATACTGTTTCGCGCCGTTCAGGGATACTGTGTCGCTCATCGGCACTGTCTCGCTCCCAGTCGTGACGAAAGAAGTCAGGGACGGCCGCGGGGTCCACGCTAAGGCTGCCCCAGCGCTGGTAATCCTTGTTCGGCGCCAGGATGCGCGGCTGGCCGAAAGATGGTGGCCGCACTTCGATCAGCGCGCCCTCGCGCAGCAGGCTGTCGGCCGCGCGCTTGGTAGCGGTCTTGCCGAGTCCCGTCGCACGCATGAGAGACGTGATCGACGCTGCGACCTGTAGCTTGCCGCGATCGCCGTAGGTGAGCCGCACGACGGCCAGGAAGACCTTGATCTCGGAGGCGGACGACCAGGGCGCCCGCAGGACGGCGTCGTAAAGCTCCTTGGAGAACCGGACGAAGCGATCAGGTTGCGGACTAGCCACGTGGCTCGCCCGGTTCGCTGAGGAACGTCGTCGCCGCGACCGACAGGCCGCGCCCGCGCTCGAGCCGCACGCTCAGTCCGACCATGTGGAACAGCCATGCCTGGTGCAGCGGTGCGCGGGCCGTCGCCAGCGCCTCGGCCGAGGGCAGGCGCACGACCAGGGCCGCGCCGATGGCGATGACCTCAGCGTCTGCAAGCGCCCCGTGGAGGTCTGGGCAGTCAGCTGCGGACGCCCGCAGGACGTCGTCCCATTCCGCGGCTGCCCTGCGAGCCGCGCGGAAGGCGAGCTGCTTTTTCGTCATGGCGATGCTCTCCGCGCAGCCGCAGATCTCGCTCACGCGGGGCCACGCGGTGACGTTGTCGGCGTCTTCGGCCATCTCGCGCCGTGGGCGGTAGGCGCCACAGTCGTCGCAAAAACGGAAGCGCGGCGGCACCTCTCAGCCCTCGCCTGTCGAGGGCTGCGCGCAGGTGAGCTCGAGCCGGCGGTCATGGCAGAGAAGTTCAGCGGCGGCGCCGGCCGCGGCGCTGGACTCATAGGGCAGGAACGGTCGCAGTGCCGTGAGACGGCCCTTGACGACCGCGCTCGCCAGCTCGAGGGCGTCCGGTCCGTAGCGGCGTAGGCCCAGGCGTCCCTCGACGGCTCTGAGTCCGGCTGCGTGGCGCGCCAGCTCGTCGACGATCGGCACGATGTCGTCAATTGCCCCCACCAGGCGCTCGCCACAATCGGCCAGGTCAGCGGTGAGCTCCAGGGCACGCTCGAGGTCGCGCGGGTCCACCGCTCAGCCCTCGTCCTGGCCGGTCTCGCCGAGCATCGCGAGGAATGGCTTTGTGAGAATCAATATCCGGGCTCCCACGCGGATCGATGGCCATGAGCCATCGCGGCAAGACGCGTAGGCAAGCCCCCGGCTGACGTCGACATAGGCCGCGCCGACCTCCACCGGAGTAGTTGGGCGCGAAGGGTCAAATTGTGCGCGCAGCCGTGCCCGCGCCGCTTCGCGCAGTTCGACACGCTCGGCGGCGCGGGCCTCAGATCGCGGGCTCACGGTCGACCTCGTCGAGTAGGTCCGCCGCGGGGCCGTCAAAGTCGAGAGCCGCGGCGAGCTTAGCGAGCTGGGAGTCGTAGGGGCTGAAGCGCTGACTCTCGATCTGTGAGATCGTCGAGTTCGCCAGGCCCGACTGTCGGGCGAGCTCCATGGCGCTCCAGCCTCGCGCCTTTCTCAAGGCCTTCAGCCGTATCATGTGCGTTGCCTCCCTTCTTGACTTAACCGAACGTTGACGTTACCTTAGGCGTTGCGACCACGGGTGTGGAGATACGTTTGGAAGGAGCGCCGAACGTTGGGAAGCGGAGACTGGCGGAAATGGAACGACGACCGACTCGCAGGGCTCGCCGCCGGAATGCGGTCTGACCTGTGGAAAGCGCTCGGACTCGACGGCCCGATGGCGCCCGCGAAGCTCGTTCGCTGGGTTTTGGACCGGCCCTACAGCCGAGAGCGCGCGGGCGATCGTTTGCGGCTCTACTTGCCGCAGGACCTGGCGCGGTGCGAGAGAGACAGACTCGTCGAGTCACTCCGCCTCCGCGCGCTCGCCGAACAGGCGGACCACGTCGACACCCGCGAGCTGCGGATCCGTCAAGTCGCCGGTCGATTCTTTCTTGACGTCTTCGCGGGGGTGTACCTCGAGGACGACCTCGGCGACTTGGCGACGCGAACTTGGCCGCAGATTTCCAGAGCGTCGCTGCTGCCTGACCTGGTCCTCGTGGCGTTGGCTGCGCGCGAGGTACATCGCGTCACGGGAGCGGACCTTGAGGCGGCCCTGCTCTTCCTGCTATGCGACGCGCCCTGTGGCCAGGCCTTCGTGATGTCTTTTTCGACCGACAGTGGGCTGCGCTTTTGGGCCTACGATCCCTTCCTGCCAGCCAAGGACCTGAGCCGCGAGTATGTCGCGTTCCGGCGGCTCTACGTATCGCGCACGCGTCCGAAGCGGCCTGAGCGGCACACGCTCGAGCTGATCCGGTTCGTTCAGAAGCTACGGCCGCACCCAGGACGACACGCGGCGAATGCGCCCTGGCCGGAAGTACTCCGGCAATGGAACGCTGCCCACCCGGTGCGTGTTGGGGCGAGAGGGCCCTATGCAGAAGATGATGGCGGAGCGTCGATCAGCGCGGCGTACAGGCAGGCGCTGGTGCGCAGAAGGGAGCTGGGACAGCTATGAAAGGTCACGTGAGGCGTCGCGGCGCTGGGTATGTCTATGTCGTCGAGCTCGACCGGGACACCGACGGCAAACGCCGGCAGCGGTGGCGCTCGGGCTTTCGTACGAAGCGCGAGGCCGAGAGTGCGCTGACCGATGCCCTGGCGGCGCTGAAGGCCGGGGAAGACGTCGCCCCCGACAAGCTCACCGTGGGCGCGTTCTTGACCGACCGCTGGCTACCGTCGGCCGCGGCCACGCTGCGACCCGGCACGCTGTCGCTGTACGAGACGCTCGTACGCGTCCACGTCGCGCCGGCGATCGGCGGCCGGCGCCTCCAGGGGCTGACCGGCGCCGACCTGAACCGCCTGTACGCGCAGCTCGCCGCTGAAGGCAGCGAAGAGGGAAGAGGGCCGCTTGGGACCCACGCCGTGCGTCGCGTGCACGGCGTGATGCATCGCGCCCTGCGCGACGCTGTCCGCTGGAAGGCCGTTGCCCGCAACGTCGCCGACGATGCCGATCCGCCGTTGCCCTCCGCGCAGCAACGCGAGATGTCGACCTGGGACGCCGAGCAGCTTGGCCGCTTCCTCGAGGCGGCCGACGGCCTGGCGAAGGAACGGACGGTCGCCGGCACGCGGCACAGCCGCAAGGGCGCCGAGTACACCTACACGCGCACCCGCGCCGCCGATCCGATGCAGGTCGCGCTCTGGTACACGTCGGCTCTGACCGGCATGAGACGCGGCGAGGTCGCAGGCCTGCGCTGGAGCGATCTTGACCTTGCCGAGGGCACGGCTTCCGTACAGCGGGCCCGCGTCATGGTGGACGGCGCCGTCCAGGTCAGCAGCCCGAAGACCGCTCGTGGCCGGCGCGTCGTGTCTCTCGACCCGCTGGTGGTGGCCGAGCTGCGACGCTGGCGCGCGACACAGCTCGAGGAGTTCATGCGCTACCGTGCCGCCTGGCACGATCGCGAGCCCACGGCAGACGGCAAGGGTCGCCCGCGGCACATCTTCACACACCTCGTGCGGTCCGCCGGCCAGGCCCGCGAGGACCGCTACGGCGTGCCGATCAGGCCCGACTGGATGTGCAGCGCCTTCCGCGCGCTGGCCGCCGAAGCCGCCCTGCCGTCGATCCGGCTCCACGACTTGAGGCACACCTGGGCGACGCTCGCCTTCCAGGCGAACGCTCACCCGAAGACGGTGTCCGATCAGCTCGGCCACGCCAACATTTCGGTGACGCTGGACATCTACTCGCACGTCCTGCCCGGCTTGCAGGCCGAGGCTACGAGCCGCGTCGCGGCGCTCGTGCAGGCGGCCAGGAAAGAGGGCAGGTGAAGCGCCGGTTTGCAAACGGAGGGCAAAGGAGCCTTTCGAGTGCCAAACGAGGCCGCCCCGACAGCGTCGCAAAAGCGCCGGTTTGCAGGGGAAAGAGGTTGGTCGGCGTGGCCAGATTCGAACTGGCGACCCCTAGTCCCCCAGACTAGTGCGCTAACCAGGCTGCGCCACACGCCGACCGCAAAACGAGCCGTAGTGTAGCACATCGTGCTGCACCCGCGAGCGTGGTTCGGCTCGCAGGCCCGGAAGGCGGCGGAGCCCCAAACCGCCGCGCGCCGGGCGACTGGGGCGGCCAATGCGGCTGCGGCTTTCCCGGCGCGCCGGGCCGTCTTCTCCCGAGTCGCCCTGTACGTGCCGTCCTGTAGACTGTGTCAATGTCACGCCGGATGATCCCCAATGCCATCACCATCGCGCGGCTGTGCTCGCTGCCTGCCTTCTTGTGGGTGTACAGCCTGCAGGCGCCCGAGGCGAGCTGGCCGGCGGCGATCATCGTCCTCGTCCTGGCGCTGTCGGACCTGCTCGACGGCTGGCTGGCTCGCCGGTACCAGTGGCAGAGCGATCTCGGCAGGGTGCTCGACCCGGTGGCCGACCGCGTCCTGTTTCTGTTCCTGGTCGGCGCGCTGCTGCTGTTCGGCGTGCTGCCCTGGTGGGCGGTCGTGCCGCTCATCGTGCGTGACGGCCTCATGCTCGCCGGCGCCGCGCTCATGCTGGTCCACTACCACGAGAAGCCGAGCATCATGAGGGGCGGCAAGCTCGCCAACTTCACCCTCGTGTGCGGCATCGAATTCCTCATCGTCGACTGGCACGGCCTGGGGCTGGTGACGTACGGCATCGGCGGCACGCTCTACGTGGTGAGCGGCTTTCGGTATGTCCGCCGCGAGCTCGTGCGCTGGCGGCGGTCGCGGCCTTCAGCGCCCGCGCTGTCCTGACCGGGGCCGTTCGCGAGCGCGCTCACCTCGCTCTCCCGACGGGGGTGCCGTTCGCGGGCGTGCTTGCCTCGCCGTGGCCGGAGCCTCATCCGCAGTGTCCCCGGCCTTGAGCGGCGCGCCTTCGAGAAGCAGGCGTCACGCACGGTCCGGCGCCGATGGCTTCTGGTACTATCACGGCATGGCGACACCGACACAGACGTCCCCAGAGCCCCCAGGAGACCCATGCGCGCCGTCGTGATGGCCGGGGGAGAGGGCACCCGCCTGCGGCCCCTCACGAGCAACCAGCCCAAGCCACTCGTGCCGGTGGCCAATAAGCCGTGCATGGAACACATCATCGAGTTGCTCAAGCGCCACGGGATCGAGGACATCGTCGTCACGGTGGCGTTTCTGCCCAGAGCCATTCGCGACTACTTCGGCGACGGCAGCGCCCTGGGCGTGAACATCAACTACTCGGTCGAGCAGGCGCCCCTGGGCACGGCCGGCAGTGTGAAAAACGCCGAGGAGAACCTGGGCGAGCGCTTCATCGTGATCTCCGGCGACGCCCTGACCGACTTCGACCTCACCGCCATCATCGCCGAGCACGAGCGGCGCCAGGCGATGGTCAGCATCGTCCTGAAGCACGTCGAGAACCCTCTCGACTTCGGCGTCGTGGTGACCAACGACGAGGGCCGCATCGAGCGCTTCCTCGAAAAGCCGACCTGGGGACAGGTGTTCTCCGACACGGTGAACACCGGCATCTACGTGCTCGAGCCCGAGGTCTTCAACTACATCCCGGCGGGGCAGTCCTACGACTTCAGCCAGGAACTGTTCCCCAAGCTCTTCGAGCTCGGCAAGCCGCTCTACGGCACCATCGCCGAGGGCTACTGGCAGGACATCGGCAGCCTCGGCCAGTTTCTCGCCGCCAACCGCGACGTGCTCGACGGCAAGGTGCAGGCCTCGATCCCCGGCATCCGACTCGAGGGCGACATCTACATCGGCGAGAACGTCAGCATCGACTCGCTCGAACACGTGACCGGGCCGGCGGTGATCGGCAACTACGCCAAGATCGACCGCAACGCCCGCATCGGCGCCTACACCGTGCTGGGCAGCAACGTGGTGGTCAAAGACCACGCCGAGACGCGTTTCAGCGTGATCGACGCCAATACCTACATCGGTTCGGGCACCAAGGTCTACGGCGCCATCGTCGGCAAGAACTGCGACGTCAAGCCGGGCGCCAGCATCAGCGAGGGCGCGGCGATAGGTGACGAGTGCGTCATCGGCGAGCAG
>PMKK01000230.1 GCA_003157715.1 Actinomycetota bacterium
GAGAAGGCCAACTACTTCCTCGAGACGATGATCGCGACCGCCGACGAGCCGACCGACGGCCGGCTGATCAGCTTCCTGCTCACCGACCCGATCCAGGACGGCGGCCAGTGGGATATGTTCGCCGACCTGGTGCGCAAGTACGGTCTCGTGCCCAAGATGGCTATGCCCGACGCCGAATCGAGCGGCGAGTCGATGCCGATGAACGGTGTGCTGCGCACCAAGCTGCGCGAGTTCGCGGCCGAGCTGCGGCGGCGCAAGGCCGGCGGCGAGGCGGCGGCCGAGCTGCGCCGCCGCAAGGACGAGATGCTTGAGACGATCTACCGCATGATCGCCATCCACCTCGGCCGTCCGCCGGCCGAGTTCGAATGGCAGTGGCGCGACTCAGACGACGCCTTCCACCGCGACGGCACGATCACGCCGCTTTCGTTCTACGAGCGCTATGTCGGCGCTGAGCTCGACGACTATGTCAGCCTCATCAACTGCCCGACGCCCGACAAGCCTTTCGGCAAGCTCTACACCGTGCAGCACCTCGGTAACGTCGTCGGCGGCACGCCCGTGCGCTACGTGAACGTCGACATCGCCACCTTCAAGAAGGCGGCCGCGGCGCAGATCGCCGCCGGTCAGCCGGTGTGGTTCGGCTGCGATGTCGGCAAGATGTCGGAGCGTAGCCAGGGCGCCCTCGACGGCGAGATGTACGATCTCGAGCTGCTGTATGCTACCGAGTTCAAGGCCGACAAGGCCGAGCGTGTCGAGTACGGCCACAGTGTGATGACCCACGCCATGGTGCTCACCGGCGTCGACCTCGACGACCACGGCCGGCCGCGCAAGTGGAAGGTCGAAAACAGCTGGGGCGACAAGGTAGGCGACAAGGGCTACTTCGTGATGAGCGACCGCTGGTTCGACGAGTACCTGTTCGAGGTCGTGATCGACCGCCGGTACCTGCCCAAGCGCGTCGTCAAGGTGCTCGACACCGAGCCGGTCGTGCTGGCTCCGTGGGACCCCATGGGCTCGCTGGCACGCGGCTGCTAAAGATCCGTCGACCCGTCGACCCACCGGACCCACCGGACCCGCCGACCCGCCGGCGTGCGCCTACGGGGTCGGCGCTGGGCTGGGCGTCCAGACGACCTTGCCGGCTGGCCGCGAGCGGGCCAGGGCGACTCCGATCGCGTCCTGGGCTGCGTGGGCGGCCGTCACGTTGATCCAGCTCGCGCGGTTCATGAGCATGGAGAAGGCGAGCCACTCGCCGTTGGCGCTCTTGACATAGCCCGACAGGTTGCTGGCCACGTTGAGGGTGCCGGTCTTGCCGTGGAGGTTCTTCTGGGCGGCCGTGCCGCGCATGCGATTGGAGAGCGTGCCGTCGACGCCGGCCACCGACAGCGAAGCCCAGTAGACCCGCCAGTCGGTGCGTTTCGACATGGCCTGCAGCAGCGTGGTGACGTCGAGCGGCGTCAGCCAGTCGGCGTAGCTCAGCCCGGAGCCGTCGGTCAGCGCGAAGCTTGTGGCGCCGATGCCCAGCGAGACCAGGAACTTGCTCTCGACCTTGTTGCCCCGGGCGGTCGTGCCGCGGCCGCCGAACGACGCTCCGAGTCCTTTGGTCAGCATCTCGGCAAAGAAGTTGTCGCTCGGCTTGTTCATGGCGGCGAGGATCCGCGACAAGGGCGCCGAGCGCTCGACGTAAGCGAGGTGGGCCGTGCTCGGCGTGACGCCGACTTTCGGCGTGCCGCTCACGCGTATGCCCGATTTGCGTAGCAGCGCGGTGAGCCGGGTGGCCACCATCAGCGGCGGATTGCCGGCGCGGCCTCCGTTCGCGGAGGTGCCTTCGTTCAGCGTGAGAGCCGAGAGCGGTCCGCAGTCGCTGGTCATGCCGGGTTTCCAGGAGCTCACGGCGCGGGAGTGGTCGAAGTAGCTGTCGTCGCCGATCACGCGGCCGATGATCCGCTTGACGCCGGCGTTCTTGAGGGCCGTGACGAGGTCGCCGAGTCGCGAGGTCTTCAGGTGCAGGACCCGCGACTGGAACCTGGCGGTCGAGAAGCTCGGGTCGCCGAAGCCCTTGAGGTAGACCGGCCCGCGGTAGACACCGGCGGTGTCGAGCGTGCCGGTCGTGAACAGCTCGGTCTTGAACCTGTAGGCCGCGCCCCATTTGGCGAGCGCGGTGGCCGACGTGACCAGCTTCTCGTTGGATGCCGGCCGCAGCATCGTCGTGCTATGGCGTCCGTACAGCACGGTGGCCGTCGACAGGTCGACGATGCGCACGCCGGTGGCGGCGCCGGAAAAGCCGTCGGCGGCGAGGATCTTCGTGATGCGAGTCTGGAGCGTGGCCGCGGCGGCGCCGGCCGGCACGGCGAGCGCNNGGCCACGGCAACGACGACCGCCAGCGCCCAGCGCCGGGCACGGTGGCGTGGATTCCCCATGGTTCCTCCCGTCGAGCGCCGATGCGCCGTCTGGCCGTCGACAAGTGCTCGCCTACGTCAATCCAGAGTACCGGGCGGGTGTGCGAACGACA
>PMKK01000292.1 GCA_003157715.1 Actinomycetota bacterium
GCGGCGTCCGTACTATTGGCGAGGACGTTCGTGACGGCCCTGTGTGGGCCTAACAAGCATTTGGAGCTGGCTCGTCGGACTTGCGCGCAGGAACGAGCTGCCTTGCTCGCAGCTCAAATGCAATCACGTTGGGCCGACTTGCGGGGGCGGGGTTGAGGCGTGTCATCGGGCTGGGAGTGCTTGCACTTCTCGCCGCAGGCTTCCTTGTCATCGGGGCGGCGACAGTGGCGCTGTCCGGGGCCTTGGACATGCTCGAGTGGTTCCTTTATGTGATTGTGCCGGCGTTCTCGCTCGCTGTCCTGCTGGCGGGCTTCGCCTTGACGGGTCGCCGCCCTGCGTGGCTGGCGGCTGTCGCCTTCGTCCCGATCGGCATCGCCATCGCTCTCTTTGCGTGGATGCTGACCACCCCGGAGCAGAGCCTGCTTCCCAACCAGGCGCAGGCCGTGGTGCTCGTCCCCATGGTCGGTGCGGCGCTGTGGGGATCGCTTTCGCGCAATCGCTCGCACCGTCGCAGCCGCCTTGCCCTGCTCGGCCTCGTGCTCCCGCTCGCCGCAACCGTGCTGCTCGTCCAAGACTTCAGGATGTGGCTACCGGTTGACGAATTCAACCAAGGCTTCACCACGACACGCGTCCTGACAGAGCTGCACTACCACGGCCATGTCTACACCAATGTCGGCGAAGTGGGGATGGCCTGCCGTTGGGGCAAGCAGCCGCTGCCACGTGGCTACTCGAGGGCTGGCGACCAGCCACGCACGCTCTATCTGATTGCCGGCCATCCGGACCTGATTTCCACTACGGCATGGGGCGGCGGGTTTGTCTTGTATGAGGTGTACCGACTCGTTCCCGATGCCCAGGTCGAGCAGCAATGACTCGGTCTCTGGGCTTGCCCGGCACGGGGCCGAGTTCGGGCGCAAATCTTGAAGGCCGGCCAGCGCCACCGTCGGACCGCTCGACTTATGGACGACTCCCTCTGCGTCGCACTGGAAGACGGCCGGGCCGTCCGCTGGGGTGTGACTAGCGACATGTTCACGGTCGAGGAGTCAGGTCCGTGACGGCCGGTGAGTGTCTTGCCGAACGGGCGTTTCGAGCTGACTCGCAGTGGGGTTGCGCCAAGAGCGAGTCGCAGCGCTCGCAGCTCAAACGCAACGCGTTAGGCCGAGTACGGGGGGTGCGAGGTATGCACGAGGCGTCTCAGCGTAGGGTAGCCCGTCTGTTCCTCATCGGTTCGGCGCTCCTTGCTCTGGCCGCGCTCGCCTCTGCGTGCGGCAAGTCGGCGCCGGCCCCGGAATCCGGCGCGCTCGTGAGGATGGCGGCATCGCCCGCCTCCATCCGTGACAGCGCCGTCGTCGCCTTCCTTCGCCCGACGGCCACCGCGACCCAGATCGCCGGGCTTCGCGACGGACTCGCACAGCGCCGCGACGTCGAGCGCTGGGCGTTCTCCGGTCGCTCCGGTGCCACCGCCTCCTACGCGGCCATGTGGGGACGTCAGTACTCCATCGGCACCGCAACGCGCCAGCTCCGCCGCCTGCTCTCGGGCCAGCTGCCCGCTGGGGCCTTCTACGCAGTCGTTTCCGGGGGTGGCCGCGGCGGCGCCCAGGACGACCTCATCAACTGGTTCCTCGCCCACGACGGTGTCTTCCTCTGCCACTACTGGATCGACGACGCGCTCTGCGGCGCGACGGGTCCGATTCCAGCGTGAGATGTCGGTGGACCGGCCCAACAATCAATCGCAACACCTGACGCGCCCGACGCAGATGGTAGTAAGCTCAAAGGCAGCCCGCGCAGGTCACACGCTGCGCGCTGGGCAGATGCGACGGAATGTCGGCGATAGCCGGTAGGGCATCACATGACCGGGGGGCCTGTTTGACGGCGACGGTTCGGCGGGGAGAGGCGGCAGACGGCGCCGCGCTGAAGGCTTTGGACACCATCGTTCCGGTCGACCCGCGCAGAGCCGAGTCCATCGACAGCTGGCTTGAGGGCGACGTGGTGTTCGTGTGCGAGGTCGACGGCCAGGTCGTCGGTTACGGCGTCTTCAATCACGACTTCTTCCGCCAGGGCAACGTCGACATGCTCATGCTCCACCCTGACTACCGCGGTCAGCTCATTGGCGAACTGCTGCTGCAGGCGCTCGAGCAGACATGCGACACGCCGAAGCTCTTCTGCACCACGAACCTCTCCAACCATCGCATGCAGCGCCTGCTGTCGCGCCGGGGATTCGTCGCTTGCGGCTTCATCGACGAACTCGACCCGGGTGACCCCGAGCTCGTCTACGTCAAGAGGCTGGGAGAGGGCCTGTGAACGAAGTACTGCCCAACAAGGCGTTCGAGCAGACACCCAGAGAGCGTGGTGTATCGCTCGAAGGTAGCATGTCGGCGGAGGTGCCCATGGTCCGCGTCCTGAGCGACAAGCAGAAAGCCATCGCGGAGATCTGCGCGCGCTTCGGCGTGGTCCGACTCGACGTCTTCGGATCTGCTCTGCGCGACGACTTCCGCCCGGGGGAGAGCGATGTCGACCTGCTGGTCGAATTCGCGCCCATGGAGCCGCACGCGCTGGCCGACGCCTACTTCGGCCTGCTCGACGCGCTGCGCGAGCTGCTCGGCGGCCAGCTCGACCTCGTCATGGCCGACGCCGTGACCAACCGCTACCTGATCCGCGAGATCGAGCGCACCAAACAGCTTCTCTATGCGGCGTAGCGGCCCCGTCTACCTCGACGGCAGTCGGGCCGCATTTCTCACGCTCGGGCGACGCTCTGCGTGCAGGAGCCGACTGGCAGGCTAAGGCCCCGCCTGGGGTCCGCGCTTGTCCTACGGGCTTTCTAGCACTAACGTGCACGTCGAAAACGAACCAGGGCAGAACGCGCGAGCGCCTCTGCCTTGCAACAGTGCTCAGTCACGACCGGGTCTGCGTGAGTCAGGTACTGGCGGCGCTGCTCACCGAGGCACGAGGCAGAGAGCGATTGGGGGGGTCGATGAAGCGAAGCGTAGTCGTCCTCGTCGTCCTCGCCGCCCTCGCGATCATGGCCGTCTTCGTGACGGCATGTGGGCACGAGGGCCTGGCCGGCACGTGGTCGGTCGATTATGGGTCGGGGTCTGATCCGGGGTCGGCCGACTACGGATCGAGCAATGATTGGGTGTTCTGGTACTTCAAGAGCGAAGGGAACGGCAGCTACGTGGCTCTGGATGAAGGCACCAAACTTCGCTACCAGCTCACGAAGTCGAGCGCCCGCGAATATGATGGGGTCGGGATAATCGTGACGATCGACGACAAGAACGATGGCAGCATCACCATCGACGGCAGCACCTATCAGATGGCGCGGAACTGAGGGATACCGAGCAGCCGGGGCCGCTGCCGCTGCTTGCCGCCGCCAGAGGGCATAGGTGCAGGTGTCAGGAAGTGCCATTACTCGCAAGAGCGTACGCCGTGGCCGACTTATCCAGTAGACAGGGTTACTGTTGGGCCGACTGACCGTGGGAGGCGCGATTCCGTGAGAGGCATCCGTCTCGCCGAGCGACCACCGGCGGTCAGGTGGGGGATCTACCTACTCGGCGCCGATGCGATTGTCAGTCTGCTCATCTCCCTGTTCACCAGCGGCGCCCTGTTCCTGGAGCTCGACCTGGTGGTCGCGTTCTTCCTCGCTCTACAGATCGTGCAGCTCGCTCTGGTGTTCGCCGTCGCGACGGGTCGCCGCTGGGCGTTCATCGTGTACGTCATCTGGTTCCTGTGGGGCGTCGTGCACGTGTCGCTCGATTATCGTGTCTACCTCGACAGCGGGGCGCTCAACTTCGGATGGATCGTCATCTCCCTCGTCATCGAAGGCGTGGGCATCGCGCTGCTACTCACGCCGGCCGCTCGGGCCTGGTTCGAGGCACGTCAGGCGACACGCGCCGGCAGCGAGCCGGCAGCATGAGTGCATCTCGAGTCCGCGGCGAAGGCGCAGAGCGGCCCAACCAGCGTGTCATCTGATGCGTCCAAGCGCCGAGATAGACTGGAACGGCGCGGCGCACAGGTAGCGTTCAGCGAGGGGGGAAGCGTGAAAGTCGACATCTCGAAGCCTAAGACGAGCCTGCGCGCGGCATTCCTGATGATGGTCGACGATTACGATGCGCATGACCCCGTGAACGGCGAGCTCTACGCCGCCGCCCGTCTCGGCTTCGATGCCTACGTGCGCGGCCTTCTCGACGAGGAGCGCGGTGTGAATCTGCCCCATGGCTACGTGCCCTGTTCGCATCGGTGGCTGCTCGACGGCTCCGGCGCGATCGTAGGCGTAGCGCGCGTCAGACACACCATCGACACGCCGTTCTTGGCCGAGGAGGCGGGCCACATCGGCTACGATGTGCCGCCGGCGCATCGCGGGCAAGGCTATGGAATCGCCAGTCTCCGCGCAGCGCTGGCCGAGGCGCGGCGTCTCGGACTGGAGCGCGTGCTGCTGTGCTGCGACGCCGACAACGCCGCCTCGTGGCACACCATCGAGGCCTGCGGTGGGGTGCTCGAGCGCGAGTTTCAATCGCCGCGCTTCGAATGCCTTGTGCGGCGGTACTGGATCGGGACGCGAGGGGTCGAGGTTGCCGGTGCACTGGCCTAACGGGCGCATCGAGCTGATGCGCCGCAGGTCTTCATCACTCCGGGAACGCTGCGCGCACAGCTTACGCGCCCGACGTTGGGCTCGCGCGCCACTGCCTGCGCTACAGCGGCACCGACCTCTTCGGCCGCGACGAGCGCGCCTGGCTGGCCGACCTCGATCTCGACGCCCACAGCCGCACGCTCGTCGAATGCTCGTCGCACGCGCGCCGCACCTTGTCGAGGCCGCGCACGTCGCCGTGCGCCTGCCGGGGCCGCTGCGCGACCGCTACCTCTCACGTGCCCGCCGCCGCGGCAAGAAGGTGATGGCACAGCTCGGCGTCGCTGCTGACTCGATGTGGTTCTTCGCCGACTCACGCCCCAACGTGAAGGCCGCCGAGCGACTCGGCATCAAATCGTTCCTGGTCGACGAAGTGCCGGCGGTTCAACGAGTTCTCAAGGCCGAAGGGTCGGTGAGCGGTCGGCATGCCCGACATGCGGTGAACCGGGGGCCGGTCGAAGCGCGCAACCTGTCTACTCGCGCCTATCCCATCCCGCCGACCGGACGCTAGGCGCTGCCGCGGCGAACAAGCGCAACACCTGACGCGCTCAACGGTTTCTGCGGTGATCTCGAACCGAAGCCCGCGCAGGTTCTGCACTGATGACTAGGCGGAATCGCAACCAGGGGGGATTCGTGTCCAGGATCAGTCGCTCGGCAGCCGTGCTCGGGGCAATTCTCCTCTTGCTGTCGATCGCAGGTGCGCTGTGCGCCTGCGGGAACAACGACTACTCGAAGTATTCCGGCGCCTGGGTCGGCACGCGGAGCGACGACGGCAGCAAGCTCACCTGTGTCATCGCCAGGAACGGTTCGGGGTGGACCGCCACGGTCACCTACCCCGACGTCGCCGGATCGCCGCCGCTGAGAACCTACTACGTCGCAAAGAATGGCAAACTCGTCCCGGCGGACACCGGCCAATTGAGCTCCTGGAACTGGTACGAGCTGCGAGATGACAAGCTCGTGCTGGAGATGAAGGACACAGCCTCTTCCGCCCCGACGATGGTCGCCGAGTTCACAAGGCAGTGACGCGAGAACCGCCTGCCGTCATGTGCGGGAATCCGCCTAACAAGATGGCTGCCGATACGGCGCAGCTCAACTGCAGCGCGTTCGGCATCCGCCACCCAACCGCGAAGTCTGCCGAAGGCGGACGTTGCGAATTCGCGTTGCGAATTCGTCGGCACCGGTTATACTTTCGGTATGAAGACTGCGATCTCCATTCCCGACGACCTGTTCGCTGACGCTGAGCACCTTGCTCGCGAACTGAAGAAGTCGCGCAGCCGCCTCTACGGCGACGCCGTGCGCGAGTACGTCGCGCGTCACTCGGCCGAGAGCGTCACCGCCGCGCTCGACAGCGTCTGCGCCGAGGTTGGTCCCAGCGACGGGTTCACACAGGCGGCGGCGCGTCACACGCTGGAGCGCTCCGACTGGTGATCGCCCAAGGCGAGGTCTGGTGGGCCGACCTCGCGGAGCCGTCCGGCTCCGAGCCCGGCTTCCGACGGCCCGTCGTGATAATCCAGGGCGACGCCTTCAATCGCAGCCGTATCGCCACCGCGGTCTGTGTCGCGCTCACCAGCAATCNNCGAAGGACTCAGTCGCCAACGTCTCGCAAATCGTCACCCTCGACCGTGCGGCGCTCACTGAGCGCAGCGGGACGCTACCCGCAAAGAAGCTCGAGCTCGTACTGCTGGGCGTCGACGTCGTACTCGGCCGTTGAATGGTAAGGTGACGGTTCGCCGTGCCGAAGTCGGCGATGCCCCCGCTCTGGCGGAGTTGAACGGCATGGTCCAGGAGTTCCACCGGGCGCACGAGCCAGACGTCTACAAGTCTCCCGACATCGCCGAGGTGGCCGCCTGGTATGCCGCAAGACTAGATGACGAACTGGCGCGCGTCTGGGTCGCCGACGCCTCGGGCGTCGTCGTTGACTACGTCGCGGTGCTTACGACGAGTCGAGAGGAACACCTGTTCTGCCGCGCGCGTACATGGTGGGAGGTCGGCCAGATCGGCGTCCGGCCGTGCTGGCGTCGCAAGGGAGTCGCGCGCGCTGTTGCGGGCCGCCGGGCGAGGACGCCCGACGCGGCGGTGTGAGCCGTCTCCTGCTCTCGTCGTGGGGTTTCAACACCGGTGCGCAGGAAGCCTGGCGGCGTCTCGGCTTCAGGCCCCAAACGACCTGCTTTCAGGTGGACCCCCAACGGCTGTTGGAGTGAATGGCGTCGCTGTATGACTTCGACTTCGAAGTGCGATGCCGACGTCCTCTCTTGCCTGGTGTTGGCGTAGCCCTCCTCCGGCGCCCCGCGTCATGTAGCCCAGGCAGGCACTGAAGCTCCGCACTACCCGCGGGCGCGGTCCCGCAACTCGGGCGAGACGGGTATCGTTACGACTATGGCTCCACGACAAGACGATCTCGAGACCATACCGGGCATCGGTCCGAACATGGCGACCCACTTGCGGCGGCTCGGCATCGACAGCGTCGCCGGTCTGCGCGGGCAGAGCGCCGAGGCGCTCTACGAGCGCGACCGAGAGCTCGCCGGCGGCCGCCTCGACCCCTGTGTGCTATACACGTATCGCTGCGCCATCTACTACGCCTCGAACGACGTGCACGACCCCATGCTGCTCAAGTGGTGGAACTGGAAGGACCGCGGCTCGGCCTAACGCCACTCCCCGCGCGCTGCCGGCGGATCCTGCCCGGCCACCTGCAACACCGCTGCCCCACGGATGCCGTCGTGCTTGAGGGCGATCAGCGCGTCGTTGGCCTGCTCGAGGGCGAAGACCTGGATCTCAGCCGTGATGGGGATGGCCGCCGCCAGGTGCAGCAGGTCGGCAGCGTCGCGGCGGGTCGAGTTGGTCACGCTGCGCACGACGCGCTCGCCGTAGAGCAGCGGATAGTCGATGGCCGGCACCGGCGACGAGTAGATGCCGCCCATGGCGATCGTGCCGCCCTTGTCCAGAACGCGCAGCGCGTCGATCACGAGCTCACCGGCCGGGGCGAAGTCGATGGCCGCGTCGAGCTTGACCGCCGGGTCGCCGCCGGGCTGCTCGCCCGACTCGCCGGCCCACACGGCGCCCAGCTCGAGAGCCAGCTTGCGGTGCTCCTCGCCGCGCGTGAAGGCGTAGACCTCGGCGCCCCAGTAGCGGGCGATCTGCAGGCAGATGTGGGCGGCCGCGCCGAAGCCGTACAGGCCCAGGCGGCGGCCGGCGGCCGCGCCGGGACCGGGAGGGCCGCCGGCCGCCGCCTTGCCGTGCCCCCAGGGGACCAGCCCCGAGACACGCAGCGAGCGGTAGCCGATGATGCCGGCGCACAGCAACGGCGCCGTCGCGAGGTCTGACAGGTCCTGATGCAGGGCGTAGCTGAAGGCCGCGGGCGCGACCACGAACTCGGCGAAGCCGNNTCGCAGAGGTTCTCGTCGCCGCGGCGGCAGTAGCGGCAGGTGCCGTCGGTCCAGTGCAGCCAGGGCACTCCGACGCGATCGCCCACAGTGTGCGCGGTGACGCCTGTGCCGAGCTCGGCCACCGTGCCGACGATCTGGTGTCCGGGCACCACCGGCGACTTGTGCGGCGGCAGCTCGCCCTCGCTCACGTGCAGGTCGGTGTGACACACGCCGCAGGCGTGCACGGCGATCAGGATCTCGCCCGGGCCGGGCTGCGGCCGCTCGAGCTCCGCGAGCTCCAGCGGCCGCTCCTCGATGGGCTTCGGCTGACGCAGCAGCATGGCTCTCACGGTGACCTCCGGACGTCGCTGCCCGAATGATACCCGGCGAACGCGTGAGACCCGCTGAGCGCGCGTTGCGGATGCGAGCCGAACTGCGTCGCCTGAGATCGGCCCCTCCATCGGCCAGGCCCGCGGCGCGGCGGGTCGCCGGGAGTCGCCAGAAGACGTTACGTCAGAATGTCCTTGCGCCTGAACACGAGCCAGGCGGCCGCCAGCGCCGCGCCGCTCGTCAGGGCGTAGGTGAGCAGCGCCTCCCCGATGGGGCGCCAGTAAATCGGGTAGCGAAACAGATTGACGAAGGCGAGGCGGTAGGCCGAGTAGGTGTAGGGCTTCATGAAATCGAAGACGGTGAAGGCGTTGAGCACGGTCAGCACCGTGAACACCGCGACGGCGATGATCGCCGCGGTGAGGCTCGAGTTCGTGAGCGTCGAGATGAACAGCGCCAGCGAGAGCGAGCAGACGGCGCCGGCGATCACGATCAGGTAGGCGAGCGCGATCAACCCCAGCGCGTGCGCGGCGCCCAGCGACGTGCCCGACAGCGTGACCAGCGGGTGCACGCCGAACGCCAGCGCCCCGGCGATAAGCGAGACCAGCGCCACCAGAGCCGCTCCGGCGGCGGCGTAGGCGACGGCCATCGTCCACTTGGTGAGCAGCAAGCCGGTGCGGCTCACCGGCCGCGAGAGCCAGGTCTTGAGCGTGCCTGATTCGGCTTCGGCGCTGATCGGCGAGGCGCCGCCCATGGCGGCGATCAGCGGCAGCAGAAACGAAGCCAGGGCGATCAGCGCCGAGAGCATGACGAGCAGCCCGTTGGCGCTGACGTGCGCCACGAAGGGCGGCTCGCCGGGGTCTTGCGGCTGGGGCTTCTGCAAGGCCCCGGCGGCCACCACGATGAGCGGCACGGCCACGAGGCCCAGCCAGCCGATGTAGGTGCGCTTCTGGTGGAGGATCTTGAAGAGCTCGAGGCGAAGTGAGCGCATCTTGCGTCTCCCGGCCGGCCCTTACGTGAGGATGTCCTTGCGCCGGAAGATCAGCCACGACGCCACGAGCAGCGCGGCGACCGTGACGCCGTAGGTGAGCAGGGCGTTGCGGATGGGCTGCCAGTAGATCGGGTCGCGGAAGAGGTTGGTGAAGGCGAGGTCGTAGCTCGTGAACGTGTAGGGC
>PMKK01000177.1 GCA_003157715.1 Actinomycetota bacterium
CACCGCAGCCAGAATCACGGTCATATAGCGGTTCCACTGCGTGATCTTGCGCCGCCCGAGCTCGCCTTCCTTCTGGATGCGCGCCAGCTGCTCGTAAACCACTGTGAGCAATTGGAAGATTATCGAGGCCGTGATGTAGGGCATGATGCCCAGGGCGAAGATGGCGACCTTGCTCAGCGCCCCGCCTGAGAACAGGTTGAGGAAGCCGAGCACGCCGCCTTGCCCGTTCTGGAACAGACTGTTCAGAGCGGCCAGGTTGACGCCCGGCACCGGCACGTGCGAGCCGAAGCGGTAGATGGCGAGCATCGCCGCCGTAAACAGGAGCTTCTTGCGCAGCTCCGGGATCTTCCAGGAGTTCGCCAGCGACTGCCAGAGTTTGTTGTTCACGTCCGCCCCCGCTTTGCTCGCCGCTCGGGTTAGAGCAGTTCGGTGCTACCGCCGGCGGCCAGGATCTTTTCGGCTGCCTTCTCTGAGAACGCGTTGGCGCGCACGGTCAGCGCGACGGCGAGCTCGCCACCACCGAGGATCTTGATCGGCTTGCGAGTGTTCTTGACGATCCGCTTGGCGACGAGCGCCTCGGGGGTGACCTCGGCGCCGGCCTCGAAGACCGCGAGACGCCCGATGTTCACCGGCACCGAGTAGGTGCGAAACGGGCCGATCGGCATGCTCTTCTTGGCGTTCGGCCCGCGCAGCTTGCCGAGCCGCATGTAGAGCGGCATCTGGCCGCCCTCGTAACCGGGCCGCACACCGCCGCCTGAACGGGCGTTGAAACCCTTGTGACCGCGGCCGGCCGTCTTGCCCTGGCCGCTGCCCTTGCCGCGGCCCAGCCGCTTGGTGTTCTTGGTGGACCCGGGGTTGGGCCTGAGATCGTTCAATCCGAGATGGCTCATGTGGTACTCACGTCTGTCTTCGTGGCGGGCCGTACCTCGACGAGATACGACACCTTACGGATCATGCCCCGGATGACGGGGTTGTCTTCTTGGACCACGGTGTGGTGCATGCGCTTGATGCCGAGCGCGCGCAGCGTGCCGCGATGGTCGGGCGGCGTACCGATGCCGCTCTTTACCTGAGTGATCTCGAGCCGGGCCACGATCACGCCTCGCCCGCCGCCGACTTGTCGGCCGGCGTCTCGTCAGTGGTCGCGGCCTGCTCGCGGGGCGGCAAGCCGAGCACCTGGGCGACGGTGAGGCCGCGCAGACGCGCGACGTCGGCCGGCGTCTTCAGACCCTGCAGGCCGGTCACCGTGGCACGGACCATGTTGATCGGGTTGGTCGTGCCCAGGCACTTGGTGAGAATGTCGTGCACGCCGGCGAGTTCGAGCACGGCGCGCACACCGGCCGCCGCGATGACGCCCGTACCTTCGGAGGCGGGCTTGAGCAGCACGCGCCCGGCGCCGTACACGCCCATGATCTCGTGGGGGATCGTGGTGCGGTAGCGCGGCACCTTGAACATGTTCTTCTTGGCGTCGAGGATCGCCTTTTGGATCGCCAGCGGGACCTCGCGTGCCTTGCCGTAGCCGGCGCCGACGTTGCCGTTCTCGTCGCCGACCACGACCAGCGCGGTGAAGGAGAAGCGACGACCGCCCTTTACGACTTTCGCGACACGGTTGATGTCGACGACGCGTTCTTTGAGCTCTACTCCATCAGAAGGTGTTCTGGCCACAGGGCTTCCTTGCCTTTCTCGCTAGAAAACGAGCCCGCCCTCGCGGGCGCCCTCGGCGAGCGCCTTGACGCGCCCGTGGTATAGATAGCCGGACCGGTCGAACACGACCGCGGCGATATCCCTGGCGCGGGCCCGCTCGGCCAGCAGTACGCCGACCTTCTTGGCCACGCCGGTCTTGTCGAGATCGCTGCCGTCGACTTCGGCCGAGCGTGCCGCTACGAGCGTCGCGCCGCTGGCGTCGTCGATCAGCTGGGCATAGATCGCCTTGTTGGAGCGAAAGACGGAGACACGCGGACGAGCCGCGCTGCCGACCACCTTGCCGCGGATCCGGCGGCGCCTCGTGGCGCGAGCCTCAGCGGTTGTCTTGGTACTCATGCGTCTATTCCTTCTGGTCCGATCACGCCTAGGCGCGCTTGCCGACCTTGCGCGCGACGTACTCGCCCGCGTAACGGATGCCCTTGCCCTTGTACGGTTCCGGCGGACGCAGCGACCTGATCTGCGCCGCGACCTCGCCGACGGCCTGCTTGTCGATGCCGCGGATCATGACGACCTGCGGCTGCGGCGTCTCGAACGCGATGCCGCTGGGCGGCGTCACGATGGCCGGATGGCTGAATCCGACGAGCAGCTCGAGGTCGACGCCCTTGACGGCGGCGCGGTAGCCGACGCCGACGATCTCGAGACGCTTCTCGTAACCGTCGGTAACGCCCTGCACCATGTTGGCGATGAGTGTCCGCGTGAGGCCGTGCAGCGACCGGTGAGGGGCGCTGTCGGTGGGCCTCGCGACCGTAATGACGCCGTCTGCCATCGAGACGATCATCTCGCGCGGGACGCGCTGTGTCAGCTCACCCTTGGGCCCCTTGACCGTTACCGTGCCGTGGTCGTAGGTGAACTCGACCCCGGCGGGCACGGCGATGGGCGCTCTTCCGATTCGTGACATGTCTTCTTCTTCCCTACCAGATGAAGCAGATGACCTCGCCGCCCAGGCCGAGGCGCTGTGCCTCGACGCTGGTAACGAGACCACGCGACGTTGAGATGATGGCCACACCGAGGCCACCCAGGACCTTCGGCAGCCTGTCCTTGCGGGCGTAGATACGGCGGCCGGGCTTGGAGACCCGCTTGATGCCGGAGATCACGCGCTCGCGGTTTCTGCCGTACTTGAGGCCGATGACGAGCAGCTCGCCGTGCTCACCGGCCTTGCTTTCGAACCCCGAGATGTAGCCCTGCTCGAGAAGCAGCTTGGCGATGCCCGCCTTCATGCGCGACGCGGGCATCTCGACCTCGGTGTGGTTGGCCTGATTCGCATTGCGGATGCGTGTCAGCATATCGGCGATGGGATCAGTCATGGACATTTCTCGTCGCCTCCCTTACCAGCTCGACTTGGTCATGCCTGGAATGACGCCTTCGTGAGCGAGCTCGCGCAGGCAGATACGACACAGGCCGAACTGACGGAAGTAGCCACGCGAGCGTCCGCAGCGCATGCACCGGTGATACTCGCGGGTGCTGTACCGCTGC
>PMKK01000231.1 GCA_003157715.1 Actinomycetota bacterium
CACGACATCGGCGGCTTCGAGGGCACGCCCGACCCGGCGGTCTTCAAGCGCTGGCTGGCCTTCGGCTTGCTGTCGTCGCACAGCCGGCTGCACGGCTCCGGCTCGGTCCGGGTGCCGTGGGCGTTCGACGAGGAAGCCGTCGATCTGACCCGCAAGTTCACGAACCTCAAGCTCTCGCTCATGCCGTACCTCGCGCGGCTCGCGGCCGAGGCGCACGCGCAGGGCATCCCGATGATGCGTCCGATGCTGCTCGAGTTTCCGCGAGACCGCGCCGCGGCCACCATAGACACCCAGTACATGCTGGGCGACGCGCTGCTCGTGGCGCCGGTGTTCTCGGCCACGGGAGACGTCGAGTATTACGTCCCGGAAGGGACCTGGACCCACCTCCTGACCGGCGCGCGGGTCAGCGGCCCGCGGTGGGTCAGCGAGCGGCACGCGCTGGACTCGCTGCCGCTGCTCGTGCGCCCCGACACGGTGCTGCCGGTCGGCGCGCGCGGCGACCGCCCCGACTACGACTACGCCGACGGCGTGCGCCTGGACCTGTACGAGATCGCCGACGGCCACCAGTCGCGCACCGCCGTCCCCGCGCTCGGCGGCACAACCGCGGCGGCGTTCACGGTCAGCCGGACCGGGGACCGCGTGCTGATCGAGGCCGAAGGAGCACGCGGACCGTGGTCCGTGCGCGCCGTCGGACCCGGCGCTCGCACCGTAAGCGCCGCGCCCGGCACCGCGCGCCTCGAGATCGCGCTCTAGGGGACACCAACTCGTGGGCCCGGCACGCACCTTCCCCGCGGACTTCCTCTGGGGCTCGGCCACCGCGGCCTACCAGGTCGAAGGCGGCGTCACCGAGGGCGGCCGCGGACCGTCGATCTGGGACACCTTCAGCCACACCCCGGGCCGCACGCTGAACGGCGACACCGGCGACATCGCGGCCGACCACTTTCACCGCTGGCGCGAGGACGTCGCCCTCATGAAGGAGCTGAGGCTCGGCGCCTACCGGTTCTCCATCTCGTGGCCGCGGGTGCAGCCGAGCGGGTCGGGGGAGTTCAACCTCGAGGGCATAGCGTTCTATCGCGGTCTGCTCGACGCGCTCATCGCGGCGGGCATCGAGCCGGTGGCCACGCTCTACCACTGGGACCTGCCGCAGGAGCTCGAGGACGCCGGCGGCTGGGCGAACCGCGAGACGGCCTACCGGTTCGCCGAGTACGCCGCACGGGTGGCGCGTGAGCTCGGCACGCGCGTTTCGCTGTGGACCACGCTGAACGAGCCGTGGTGTGCCGCCTACCTGGGCTATGCCTCCGGCGTGCACGCCCCGGGCCGCACCGACGGCGCGGCCGCGCTCGCGGCCGTGCACCACCTCAATCTCGCCCACGGCCTGGCCGGACGGGCCATCCGCGGCGTGCTGGGCGACGAAGTGAAGCTGTCGATCACCCTCAATCTACACGTGATTCGGCCCGACGACCCGGCCTCGGCCGCCGACGCGAACGCCGTGCGCCGTATCGACGCCCTGGGCAATCGCGCGTTTCTCGGCCCGCTGCTCGACGGCGCCTACCCAGCCGACCTGCTGGCCGACACCGCGGGGGTGAGCGACTGGTCCTTCGTGCGCGACGGTGACCTCGAGGCGATCAGGCTGCCGCTCCACGTACTAGGCGTGAACTACTACGCGACCAACCGCGTGCGACACTTCTCGGGTCTGGGCGAGCCCGCGCGGGCCGACGGCCACGGGGACTCGGCGGCCACGCCGTGGATCGGGGCGGGCGACATCGAGTTCGTCCGCCAGCCCGGCCCGTACACGGCGATGGGCTGGAACATCGAACCCGCGGGTCTGACCGAGCTGCTGCTCTCGCTGCACGCCGCCTACCCCGGCCAGCCACTGATGGTCACAGAGAACGGCGCCGCGTTCGCCGACGACGTCGCGGCCGACGGTCACCTACACGACACCCGGAGGGTGGCTTACCTGCGCGACCACATCGAGGCCGTCGGCGCCGCGCTCGACGCCGGCGCGGACGTGCGCGGCTACTTCGTGTGGTCGCTGCTCGACAACTTCGAGTGGAGCTACGGCTACGAGCGCCGGTTCGGCATCGTCCGGGTCGACTTCGAGACCCTCGAGCGGGTCTGGAAGGACTCGGCATACTGGTACCGCGAGCTCGCCCACACGAACAGCATCCCGCCCGCCGGCACGGCCGTCTGAGCTTCGCCGGCGGTCAGCGTGCACCGACGGTCAGCGCACGCCGAGGATCAGCTCGACCATGAGCTGATCGGCGCGCTCGTGCCCCGTACCCGCCGTGCGTTCGAGCAGGTCGGCGAAGTCCTCGGCCCGCAGGGCGCTCAGCTCACTGGCTGAAAACGCGGGCGTCGCCAGCTGCTGCATCGTGGCGCCGGCCTGCTCGCACGCCAGACGCGACTCCGGGTCGCTCTGCCACCGGGCGGCCTTCGACTTGAGGATCGCGTAGTTGCGCATGCAGCCGCGAGCGAACCACCCGTACACGGCGGCGGCGTCCTCGCTGCGGTACGCCTTGCAGTCGAAGTGGCGAGGGCCGTCGTAGCCGGTGGCCTCCAGCAGCCGGACCAGCAGGAAGGACTCCTTGAGGTCCTCTGAGCCGAAGCGAAAGTCCTGATCGTAACGCGGCCCGCACTGGGCGTTCAGATCGACATGGAAGAGCTTGCCCGCCCAGAGGGCCTGGGCGACCGCCTCGTGAAACGAGAGGCCGGCCATCGCTTCGTGGGCGAACTCCGGGTTTACCCCCACCATCTCGCTGTGACTCAGCCGCTCGATGAAGTGGAGCATGTGGCCGGTCGTCGGAAGGTAGATGTGGGACCGCGGCTCGTTGGGCTTGGCCTCCAGCGCGACGCGCATGTCGAGCTCCTGGGAGCGAATGTAGTCGCACAGGAAATCGAGACCTTCGCGATAGCGCTCCAGCGCCGCCACCGGGTCGCGGGCGGCTGAGGAATCGACGCCTTCGCGCCCGCCCCACAAGACGAAGATCCCGGCCCCGAGATCGCCCCCGACGTCGATCGCCTCGGTCGCCTTGCGCAGGGCGAAGCGCCTCACCCTGGGGTCGGCGGCGGTCAGGGCGCCGTCCTTGAACACGGGCTGCGAGAAGAGGTTCACGGTGACCATGGGCACGCAGAGGCCGGCCTCGTGCACGGCCGCGCCGAAGTGCCGCACGATGCGATCGCGTTCCTTGGCCGCCGTACCGAAGGGGATCAGATCCTCGTCGTGGAGGCTGACGCCCCAGGCGCCCGCTTCGGCGAGCTGCGCGACGATGGCCTGGGGCTCGATCGGGGGTCGAGTGGGCGCGCCGAACGCATCCTGTCCCCGGTTGCCTACGGTCCAAAGGCCGAAGCTGAAACGATCCTCGGGGGTGGGGTCGAACTCATTCACTTATGTCTCCTTCGCCGCCGTGCTACCGATGGTCGACGCGAGCGAGCGGTACTGGTCGTAGCCGGAAGCCACCGCCGTGTACTCGGCGTCTGTAAACCGAGGGCTGTCGATCGCAGCGTGCACCACGATCTGGTGGACGAGCGCGGCGAGGGGAACGCCGGCGGCGGCGAAGGCCAGAAGAGCGGCCCCCAGAGCCGCGCCGCCGCCGGGCGCGGCGGTCGCCAGCCGCAGGTCCGGCAGCGCGAGCGCCAGTACGTCCCGCCAGATCCGATGCCGCGCGGCTCCGCCGGTGACGACCGCGTCCTTGTCGTCGATGCCCAGGTCGCGAATGCACTCCAGGCCCTCCTTCATGGCGAAGGCGGCGCCCTCGATGACCGCGCGAGTGAGGTGCCCGACGCCGTGCGAGAGAGACATCCCGCAGAAGGCTGCGCGCGCCTCGGGGTCGACCACGGGCATGCGCCGGCCGCTGAGAAACGGCAGCATGACCACGCCGTCGCTGCCGGGAGCGACCGCCGCCGCCGCCGAGCTGAGCTCGTCGAGGGGCCGGCCGGTGACGGAGCGCCACCAGGTGAGAGCGCCGCCGGCGCTCAGCACGACCGCCATGGCATACCACGTCCCCGGGACGGCGTGCCGAAGGAGGTGGCAGCGACCCGTCTCGTCGGGACGAGGGTCGGCCATCGGGGCAAGGATCGTGCCCGACGTACCGACGCTCAGCATGAGCGTGCCCGGAGCGACCACGCCGGTCCCCAGCGCCGCGGCGGCATTGTCGGCCGCGCCCGTCGCCACGGGAGTCCCCTCGGCAAGCCCGGTCGCCGCCGCCGCGGCGCGAGTCAGGTGGCCCGCCACCTCGCCGGACTCGATCACGGGCGGCAGCAGCCGCGGTTCGATGCCGTACGCTTCGGCGAGCTCGCCGCTCCAGGAACCGTCGAGGCCGAGCAGCCCCGTCCCGGTCGCGTCGCTCGGGTCGGTCGCTACCTCGCCGGTGAGCCGCGCCCGGACGTAGTCTTTGGCGCACAGGGCCCAGCGCGCCGATCCGAGCTGTCCGGCCCGCGTCAGCCAGCGCAGTTGCGGGCCGGTGAAGCCGGGCATCGGCAGGTTCCCCGCCGCGGCGATGATCTGGGCTCGTCCGAACCGGCCGGTCACCTCGGAGGCATCGACGGCCGCGCGGCCGTCGCACCACAGCAGGGCACGCCGCACGGGAGCGAGCCGCTCGTCGACCAGCACCGTGCCGTGCATCTGACCGGTGACACCGATGCCGTCGACTCGCGTGAGCCCGGCGGACGCGAGCGCCGCGCGAATGGCGCCGACCGCCCCCTGCCACCAATCCCGAGGCTCCTGCTCAGCCTGGCCCGGCTCCTCGGCAAACAGGGGATACTCCGCGCCGGCCTCTCCCAGCACGCGTCCCTGCGCGCTCACGACCAGCGCTCGAGCGCCGCTCGTGCCGATGTCGAGACCGAGGGCCACGCCGGTGCTGCTGTGGCGGATGCTCACGAACCCTCCTGGCTTTGGCCCCCGTCCCGGGCGGCGGGGATGCCACCGCGAGGACTCGCGCGAAGCTTACCCAGTCCGTGGGCTGCGTAGGCTTCGCGAGGCTCGCGGCCGAGTCTCCCCCCGCAGCGGCGGAGGGTCGGCTCGTCGTCGTGGGAGGCGAGCGCGGCTGCCACCGACGGGAACGGCTGACGCGCGAGCCTCGCTCTCCACTGCTTGCGGAGCTTACGGGGGTTTCGTGAGGGTTGGCGTGTTTGTAGTGGAGCCGGCGGGCGGAATCGAACCGTCGACCTGCTGTTTACAAGACAGCTGCTCTACCAACTGAGCTACACCGGCCCGCCAGGTAGTCTATCGTCGCGACGAAACGTAAACGAGCCCCGCCGGGGAGCGGGGCTCGAAACGCAGTGAGCCCCGCGGGGGGGCGGGGCTCACTGGCAGGGCTTGGGGTGCCCTTGAGGGGGGTCGATAAGGAGTATTGCCCGCACGCATTAAGTGCGTGTTAAGCCGTCCTTAAGCGGAGTTAACCGGGGCGTCGAGCAGCGCCAGAAAGGCCTGCTCATCGAGTACCTCTACCCCCGCCTTCTGGGCCTTGGCGAGCTTCGAGCCGGGGCTCGCCCCGGCCACCACGTAGTCGGTACGGCTGCTGACCGAGCCCGTGACCTTGCCGCCCAGCGCTTCGATCCGGGCGCCGGCCTCGCCTCGCGTGAGTGTGTCGAGGGTACCGGTGAGCACGAAGGTCTTGCCCGTGAGCGGCCCCTCGGGGCGCAGCCTGGTCTCCTCGACGAAGCGCAGCCCGTGGGCGCGCAGCTTGGCGAGCGTCTCGCGATTGTGCGGGTCGGCAAGGTACTGCTCGACCGACCCGGCCACGACCGGCCCGATGCCGGGCACCTCGGCGATCTCGTCCTCGGCGGCGCCCTGCAGTTCGTCGAGCGACGGGAAGTGCTCGACCAGAAGCTGGGCGTTGACCCCGCCGACGTGCCTGATGCCCAGCGCGAACAGTACGCGCGCGAAAGGCTGTGCCTTGGACGCCTCGATCGAGGCGAGCAAGATCTCGGCGAAGCGGTTGGGCACGACGATGTCCTCACCGTCGGGACCCTTCGCCTTGCGCGTGAACAACGGCACCTCGGCGAGCCGGCTGAGACCCAGGTCGTAGAGATCGGCGACGCTGCCCACCAGACCGGCTTCGTGCAGGGCGACCACGGCCTCGTCGCCGACGCCGTCGATGTCCATCGCGCCGCGGCTCACGAAGTGCCTGACGGCCTCGACAATCTGCGCCGGGCACGAACGGTTGGGACAGCGCACCGCCACCTCGCCCTCCTCCCGCACGACCGGCGAGTCGCAGGCCGGGCAGCGCTCGGGCATGTTCCACGGCGCACGCGCTTCGTGCGCGGCGACGCTCTGCGCGCCCTCCTGCTCCCTGAGCGCCGGCCCGACGACCTGGGGAATGACGTCGCCGGCGCGCTGCACGATGATGTCGTCGCCGGGGCGCACGTCCTTGCGATGGATGTCGTCTTCGTTGTGCAGCGTGGCGCGCTCGACCGTGACGCCGCCGACCTGTACCGGCTCGAGCACGGCGAACGGCGTAAGTACGCCGGTGCGGCCCACGTTGACCTCGATGCTGTGCAGGCGCGTGACCGCGGTGGTCGGGGCGAACTTGAAGGCGATCGCCCAGCGCGGGTCGTGGGCGACCTCACCGAGGTCGCGCTGCAGCGCGATGTCGTCGATCTTCACGACCACCCCGTCGATGTCGTAATCGACCTGGCCGCGGCGCTCGACCCAGGCGGCGCACTCGGCCACCACTTGCTCGATCGTCTCGTGGCGAGCCGAGGCGGGATTCACGCGAAAGCCCTGCTCGCGCAGCCAGTCGAGCGACTGCCAGTGGCTTGCCACCTCGAGCCCCTCGCTGTAGCCGAGCTGGTAGCACCAGATGTCGAGCGGCCGCTCGGCGGCGACGGCCGGATCGAGCTGGCGGATGGAGCCGGCGGCGGCATTGCGCGGGTTGGCGAAGGTCGACTTGCCGGCGGCGGCGCGCGTCTCATTCAAGCGCGCAAAGCCGGCCAGCGACAGATAGACCTCGCCGCGCACCTCGACCACCGCCGGCACCGGCTCGTCACGATCGAGCCCGCGCAGGCGCAGGGGCACGGCGTGGATGGTGCGCAGGTTGGCGGTCACGTCTTCGCCGATCACGCCGTTGCCGCGGGTGGCGCCGCGCTCGAAGATGCCGTCGCGGTAGACGAGCGAGATGGCCAGGCCGTCGATCTTGGGCTCGGTGACGTAGCTTAGAGCGGTTTCGCCGAGACCGTGCGCCTCGAGCAGACGGCGGTTGCGCCCGTCCCAGGCCAGCAGCTCGTCGGGGTTGCGGGCGTTGGCCAGCGAGAGCATGGGCCGCAGATGGCGCCACTGCGCGAACTTCTCGAGCGGCTGTCCGCCGACGCGCTGGGTCGGCGAGTCGGGCGTGCGCAGCTCGGGGTACTCGCTCTCGACCTCCTGCAGCTCGCGCAGCAGCGCGTCGTAGTCGGCGTCGCCGATCTCGGGCTGGTCGAGCACGTAGTAGAGGTGGGCGTGACGTTCGATCTCGCGGCGCAGCTCGGCGGCGCGGCGGGCGGCCGCAGCGTCGCCTGCAGCCTGACCGGACCCGCTCACGACGCGCC
>PMKK01000103.1 GCA_003157715.1 Actinomycetota bacterium
GCGGCCTGCATGAGCTCGGGCAGGAAGATGTCTTCGCACTCGAACTGCTCGCCGATGACGTTCAGGCCCGGCAGCAGACCCTGGTCGATGATGGTCTTGGGCTCCACCCCCGCGTCGAGCGCCGCGTTGACGCTCGACAGCACGGCGTCTTCGTCCTGGTCGATGATCGCTTGCTTTAACTGCGCGAAAAGCTCCTCATGCCCCATGGGCGCACTCCTTGGTCTCGCAGGTGACAGATGCGGGTGACGGCTACCGATCGCTGGTCGCGATCGCCGCTCCTCGTGGTCGTTTTGGCGGTCCGGTCGGGCTACACCTGAGGCGCCTCCAGGGGGAGGGCGTCGCCGGCGACGAGGCCGGGGAACTGCGCGCGGATGGCGGCGTCGAGCGCACCGTCCCAGACTGCCGGGTTCGGCTCGGCCAGGATGCGCCGCGCCTCGGCCGTGGCCCGGCTGTGGATGTCGGGCCGGCCGGCCTCCTGCCACTGGCCGCGCATGCCGCGATCGGCGAGGCGGGGCAGGACGGCGGTCGTCTTCATGCGCGCCNNGTCGAACGCCATGAGCGAGCTGAAGAGGCCGCCCATGTTCAGCAGGGTGGCGCCGGCCGTCACGCCGAGCACGGTGTTCATGCCGGTCTCAAAGCCCGACTGGGCGTCGCTGCTGTGGGCGTTCGTCAGGCCGATGTAACCGCCCGCCGGGACGTCGTAGAAGCGCGCGAGCTGCGCCTGGGCGGCCAGCAGCATGCCGGTCTCGATGGCGCCCGGCGTATAGGCGCCGGTGCGCATGTCGGCCACCGTAGGCAGGCTGGCGTAGATCACTGGAGTGGCTTCCTTGACCATCTGCTGGAAGGTGGTGATGGCCAGGAACTCGGCGTTTCCCACAACGAGGCAGCCCATCATCGTCATGGGCGCGGTGAGGCCGGCGTTGGGCACCACCGTGGTGTAGACCGGCAAGCCGCGCTCGGTGAGCCAGAGCACCGCTTCGGTCGAATCGACGTCCATCGTGAGCGGGCTGACCATGGGACAGTAGTGATGGTTGATGATGGGCCGCTCGCGATAGGCGTCGGCACCCCCGGCGATGAGCTCACCGAGCTCGATCACCTGGCGCAGGTCGGCCATGTTGGGCGTGTTGGAACGCACCGGCTTGAGACAGTTCTTGAGCGCGGGATAGAAGCGGCTCAGGCTGAACTGGCCGTCGGGGGCGTCGTCGGCGAGGGTCGAGATCGAGAAGATGTCGAACCCCGGCAGCTCGTTGATGAGATGGGCGATGGTGGCGATGTCGGCGGAGGTGGCGCGGCGTTCGACCCCTGTGACGGGATCGACGACGTTGGGCGCCGACGAGCCGGTGACGACGATCGGACCATCGCCGGGGATCGTGCGGTCGAACTTCGGGTCGCGGCCGCGAAACGTGAAGCTCGGCGGCGCCATCGCCCGGTAGCTCTCGACGATCTCGGCGGGGAAGCGTACGACGCCGGTCTCGGAGTCGACCCTGCAGCCGTGCTTCTTGAAGACCTCGCGCGCCCGCGGGTTGTGGGCGGCGATGCCCACCGCCTCGAGCACTTCGAGCGACGCCTCGTGCGTGCGGCGTACCTCGTGCGGGGTGAGTAGTTCGGCGAATCCCATGCGGATCACACCCTCTCCTGGTCGTGGCGGGAGCCCGGGCGAGGAGCGGCGAGGTGCGCAAGCTCGTCGATGTGGGCCTCGATGAACTCCATCAGCATGACCTGATGCTTCAGGTACATGAGGTACTCGTCGTCGTTCAGATCTTCGTCGGCCTCGTAGTAGGCGCTGACATCCCAGTTGAGCACGTACAGGTTGGCGTTGGCGATCATGCGCGGCAGGGCCGCAAGCTCCGCCGCCGTCATGGCGCCGGGCTCGGCGAACTTGGCCGCCTCGTCCTGGTAGGCGCGCACGAAGATGGCGGCCTTGTCGAGCCACAGCTCGCCGCTGTCGCGGCCTTCCCACGAGCTGCAGAAGTAGACGATGCCCTCGGCCACGTCGAAGATGCGGTAGTCCAGCTTGGACCAGTCGAAGTCGAACAGTCCGGAGCACGAGGAGCCGGGCGTCTCCGCGGGCCGCGGCGCGGCCGCCTTCTCGTCGACCCACTTGAGGTTGCCGGGATGGTAGTCGCAGTGAACGGGGATGATGGGCATCCCAAGCAGCTCCGGCTCCTGTGCGGCGCCGTCACCCAGCGCCGCGTCGATGGCGGGCAGCCATTCCAGGTAGTACTCGTCGACGATGCTGCCCCCGGCTTTGGCCTGCTCCGCGTAGCCCGCGAAGGCGGAGCGCAGGTCTCGCAGGAGCTGCATGATGGGCGGCTGCTGACGGCCGAGGCCCCCGGGGTCGAAGTCGTGCGCGAGGTAGTGGAACTGCGCCAGCACGCGGCCGCCGCTCTCGTATTCTCTGTCGGTGCAGCGGTTCTTGACCCAGGTGTACTTGTCCAGGCCCGCGAGCATCTCGTACACCGCGAAGTAGCGCGTGAGACGCTCGCCGTTCGACGTCTCCTGACGCGTGACGAACGTCTCGCCGCGCTTGTTGGGATAGACCCGCGCGGCGAGGTGAAAGCCCTTCGCGTTGATGTGGCCGACGAGCGCGTGCTCGAACCGGATCTCACTCTCGGTGATGGCCTTGTTGTACTTGCGCACGAAGTAGCGGTGCTCGCCGTCGGCGTCGCGCGTGCGCACCGCGAAGCTCAGGTTCACGTAGCCGCCGAAGATCTGGTCGACACCCGCGACGTCGCCCAGGTCGTAGTCGCGCGCGACCACGTCGGCGAGCTGGCCGCTCATGAACTCGATCTCGAGCTCGGCGCGCAGCTTCGCGGCGTCAGCGGACAGCCTGTCCGCCAGCTCGAACAGCTCGTTTGCTTTGTCTGGGTCCAAACTCACCCTCCGATAGTCGCCTTGATCGCCGCGGACCGCGCGGCCGGAAGAGGCCGACTCGCCGGCTTAAACCACCATGCAGCGCAGGCCCAACCGTCGCATGTCTTCTCGTACCCCGTCGTCGACGCCGTCGTCGACCATGACCACGTCGACCTGGTCGAGACCGCAGATCACGACGTCCGCGACCACGCCGATCTTGCTGCGGTCGGCGAGCACTACGACATCGCCGCGCGTGTGCCCTATCATGGCGCGTTCGATGCTCGCGATGCCGAGCGTCGGCGTTGTGAGGCCTTCCTGGAGATCGAAGCCGTCGACTCCGAGGAGCATGCGTCCGGCGTGGAAGCGCCCGACCAGCTCGACGGCGGTGGCCCCGTCGACCACGTTGGAGCGCGGCCGGAAATGGCCGCCCAGCAGGACGATCTCGAGGCTCAGCCCCATTCCCTGGGACTCCGCCAAGGCGCCCACGTTGTGGGTGACGATCCGCGCCTCGAGGTCGGGGCTGACGTGGCGCAGCACGCGCGCGGCGGTCGTGCCGGAGCTCAGGAACACGGTCTCTCCGGCCTGGATCATGCCGGCGGCCGCGCGCGCGATGCGCTCCTTTTCTTCGGCGTGCGTCGTCACGTTGTCGACGTAGTGCGGCTCTTCGGCCATATGCTGCTTGAGGATGGCGCCGCCGTGCGTGCGCGAGAGAAGACCCTCCACTTCGAGACGCTCGAGGTCTCTGCGGATGGTCATCTCCGACACTCCGAGGTCGTCCGAGAGCGAGGAGACACGTACCGCGCGCCGCTCCCTCAGGATCTCGACGATGCGTACGCGGCGCTGAGCCGGGATCATCTCGCGGGCCTCAGGGACTCCAGGTAGTGACATCGGCTCCCCCCTTGAATGCTCACGACCCCACGTTCGATGGAGCCGCATGTTCAGCAATTCCGAACACAGTCGCACACATCATAGCACCGTAGAGCGCCTGTCAAGTGTGACTTTCTGGGAGATGTCGGTTCTCTTACGAGTGCCGATGACCTATAGTCCGACAACCGTACACACGCTTGCCGGCGCCGACCACAGGAGTTGCACGCTATGGCCAACAGGGACGAGCTCATCCAAGAAGCGATCGA
>PMKK01000099.1:0-5806 GCA_003157715.1 Actinomycetota bacterium
GCCAAGCCCGGCGAGATCAAACACCACTGCGACCCCAACGCGCTTTCGACGTTCCTCGAGTATCTCGAAGACTACGGCTCGCCCGAGACCGTCGCCCAGGGCGAGAAGCTGATCGCCGAGACCATCGAGACCATGGGCGAGCGCGAGCGCACGACCTCGACCAGGCTCATCGACCAGGTGCGCCACGGCCAGCGCGACTGTCTGGTCTAGAGTCGGTCCGCCGCTCGTGCCGGAAGCACGGCTGCCAGATCGGCGGCGCCGGCGGCAAGCCGGCGCCGCAAGACGACACACAGAAGCCACACAAACGAAAGGAACCAGGACCCATGAGCGATAGCCACAAGATCCTCGCCGTCCACATCACCGACCGCATGAAGGACGCCGTCGCGGTGCAGAAGGTCTTCACCGAGTTCGGCTGCAACATCAAGACGCGCGTAGGCCTGCACGACGTGGCCGGCGACGTGTGCGCGCCGGGCGGCGTCGTGATCCTCGAGCTCGTCGGTCCGACCACGATCACCGGCGAGGTCGCCGGCCGGCTGGGCGCCATCTCCGGCGTCGAAGTGCAGAAGGTCGAGTTCGACCACGGCGCGGCCTGAGACCCGCGAGATTGATCGCATTCGCACGAGCGTCCGAGCGAGCGTGTCCAGGTGAGCGCGTCCAGGTGAGAGCGTCCCGAGTGATCGCCGCCGCGTGAGCGCCGAGTTTCGCACTGAGAGCGACCTGCTGGGCGACGCCCAGATCGAAGCCGACGCGCTGTACGGCATCCACACCGTGCGCGCCCGGGAGAACTTTCACCTGACGGGGCGGCCGGTGCACGGCGAGCTCGTCCGGGCCTACGGCACGGTCAAGCTCGCCGCCGCGCTGGTCAACCGCGAGCTCGGCGCGTGGGCGACCGACCCGGCCAAGGCCGACGCCATCGAACGGGCCTGCCGCGAGGTCGCCGACGGTCTGCACGACGACAAGGTGATCGTCGAGCGCCTGCAGGGCGGCGCCGGCACCTCGACCAACATGAACGTCAACGAGGTGATCGCCAACCGCGCGCTCGAACTGCTCGGCGAGCCGCACGGCGCCTACGGGCGGGTGTCGCCGCTCGACGACATCAACTTGCACCAGTCGACAAACGACACCTTCCCGACCGCCCTGCGGCTGGCCGCCATTCGCCTGCTGCACGACGTCGAAGAGCAGGTGGTCGGACTGCAGGAGGCCTTCCAGGCCAAAGAGAAGGAGTTCGCCCACATCGTCAAGGTCGGGCGCACCCAGATGCAGGACGCGGTGTTGACCACCCTGGGCCGCGAGATGGGCGCGTATGCCGAGGCGCTCAACCGCGACCGCTGGCGCATCTACAAATCCGAGGAGCGGCTGCGCGTGGTCAACCTCGGGGGCACGGCCATCGGCACCGGCTTCGGGGCGCCGCGCCAGTACATCTTCCGCGTGGTCGACACGCTGCGCGAGCTCACCTCGATCGGCTTCGCCCGCGCCGAGAACCTGACCGAAGCCACCCAGAACGCCGACGTGTTCGTCGAGGTCTCNNGGCGGTCAGCCAGGCGGCCATGACCGCCATGGGCTACGACGCCGTCATCGCCCAGGCCGCGGCCGCCGGCAGCCTCGAGCTCAACCCGTTCCTGCCGCTCATCGCCGCCTGCCTGCTCGAGACCCTGCTCCTGCTCGAGCGCGCCTGCCTGATGCTGCGCCGCCACTGCGTCGAGGGCATCACGGCCGACGAGGCGGCCTGCCGCCGGCACGTCGACGCCTCGTCGGCCGCCGCCACTGCCCTGGTGCCCGAGATCGGCTACGATGCCGCCTGCGATATCGCCAAGCGGGCCGCCGCGCGCGGGCAGACCGTGCGCGCGGCCGCCGTCGAGGGCGGCTACGTGAGCGGCGAGCAGTTCGACGAGCTGCTCACGGCCGAATCGGTCGGCCGGCTCGGCATGCCGGGCCCGTCTACACGGAGCGCCGACGCGTGAGCGCCCCGGGCTCGCCGGCACCGGAGGCCGGCGCATGAGCATGCAGGGCGCCCCCAAGGGCATGCGTCTGCACATCGGTCTGTTCGGACGCCGCAACGTCGGCAAGTCGAGCCTGCTCAACGCGATCACCCGGCAGGACGTCTCGATCGTCTCCGATCAGGCCGGCACGACCACCGACCCGGTCGAAAAGCCCATGGAGCTGCTGCCGCTGGGCCCGGTGCTGTTCATCGACACCGCCGGCATCGACGACGTCGGCGCCCTCGGCGAGCTGCGCGCCGCGCGCACCCTGCAGGTCTTCGAGCGCACCGACCTCGGCGTGCTGGTCACCGAGCCCGATGAGTGGGGCGACTTCGAGGAGATGATCCTCGAGGAGTTCGCCGCCCGGCAGATCCCCACGGTAGTGGTCTTCAACAAGACCGACCTGGGAGACCCACCGACGGCGCGCGAGGCGCGGCTTACCGAGCGCGGCGCCCGCACCGTGCGCACCGCCGCTTCGCTGGGCCGCGGCGTGCTCGACTTTCGCCAGGCGCTGCTGGCCGTGGCGCCGGCCGACTTCGTCGACAATCCCACCATTCTCGGCGATCTCGTCGGACCGGGCGAGCTCGCCGTGCTCGTCGTGCCGATCGACAAAGAGGCTCCGCGCGGGCGGCTCATCCTGCCCCAGGTGCAGTCCATCCGCGACCTCATGGACTCAGACGCCATGGCGCTCGTCGTCAAGGAGCGCGAGTTGAAAGAGGCGCTCGCCCGGCTGACGCGGCCACCCAAGCTCGTGGTCACCGACTCGCAGGCCTTCCTCAAGGTGGCCGCCGACACGCCGCCCGACGTACCTCTGACGAGCTTTTCCATCCTGTTCGCGCGCTTCAAGGGCGACCTCACCTCGCAGGTCGCCGGCGCGCTGGCCATCGAAGAGCTGCGCTCCGGCGACCGCATACTCATCGCCGAGCACTGCAGCCACCACCCGATCGGCGAAGACATCGGCCGCGTCAAGATACCGCGCTGGCTCACCCAGTACGTGGGCGGCAAGCTCCAGGTCGAACACGTGCAGGGCCACGACTTTCCCGACCCCGCCGTCCTCGCCGAGTACAAGCTCGTGATCCACTGCGGCGCCTGCACAGCCAACCGCCGCGAGATGCTGAGCCGCATCGTGCGCTGCCGCGAGGCCGGTGTGCCGATCACCAACTACGGCCTGGTGATCGCCTACAGCCTGGGGATCTTCGAACGCGCCCTGCAGCCGTTCCCGGCCGCCCTCGAGGTCGTGCGCCAGGGACGCACGCACGGTGTGCCGCGCCTGGCGCCGACTGCCACGGCCGCCGCGGTCGGTGACGAGCCGGTCGACGACCTCTAGCCTCCGAGGCGCCGCAACCGTCGGCTAGACCGTCGATCGACTCCGTCGTCGCCGCTCAGGCTGGCGTGACTTCGTCGCGCGCCTAGTCCCCCCGCCTGGGTTCGGGTATACTTCGCACTCCCGTCGGGGTGTGGCTCAGCTTGGTAGAGCGCTCGGTTCGGGACCGAGAGGTCGGCGGTTCAAATCCGCCCACCCCGACCATGTTCTTCGCTGGTAATCGGGCCTTCACCGGCGAGCTGGACGACCGGCCTCGGGTACCGGGGCCGCGCCTCACCCCGCCTACGCACCCAGCTCGACCCGCGTCACCTTCAGTCCGCCGCCGAGCTCGACGATCGCAACCGTGCGCGGCAAGCCGAAGCGCGCCGCTCCTGCCGCCCCCGGGTTCAAGTAGAGGACGCCGTCCTTGCGCGACATGGCGTAGCGGTGGGAGTGGCCGGTGATGACCGCGTCGAAGCCCTCGAGCGCGGGCGCGTGACGGCCCAGCAGGCCGGCGCTGACGTGGCCCACCAGCAACCGGTGGCCGGCGAGCTCGACGACGGCCTCGTCGGGCAGCTCCTCGGCGCCGAACCAGGCGTCGGTGTTGCCGCACACGGCGGTCACCGGCGCGATCGCGGCCAGTTCGAGCAGCACGTCGCGGCTACCGACGTCGCCGGCGTGCACGATGTACGCCACGCCGGCGAAGACGTCGTGCAGGGCGGGGTCGAACCTGCCGTGCGTATCGGAGAGCACGCCCAGCCTTGCGATGCCGGTCTCGGTCACCCTGCCTCCCGATCGTTTCTTGCCATGCTACCTGCCTCTCTCCCGCCGTGCCGTGCGGCCTGCTAGGATCGCTCCCATGAACGGTCTTTCGGGCAAGACGATCGTGGTGACCGGCGGTAGCAGCGGCATCGGCGCCGCCACGGTGGCGCGCTTTCGTGACGAGGGCTGCACTGTGTTCGATCTGTCGCGCCACCCCTCGCCCGGCGGCATCGCCTGCGACGTCGGCGACCTCGCCCAGGTCGAGGCGGCTTTCGGCCAAGTGGGCGTGCCCGACGTGGTGGTGAGCAACGCCGGCGCCAGCGTCCGCCACCTCGCCCTCGAGATCACGCCCGCCGACTGGCAGCAGGTGCTGCAGACCAACCTCACCGGCGTCTTCAACGTGGCCCAGGTCGCCGGCCGCCTCATGCTCGCCGCCGGCGGCGGCGTGATCATCAACATCGCCTCGACCAACGCCCTGGTCGGCCACCCCCACTACGCCGGCTACAACGCCACCAAGGCCGCCGTACTGGCTCTCACGCGCACCCTGGCCCTCGAGTGGGCGCCCATGGTGCGAGTGAACGCCGTGTGCCCGGGCTACGTGCTCACGCCCATGCAGGAGGCCGAGTACACGCCCGAGATGATCGCCCAGGTCAACGCCAAGATCCCCCTGGGCCGCCACGCACGACCCGACGAGATCGCCGCCCTGCTGGCCTTCATGGCCTGCGACGAAGCCGCCTACATGACCGGCTCGGCCGTCGTCATCGACGGCGGCGAGACCGCCGGCGGGCTGGCCAGCCGCTGAGACGCCGGCGCGCGATCGGCGCGGTGTCGGCGCGCGAGCAGCGCGGTGGCGGCGACGTGGCGGAGCGGGAGCGGCACGGCGCGCGAGCGCCGGCGCAGTTCTCCTGCACGCGGGCATGTTTGCGCCTTGTCAGCCTGGGCCATACCTGCTATTGTCACTATCGTAGACACGAAGAGCCGGTGCAGCTCCCTGCCGCGATCCGCAGTGCTTGGGAGCCTCTTCCAGCCACAGACAGAGAAACCTGAGTGCCGCCGGCAGCTTTCTCGCCTCAGAAAGGAAGCTGTCATCCCCATTCGACCGTCGCCGCTCCGTTCGGCATGCCCACTCACGGGCTGCCGGACGTCGAGACCAGCGGCCGAGAGGCGCGCAGAACGCGCCCGCGGCTCCGTCGACGATCCTCAGGACTCACAAGGAGACTACTCCAGCCAATGACACAGATTCTCACCGAACTTACGCCCGAATTCGCGCCTGAACTTACGCCCGAGCCTCAGCCCGACGTCAAGACGTTCGCCGATCTCAACCTCGACCGCGCCATGCTCCAGGCGGTCGAGAAGCTCGGCTACGACGAGCCCACCCCCATCCAGGAGCAGGCCATCCCCCAGATCATCGCCGGCCGCGACGTGGTCGGCTGTGCCCAGACGGGCACCGGCAAGACGGCGGCCTTCGTGCTGCCGATCCTGCAGCGTCTGGGCCGCGGCACGGGCGTGCGCGCCCTCGTCGTTACCCCGACGCGCGAGCTCTGCGCCCAGATCGACGAAGTCGCTCGTATCTGCGCCAAGTGCAACGGCCAGCACGTCGTGGCCGTTTACGGCGGCGTGCCCTACGAGCCGCAGATGCAGAAGGTGCGCCGCGGCGTCGACCTCGTGATCGCCACCCCGGGCCGCCTGCTCGACATGATCCAGCGTGGCGACATCACGCTCTCCAAGGTCGAGATCATCGTCCTCGACGAGGCCGACCGCA
>PMKK01000099.1:5813-6010 GCA_003157715.1 Actinomycetota bacterium
CAGACCGTCTACCCGGTGACCGCCGAGCAGAAGACCGAGCTGCTGGTCCACTTCCTGCGCGAGCAGAAGCCGGCCCGCACGCTGATCTTCACGCGCACCAAGCACAAGGCCGACCGCCTGGCGACGCACCTGACACGGCACGGCATCAAGGGCACGATCATGCACTCGAACCGCACGCAGTCGCAGCGTGAGCACGC
>PMKK01000215.1 GCA_003157715.1 Actinomycetota bacterium
ACTTCCCGAGGGACTCGTGTTCGAAGGCGAGGTCGTCGATTCCGACGCTCTTGCCAACGAACTCAAAACCCTCTGGAAAGAGGGTGGATTTGCCAGCAAGCGCGTGCAGCTCGGCGTAGCGAACCAGAAGATCGTGGTGCGCACCATGGAGTTCCCGCAGATCGACGAGAAGGAGCTGCGGGCAGCGATCGAGTTTCAAGCCCAGGAACACATTCCCATCCCGGTCGACGAGGCCATCCTTGACTACAAGGTGCTCTCGACCCACGTCGACGACGACGGCACGATCAAGCAGCGCATCCTGCTCGTCGCCGCCCAGCGCGAGATGGTCAAGCAGTTCGTGAACGTGGCCAAGAAGGCCGGGCTCATGATCGACGGCATCGACCTTCAGGCTTTTGCCATGATCCGCGCGCTCGCGCCGAGGCCGAGTTTCATCGATCAGGGCGCGCCCGAAGGCAGCACCGGCGACGTGGTGGCACTGGTCAACATCGGCAGTGGCATCACCAATCTGGTGATCGCCGCCAACGGTGTCACGCAGTTCACCAGGGTCATCAACCTTGGTGCCGAAGCGCTCACGCAGTCGCTGATGAACCATCGGAGCCTCCCCTACGAAGAGGCCGACGCCCTGCGCATTCAGGTGGGCCTCGCCGGAGACCAGCCCGATCAGCCGGGCGACCTCTCGCTCGAGACGCAAGCCGAGATCCACCAGTTGTTCGACCGCGCCTGCGAGCCGTTTTCCGACGAGCTGCGCCGGTCGATCGACTACTACCACACCCAGGAGCACGTGGGCGAGATCTCAAAGCTCGTGCTGAGCGGCGACGGCGCCCTGACCCGCAACATCGCGTACAGCCTGTCGCAGGGGCTTCATCTCCCCGTGGAGATCGGCAACCCGCTGCGAGAAGTCAGCGAGAACAAGACGAAACTGACCGAAGTACAGCTCGAATGGATGGCGCCACGACTGGCGATCGCCATCGGGCTTGCACTCGACGACGAGGGGTAGGCCGCGATGACTCGAATCAACCTTCTGCCACCCGAAGAACGATCAAGGGCCGCGCGTGAGCAGGGTCTTCTGTTGGCCATCGTCGGACTGGTAGTCCTGGTGGTCGCACTCGGCGCGGTCTACTTCATGTCCTACCGGCAGGTGTCCGACAAGAAGGTCCAGCTCGACACCGTCACAGGACAGGTCGACGTAGCCAACGTCCGGCTCGCGGCGCTCAAGCCCTATGAGGCGCTGCAAGTGCAGCGCGAGGCGATGGACACTACGGCCGCGCAGATCCTGAGCTCCAGGGTCATCATGTCGAACGTGCTCGAAGAGGTCGGCTTGCTGCTCCCGTCGGGTGTGTCGCTCACGCAGATGAACCTGACGGTGCCGTCCTACATGGTCGCCGGCGCAAACGATACCGGCACGACGACGGCAACGACGGCTCTGGGCAACGATCTCAGCCTGATGGGCGACGCGACAGGCGACACGCTGTACGCCGCCCACGTCCAGGTGGCCACGCTGATGACCCAGCTCGGCCTTATGCCGCAGATCATGAACATCAGGCTTCAGTCGGCGCTCTCCTCTACGACGACCGGGGCCAAGCCCGACGTGAAGTTCACTATCGCCGCGAGCCTGCGGCCGTTCGCGACAACGCCGCCTCTGGCTCCCGCGGCGCCCTCGATCACGATGGGAGGTGGCCAATGAGCAAGCTCCGTGGTCGTGAGCTCTACATCATCGTCGGCGTCGTGGCCGTCGTGTTCGCGGCCCTGTGGTACTTCTTCCTGTTCAGTCCAGAGCAGAAGAAGGTCGCCGACCTGAACACCCAGTACCTCACGGCCGAAGACACGCTGTCGCAGACCAACACGCAGATCCGGTCGCTCCAGCTCCTGCAGAAGACCGCGCCGCAGGCCGAATCCGACCTCATCAAGATGCATGAGATGTTGCCGGCCGACGACGCCGTGCCGTCGTTCATCGTCGAGCTGGCGTCAACGGCGAAGAGCTCTGGGCTCACGTGGCTTAGCGACACGCCAGAGACGACCGCCGCCGGCGTGCCCTTCTCGGTGCAGCCCATCCAGCTCGAGTTCGACGGCGCCTACTTCGACATCGAAGACTTCCTCTACCGGCTCGAGAACTACGTCGCACACCGCAACGGGCAGTTCCTTGTGACCGGCCGCATGTTCTCGGTCGTGAGCCTGGCACTGAACAAGAGCCTGACGAAAGACTACCCGGACCTTGACCTCAAGGTGACGATCAACGGGTACCAGTGGACTCCCTCTGGGGCATCCGCGACCCTGACAGGTGCACAATGATGAAAATCGACCGATCAAATGTCGTGCTCGTGCTCGTGGTGGTCGCGGCCATCGCCGTGGCGGCCGTCGTAGCGGTCCATGGTCACGCCGGCAGCGGCGCGACCGCGATGAGCGCCTACGGTGCCGAGAATCCGTCGGCGGCCGGACTTGCCGACACCTCGGCGGTGGCCTCCTCGACGGGAAGCGGCGCGAGTACGCTCGACCCCGCCAAGCAGAACCCGACGCTCGACCAGTTCCACAGTCGCAACCCGTTCATCCAGGCCACGACGGCGCCCTCCACGAGCGGCACGACGTCTCCGACCTCCGAGCCGACGACCACCCCCACATCGTCGGCTTCGCCGACGGCGACGCCCACGCCCGTGGCGGCAAACATCCGCATCAAGTCAAGTGACATCAGTGCGACCTACAACGACCAGAAGGTCGGTGACAAGCTGCCGCCCGCCGCATCGGTGTTCAAGATCACCTCGATCTCCTCGACCGATGTCGGGTTCGAGCTGCTCAACGGCTACACGCTCGGCGCCGACAGCAACAACAAGACCTTCACGGTCACCAAGTCCTCTGCCCCGACGCAGGTCATCCTGGAGAACGGATCCAAGCAGACCGTCTACCTGATCACCGTAGAGAAGATCCTCTTCAGCGGCGGCTCAAGCAGCTCTTCAAGCAGCAGCTCCTCAAGCAGCAACGCCTCGAACAGCAGCAGCAACTCGGCGAGCTACGACGCCGGCCACTCCATCAAGGCGCTCAGCATCGAGACCAGCAACGGTGTGCCCAGCGCCACGCTGGTGGTCGACGGCACCACGTATGCGGCCAAGAAGGTCGGCTCCGTGGTGAGCACCGGCTGGGGCCAGGTCAAGATCCTGGGCATCAACGCTCCGGCCCAGACCGTGACCATCCTGCACGCCGATGTGCAGGTCACCCTGCGCGTGGGGCAGTCCGCCTCTAAGTAGACGGCACCTCCGCACAAGGACCGAAAACAGAAGAACGAGCGGGCCGCGTGAGCGGCCCGCTCTCGTTGTCTCGCCTTCGGGGCGGCGTGTAAGGTAGCGCACATGAGCACGCTTCGCTATCTGACGGCCGGCGAGTCGCACGGCGGCCAGCTTACCGCGATCGTCGAGGGCTGTCCGGCGGGTCTTGCCTTCGATGCCGCGGCCTGCGACGCCGACCTCGCGCGCCGCCAGCTCGGGTACGGGCGGGGCGCTCGCCAGCAGATCGAGAAGGATCGCGTGACGATCCTTTCGGGCGTGCGCTACGGCCGCACCACCGGGGCGCCCATCGCTTTGGCCGTCGCCAATCGCGATGCGCGGCGCTGGCTCGAGACCATGGCCGTCGAGGTCACTCCGCGGCCCAGCGAGCCCGTGCGGGTACCGCGGCCCGGGCACGCCGACCTCACCGGTTCTCTGCTCTACGGCGCCGGCGACCTGCGCGACGTGATCGAGCGGGCCAGCGCCCGCGAGACGGCGGCGCGCGTCGCCTGCGGCGCCGTCGCCCGCCGCCTGCTCGCGCTGCTGGGCTGTGCCGTCTACAGCCACGTCGTGGCGATCGGCGGCGTGACGGCAGGCGGAGAGCCGACCGCCGAGGCGCTTGCCCGGGTCGACGCCGACCCGCTGCGCTGCCTCGATCCCACCGCCAGCGAGCAGATGCGGGCGGCGGTCGCCGAGGCAGGCCAGGAGGGCGACACGCTGGGCGGTGTGTTCGAGGTCGTGGTCTTCGGCTTTCCCCCCGGCGTCGGCAGCTACGTGCAGCCCGATCGCCGCCTGAGCGCGCGTCTCGCGGGGGCGCTGCTGGGTATCCCGGCGATCAAGGGCGTCGAGATCGGCCTGGGGTTCGCCGCCGCGCGACTGCCCGGTTCTCAGGTGCACGACGAGATCGTCTGGTCGCCCGACGTGGGGTACGGCCGCGCCAGCAATCACGCCGGCGGCATCGAGGGCGGCATCTCCACGGGACTGCCGATCGTCGTGCGCGCCGCCATGAAACCGATCGCCACTCTGATGAGTCCGCTGCGCAGCGTGCGGCTGGGCAGCCACGAGACGGTCGAGGCGCACGTCGAACGCAGCGACGTCTGTGCCGTGCCGGCTGCCGCGGTCGTCGGCGAGGCGGTGACGGCCTTGTGCCTCGCGGCCGCGTCGCTCGAGCGCTTCGGGGGCGAGACGGCCGACGAGTACGCGGCCGCGGTGGCGGCCTATCGCGAGCACGTGCGGCGCTCGTGACGGGCAGCATCGCGCTGGTCGGGTTNNGCCGTTCGTCGACACCGACAAGGTGCTGAGCGGCCGTCATGGGACCATCGCCGCGCTTTTCGAGGAGCGTGGCGAAGAGGGTTTTCGCGAGATCGAGCGTGACGTCGTCCTGGAGCAGCTGGCCGCCGCCG
>PMKK01000107.1 GCA_003157715.1 Actinomycetota bacterium
GCCGCCTCGGAGGCGACCCCCTCCATGAGGTCGCCATCGCTGGCGATGGCGTAGGTGTGGTGCGAGACGACGCTCTGGGCCGCGTCGTTGAAGGTGGCGGCCAGGAACGCCTCGGCGACGGCCATGCCCACGGCGTTGCCGAAACCCTGGCCGAGCGGTCCCGTCGTCGTCTCGATACCCGGCGCGTCGCGGTACTCGGGGTGGCCCGGCGTGCGGCTGCCGAGCTGGCGGAAGGCCTTGAGGTCGTCGAGCGTGAGGCCGTAGCCGGTAAGGTAGAGCATCGCGTACAGCAGCATGCTGCCGTGACCGGCCGAAAGGACGAAGCGGTCGCGGTCGGGCNNCAGAAACCGGATCGTGTCGATGCAGGTCTTATCGAAGGTCGCGGTGGTGTCTGCGCTCTGAACGCTCATCGTGCCATCCTTGTCGCCGACTGTGGACGGGCCTCGCGCGGTGACGACCCGCGGGCGCCGCGCGCCTCTCGCGCCGCGCCTCCTGCGCAAGCCGAGTCGCCGTTCTATCTCAAGGATTTTCCAGAGCGGCTGATGTCGAAACGGCGGCGGCGAGAACGCGGCCGAAGGGCTACTGGCGCGAGAAGGCGTACGGGTAGCTGGTCGGCCACCAGACAGGACCGTAGCCCAGGTGGATGGCCAGCGCCGTGGCTTTGATCTGGGCGCCGCCGTCGAAGATGCTCGCGGCGTGCCAGGGATTCCAGGAGCCCTTCCAGGTGCTCGGAGCGTACTGGAACAGCCCGTAGTCGGCCCCGTTGCTGCTCGTGGCGGAGCCTCCGGACTCCGCCTCCATGAGGCGGTACAGACCCTCGGCCCAGATGCCGTCGGCGGCCGCCGCGGACTGGATCAGGGGCCACCAGGCACCGCTGCCGTCACCGGCCGTCGAGGGCGCCGCGGCGACCGCCGTGGACGTCTTGGCGACCGGCGTGACCGACCTGGCGCGGGCCACCCGGCGAGCGACCTCGGCGCTCAACCCCGCAAGCAGCGCTCGGCGGCCGCCGAGCTCGGCGTTGAGCCGATCGCGCTGGGTAACGAGACCCGCGGCGGTCTGCTGGGCGCTCTGCAGGTCCTTCTGAAGACTGCCCTGCGTGGCGAGGATCTCGCGACGGTGTGCTTCGATGGCGCGCACCATGTCGGCGTCGCCGGCGGTGAGGTGTTGCACATAGTCGAGGCGGGTCAGCAGATCGTCGAAGCTGCCGTCGCGAAACAGCGCGTTCAGCAGCCCGGCGTTGCCACCCTTGTAGGCGGTCACCAAATGACCGGCGAGCTGCGCCTGCGATGCCGTGAGCTGGTAGCGCTCGAGCTGCAGCGCGGCGCGGTTGGCGCGCACCTGATCCTGCACCGCCGTGAGGCGGCCCACCGCCGAAGCATAGCCGGCGACCGTCTGATCGAGGCGCTGATCGAGAGCGCTGATCTGAGCTACGACGGTCCGGGCCTGGGCCTTCTTGGCCGCGACCGCGTTCGCCGAAGCCGAAGACGGCAAGGCACAAAGGAGAAGGGTCGCAAACAGCGAAACGACGACTACAAGCCTGGGTGTACTGGTCATCACCGCCTCGCCTTCCGGTGCGCGGACGATTGGCTCACGGTGTGCGTGGCCGTGCCGCTCGGTGAGTGCGCAGGCTACCACAGCCCCGCGGACCCTGACAAACTGAGGCGCCGTTCGCCGCCCTCCCGGATGAGGCCGCACGCAGGATACACTGAGCGTGTGGACACCCGCGTCACATTCCGGCCGCCATCCGGCAGCGCCGCGAGGCGGCACTCCCGGCGACAGACGGTCTGAGCGTGGTCGTCAGGTTCTTCGCCTCGCTGCGTGAGATCACCGGCGAAGCAACGCTCGACCGCGCGGCGCCGGCCGCCGACCTCGGCGAGCTGCTCGAATCGCTTGCCACCGGCTACGGGCCGCAGTTTCGCCGGGCCGTGCTCGACGGCAAGGGTCTCGCGCCCGCCGCGATGGTCCTGGTCAACGGCCACAACGCGAGGTTCACCGGCGGTACCGAGACGCCGTTGCAGGCCGGCGACGAGGTCGCGCTCTTCCCGCCGCTGGGCGGCGGCTAGCCCCCCTACTTGCGCAGGTAGGCGTCGATCGAGCGCGCCGCCTCTTTGCCGTCGCCCATGGCCAGAATGACGGTCGCGCCGCCGCGCACGATGTCGCCGCCGGCGAACACGCCGGACATCGACGTTGCGTGTGTGTCGTCGGTGACGATGTTGCCCCACTTGTTCAGCTCGATCGCCGGCGTCGCGTTGGTGAGCAGCGGATTGGCGATCGTGCCCAGGGCGACCACGGCCACATCGCACTCGACCTCGAACTCGCTGCCGGGCACCGGCACCGGACGGCGGCGGCCGGAATCGTCGGGCTCGCCGAGCTCCATGCGCTGCATGCGGACGGCCCGCACCCAGCCCTGCTCGTCGGCCAGGATCGCGAGCGGCGCGATGAGGAACTGGAAGTCGATGCCTTCCTGCTCGGCGTGGACGATCTCCTCGATGCGCGCCGGCATCTCGGCACGCGTGCGCCGGTAGGCGCAAATGGCCTTGTCGGCACCCAGCCGCCGAGCCGTGCGTACCGCGTCCATCGCCACGTTGCCGCCGCCGAAGACCAGCACGCGCTTGCCGCGGGCGATCGGCGTGACGCCGTCGTAGTTCATGTAGGCGCCCATCAGGTTCACGCGCGTCAGGTACTCGTTGGCCGAGTAGACGCCCTTCAGGTTCTCGCCGGGAATGTTCAGGAACATGGGCAGGCCGGCGCCGTTGGCCACGAACACGGCGTCGAAGTCGGCCATGAGCTCCTGTACGGTGAGCGTGCGGCCGATGATCACGTCGCACTCGACCTCGACGCCCAGACGGCGCAGGTTGTCGACCTCTTTGTCGACGATGTTCTTGGGCAGGCGGAACTCGGGGATGCCGTANNCAGCACGCCGCCGGTGTCGTGCAGAGCCTCGAAGATGTGCACCGCGTGACCCAGACGCGCGAGCTCGCCGGCCACGGTAAGGCCGCCGGGACCGGCGCCGACCACGGCCACCGAATAGCCGCTCGGGGTGACCTTCGGCGCCACGAAGTCGAGGTTCGCGGCCGCCCAATCGGCGACGAAGCGCTCGAGCCAGCCGATCGCCACGGGGTCGCCCTTCTTGCCGCGCACGCAGACGCCCTCGCACTGTACTTCCTGGGGACAGACACGGCCGGTGGTCGCCGGCAAGGCGTTGTCCGTGAGCAGCACCTCGGCGGCGCCGGCAAAATCGCTCGCGGCGACGCGCTCGAGAAACTCGGGAATGCGCACCTCGACCGGGCAGCCGCTCACGCAGGGCCGGTTCTTGCACTGGATGCAGCGCTGCGCTTCGAGGACGGCAAGGTCGGCGGTCAGGCCCAGGTTGACCTCGGTGAAGTTGTGACTGCGCTCATCGGCGTCCTGCTCGAGCATGCCGACGCGGCCGATCCGCAGACGCTCCTTGGCCGACAGCACTTTGGCCGCAGGCGCGTCGGGCGCGGGCTCGAGCGAGATGCGGCAGCCGTGCTCGTCGAGCTCGTGATAGGCGGCCTGGCGGCCGGCGAGCTCGTCGAAGTCGACAAGATGACCATCGAACTCGGGGCCGTCGACGCAGNNGGTGCCGTCGACCATGAGCGGGTTGAGCGAGACGATCGTCTTGACACCGTACTCGCGAGTGAGGTTCGCGACGGCCTTCATCATCGGGACCGGGCCGATGGCGTACACGGCCTGCGGACGACTTCCGTTGCCGGCCTCGAGCAGACGCTTGAGCGGCGCCGTCACGAAGCCGGTCTCGCCCAGCGAGCCGTCTTCGGTGGTGCACAGCAGCTCGTTCGAGATGGCTCCGAGCTCGTCGCGCAGCACGACGAACTTCTCGCTGCGCCCGCCGATGATCGTGGTCAGGTCGTTGCCGGCCGCGGCCAGCGCCTTGGCCAGCGGGAACAGCACCGCGGTGCCCGCTCCGCCGCCCACGCAGACGACCTTGCCGAAGTCTTCAATGTGCGTGGGCTGGCCGAGCGGTCCAGCGACATCGCGCAGCGCGCCGCCCACCGGTACGGCGACGATGTTCTGCGTGCTGCGGCCGACCGCCTGGATGATGAGGGTGATGGTGCCGGCCGCGGCGTCGTCGTCGGCGATCGTAAGCGGAATGCGCTCGGCCCCTTCGCCGACGCGCACGATGACGAACTGGCCGGGCTTACGGGCACGCGCCACGCGCGGCGCGAGAATGACCATGCGATGAAGTTTGGGGGCGATCTCTTCGTTGCTGACGACTTCGAACATGTGGACCCCGTCCTGGAGTGATCGAGCGTTGCGGGCTGGCGCCTGCGTGTTCATACCTGTTCATTAGTGTGCGACGACTGGGCCGCAACTGCAACCGCCACGGCGCCCGCATGGGAGCCGACGGGGCGCTCTTGCGGGGAGCCGCGAGACACGACAGGCTGCGACGCGTGTGAGTGCGCGGCGGCGCGCGCACCCAAACGTCTACGCCCAAACGCGCAATCCCGAACGCGCAGGCCCGCATGCGCACACGAGAAGGCGCCCACCGCAAGGCGCGCACGGAAGGCCGCCGCTACACGGTGCGAGCGAAAGGCCACCACTGCAAGGCGCGCACCCCATGGCACGTATCGACACGCGCGAACCCCGCGGGGCGCAGCGGTCGTCTCCCTCTACGAACACCTCGTGTGAACGCCTCAACGGGAGGACCGACATGAAGCACACGCGGGTCACCATCGCCGCACTCATTCTGACCGCCGTCGCGGCAGCGGCGATCGGCGGCGTCGCGGCCTCGTCGAGCGGCCCACACGCCTTCGCGGCGGGAACGGCGTCGACGCTGGGCGCGACGGCGACGCCAAACACGACATCGGCGCCGAACACGACGTCGCCGATCGCCGCAGGGGGCGGCCCATCCGCCACGGTCTCCCATCTGGTCGACGTCGCCGGCACGGGCTCTGGGCGCCTCGTCGTCGGGCCGGTCCGCGGTCTCTGAGACAATCCGGCAGCGCCCCCCGAATGCCGGCGCGCCGGGCGCCGGCGAACGTTCGAGCGAGCGCCCGCGGCGACCGTACGGACGGTCGCCGCTCGCGAACCTCAGGACGATCGCTGTCTGCCAGGTCCGGACGCGGCGGACTCCGCCGCCGGGGCCGCCCGCGGCCCGGGGCTCAGTCGTCGCGCCGCTCGCGGCGGGACACACCGGGCAGCCGCAGCCCCTTCGGCACCTTGGGCACCTTCGGCATCGAGAAGTCGAGACCGCGGCTCACGAGGCGGCTCAGCCGGTCGGGCTGCAAGCCCTTGTCGGCCTGCTCTTCGCAGCGGTTGATGGCCGCGCGCACGGCGCGCGCACCCACCGAACGCGCCGGTTCGGGCGGCAGGTACGAGGGCGGCTCGCTGACGAGCGGCGACGAGGCGTACTCGTCATCCAGCCCGAGCGCCACCGAGGCCAGCGTGCGGCCGATGAGCTGGGTCGGGCAGACGCCGTTGCCCGAATACCCGGTGCCGTAGTGGATGTTGCCGTGCGAACCCAGGCTGCCGACCCACGGCGAGCCGTGCTGCGTGCGCTCGACGGGTCCCCCCCACGTCCACTCGATCGGCAACCCGCTCGTGGCGGGTAGCAGCTCGTGCAGGTCGGCGACGATCGCGGTGATCTCGGCGGGATCGTGAAAGTGCCCCGGGATGATGTGGCCGGCGTAGCCCAGCTGTCCGCCGCCGCGGCCGAACACCAGCCGGTCGTCGCCGGTGCGCTGGCCGTAGTGCACGCTGGTGCGAGAGTCGGCAAAGGGCCGGCCGTGGCGCCAGCCGAGACCGTCGAGCGCCTCGGCCGCCGGGGCGCTCGCCACCACGTGCGACGGGATGATGAACAGCGTCCGGCGCAGCTCACGCAGGCCGGCAAGCCAGGGGCCGCAGGTCAGCACGACCTGGTCGGCGATCACCGAGCCGGCCGGCGTCTCGACCACCGCCGGACTGGTGCGCCGCAGGTTCGTCATGGGGCTCGCCTCGTAGAGCAGCACGCCGGCTTCGACAGCCAGACGCCGCAGACCCTGGACGAACAGCGCCGGCTGCACGCTGCCGGCCTTGGTCAGCAGCAGTCCGCCGACGGCGCGTGGCGAACCGCAGGCCTCCTGGGTCTCCTCGGCGGAGAGCTCGCGGATGAGATCGCCGCGACCGATCGCCTCGGCCGCCGCGGGCAGCCCGCGCAAACCGTCGAGCTGGGCGTAAGAGAGAGCCGCGATGAGCGCGCCTTCGAAGGCGAGGTCGCAGTCGATGCCGCCCTCGGCCACGACGGCACGCATGGCGTCGGTGCCGGCGATCGAGGCTTCGAGCAGCCACTTCGCGGACTCCGCGCCGAAGCGGCTGACGAGCGTGCCGATCGAATCTTCCCAGCCGTTGACCCAGCCGCCGTTACGGCCCGAGGCGCCGGAGCCGCAGAACTCGCGTTCGAGCAGCACCACCTTGGCGTCGGGCGCCAGGCGCTTGATCCAGTAGGCGGACCACAGTCCGCTGAAGCCGCCGCCGACGATGCAGACGTCGGCAGACACGCTCTTCGTGAGGGGCCCCTCGGTGAGCACGGGCTGCCAGCGCGGATCGCCGCCCATCCAGTAGACCGCCTCGTGCGCCTCGTGCGCCGACCCTGCTGAGCCACCGAAATTCGTGTCGGCCATGACGGTGCGGCCTCCTTTGGGTGGCGTCTCCCGACGCGCCGTGCACGCCGGCAGGTTCGATCGCGTGATGTGAGGCCCGGCCTGCGACCGGTCACGCTTCGCAGGCGTGCAGGCGCCACTCCCCGCGCGTCAGCCAGGCGCGAAAGCCAACCTAATGAGCGCGGCCACGCCTGTCAATCCGGGCCTCGGGCCGAGCACCGGGCGGGGCGTCAAGCGAGCGTGTCTTCGACGTGGCAGACCATCAAGCGGCCTTGCGGTCGGACTCATCCTTGTCGCCACGGCGCGCTCCGGGCAGATCTGTGATCTGGCCGGACGAGCGCGCTACGGTGCGCCGCCGACCATTGACGACGGCGAACGTCACGGCCGCGACGGCCACCGCGGCCAGGACCAGCCCAAGGCCGAGGCTGAAGGCGCCACCGCCGCCACCTCCGGTCAGACCGGGAGCGCCTCTCTCCATGCCACGGGTGACGAGCGCCCCCTCGGCCCGCGCCACGGAGGCGCCGGCAGCGAGCACGAACACTACGACGGACAGCAGCACCGCGGGCGCCGCGGAATACTTCAGCAGATGGGCTCTCATGCAGCCGACTCGTTTCTGGTCGATTCCGGCGGGGCATCGCTCGATGCTCGCCGACTGATCGGAAGATGCACCGCCCGGCCGAGATGAAAACCACGTGCTCACAGTGTTTTCCTGCGACGACGTCGAGCTCCCGTGGCTTGAGAAGTCGGCTGGCCGCTGCCAAGCTGTGAGAAGCGCTTTAGCGAACGACCGCAGGAGGTCTGCCATGACGTTCAACGCCGCGTTCATCGCGCATGTTCCCGACGCCGACCCCGAGCGCGACGTCGCTCTGCTCGAGACCGACTACTACCGGCTTTTCAGCGTGCTCGTGCGTGATACCGACCAGGCCGTCGCCGTCTGCGAGAGGCTGGTCGCCGACGAGGACGTCGACTCGATCCTGCTCTGCCCGGGCAACTCCCACGAAGACGTCGCCCGCATCGCGGCGGCGGTCGGCGAGCGCGTCTCGGTGTCCGTGGCGCGCGGCGACGTGCGCAGCCAGCGCGTCGCCGCCAAGGCGATGGAGCACGCCGGCTGGTTCTCAGCTCGGCCCAGCGCCTGAGCCGTCTGAGTCGTCCACGCCGCCCGAGTCACCCGAGCCGCGCGAGCCGCCCACGCCGCCCGAGCCGCCCACGCCCAACCGGTAGCCCGCGAAGCGCGGCATGAGCCGCGAGAGCAGCGCGATGCCGGCCACGCAGCCGACGCCGCCGACGACCACCGAGGCCTGCGCGCCGATCAGCGCGGCCAGCCCGCCGGCCTCAGCGTTGCCGAGGCGCGGACCGCCCCCCACGACCGCCGTCTGAATGGCCGACAGACGGCCGCGGAGACGGTCGGGCGCCTCGACCTGCAGGATGGTGCTGCGAAACACGGCCGAGATGACGTCGGCCCAGCCAGCCACGGCCAGCAACACGAGGGCCGGCACGAGCCAGGGCGACACCCCGAAGGCGGCGATCGCCAGCCCCCAGACGGCGATGGCGATGACGACGGCACGCCCCGCCTGCCCGACGCGCGCCGTCCAGCCGCTCAGCAGCATGCCGACCAAGGCGCCCACGCCGGGCGCCGCGTAGAGGTAGCCCACGGTCTGCGGGCCGCCGTGAAAGTGCCCGAGCGCCATGGCCGGAAACAGCGCCGTGGGCATGCCCAGGATCATGGCGTCGAGATCGGCCACGAAGCAGCCCTGCAGCGCCTGGCGGCCGCGCAGGTAGCCGAAGCCCTCGGCGATGGAGCGCAGGCCGAAGCGCGTGCCCGCGCCCTCGGGCTTCATGCCGGGCAGCAGCAGCGAGGCGGCGATCGCGGTGGTGAAGCTCGCCACGTCGATCCAGTAGACGGCAGTCACCCCGAAGCGCGCCAGCAGCAGACCACCCAGTGCCGGTCCCAGCACGAGCGAGATCTGCAGCAGCAGCTGGCGCAGCACGTTGGCGGTGGCAAACGAGTCCCAGGGCACGAGGTTCATCACGATCGCCGTGCGCGCCGGGCCGTCGGCGCCTGAGAAGCCGGCGGAGACCGCCGCCAGCACGAAGATCGGCCAGAGCGCCGGCGTGGCGCTGCGGCTGTTCAGCGCCAGTCCGACGCTGCAGAGGGCCATCGCGATCTGCGTCACGACGAGCAGCCGGCGGCGGTCGACGGCGTCGGCCACCGAGCCTCCCAGCAGCGAGCCGACGAGCGCCGGGCCCAGCTGAGCGAGGCTCACGAGCCCCACGTCGAGCGACGAGCCGGTCAGCAGGTACACCTGAAAGAAGACCGCGACCATCGTGAGCTGCGAGCCGACCTGCGAGATCGCCAGCCCGATCCACAGGCGGCGAAACTGCGGATAGCGGCGCAGCGGCTCGAGATCGATGATGGGCAGGTACTTCACGAAAGTGAGGAGGGCCGCCGGCGAGGCGCGAAGCGGCCGTGCCGGGTCAGTCTTGCAGCCGCTCGATCTCGGCGACGTTCTGGGCGCGCAGTCGCAGGACCTGTTCGGGATCGTTGTAGCCGGTGCCTTTGCCCTTGCGGATGAAGTCGACCCACTGGCCGTTCTCGCTGTCGCGGTAGAGATCGGCCTCGACGGTCTTCTCCTGGTTGGTGAGCGTCGTCACCTTGAACTTAGCCATGCTTGCCTCTCGGATCGGGTCGCACGCGCACATCATGTCGAGTGGACGCCGCGCGTTTTCGCGGACACGTCGATCCTAGCACCTGGCGTGCCGACCGGCGGCAACGCGACGTGAGACGAGCGGCAACGCGGCGTGAGACGAGCGGCAACGCGACGTGAGACCGCCGGAAGACCCCGCGCGGTGTACTCGCGCACCGCAGCCGGCGCGCATCCTGGGCGGCAGTCCACTTCGACGCCTGCACCGCGGCCGCTATGGTCGGTGACCGTGAGAGTCGAGCCCACCCCCAGATCGCCGCGACAGCCGGTCCCGTCAGACGGGTCGGTCAAGACGATCGTCGTCGCCCTCGGCGGGAACGCCATCCTGCAGCCCGGTCAGCTGGGGACCTTTGAAGAACAGCTCGTCAACGTCGACCAGGCGACGCGCCGTATCGCACGCCTGGTTGCCGGCGGCTGGAAGGTCGTGCTCACCCACGGCAACGGCCCTCAGGTCGGCAACCTGCTGATCCAGCAAGCCGCCGCGGCCAAGCTCGTGGCGCCGATGCCGATGGACGTCTGCGGCGCCGAGAGCCAGGGGCAGATCGGCTACATGCTCGAACAGACGCTGGTCAACCACCTGCACCGCCTCGAGCTCGACGTCCCGGTCGCCTCGCTGCTTACCCAGGTCATCGTCGACGGCGCCGACCCCGCGTTCGCGGCTCCATCGAAGCCGGTCGGCCCCTTTTACTCCGAAGCCGAAGCCCGCACGATGATGCTGGAGCAGGGCCTTGCGATGCGCGAGGACGCCGGTCGCGGCTGGCGGCGGGTCGTGCCTTCTCCTGAGCCGGACCAGATCGCTCCGCTGCGGTCGATCGTCGACCTGCTCCAGGCGGGGACGCTGGTGATCTGCTCGGGCGGCGGCGGCATTCCGGTGGTGCGCGGCCGCGACGGCATGCTGACCGGCGTCGACGCGGTGATCGACAAGGATCTCGCGGCGGCCAAGCTGGCCACCGACATCGGCGCCGGTACCCTGCTGATGCTCACCGACGTGGCCGCCGTGTGCGTCGATTACCGGACGCCCACCGAAAGGGCGCTTGCCACGGTCGGCCTGGCCCAGATGGAGAGCTATGCCGCCGCCGGGCACTTCAAGGCGGGCAGTATGGGTCCCAAAGTCGATGCCGCCATGCGCTTCGTGCGCGCGGGGGGCCGGGCGGTGATCGGCGCCCTGACCGACGTCGACGAGGCTCTGGCCGGCGCCGCCGGCACGAGGATCGTGCCGGACGACGACGGCGTCCGCGGCGAGGTACACGACGGAGTGCCCGGCGATACGCGGGGCGAGGTGCGCGACGATGCCCGGGACGATGCCCGGGACGATGTGCCCGACGGCACACGCGACGATGCCTGCGGTGGCAACGGCGCCTCAGCCGCCGGCCGCGAAGCGGCGCGGACGTCCTGAACCGACCCTCAGCGTTCGAAGGCCGTCAGACGCTCCCCGTCTGTCGTCTCGCGCGTTTGCAGCACTTCAGCGGCACGCACACCCAGGTAGACGTCGACCCGGCCGCCGGTCGACGAAAGGTCCACGCCAAGGACGTCTTCGATACGCGCCAGACGCTTGCGCAGGGTATTGCGATGCAAGAAGAGAGCTTCCGCCGTCTCGATGACCGAGCAGCCGTGAGCCACATAGGAACGCAGGGTCGCGGCCAGCTCAGAACCCCGATTCTCGTCTGCCTCTGAGAGGCGGTCGACGACCGTCGCCTTCAGCTTGCGCAGCACCTCCTCCGGGAGGCTGTCCAGCACCAGATAGCGGGCGCCCAGATCCTCGAACACCGTGGCCGATGACTCCTCGGCCGCCGGCCGCCGCTGTCGCAGCGCCAGCCTCGCCTGCCCCACCGCGCGCGGCACGCTCTCGACTCCGGTCATGGCGGCCGACACACCGGCCGCCATGCCGGCGAGGTCCATCTGGCGATGCAGCGCCGCGACGATCTCCTCGAAGAGGGTCCGAGCCGTCGCGGTGTCGGTCACGGCCCCTGGCGACTGGCAAAGTACGAGGACCTGATCCGCCCTCCTGTAGGAGAGAAACGGCAGTCCACGCTCTTCGAAGACCTCGTCGACACCCGCGAGCATCATCTCGACCAGTTCGCCCGAGGGCGGCCGGCCGCCGGAGGTCGTGACCGCGAGGGCGGCGATGCGCCAGGGCGCGTTGGGCTCGATGCCGTGATAGAGGAGACGCTCGGCAAGCTCGACCGGATTGCCACGCCGATGCAGGAGCAGCTCCAGCAGGCCGGAACGCGTGCGACGGCGCACGTCACCAGAGGCATGCCTGCCGGTGAACTCGACTTCGAGAAGGCGCTGGGCGAACGACAGCGAGGCGTCGGCCAGCTCGGAGATGAGACGACCGGCGGGGTGGGCGACGAGGAGCAGTTGCTCGACGCGTCCCGCGCTGCGCACTTCCCTGAAGGCCACGAACCTGTCGTCGAGCTCGAACACGGAGCGTGGCGCGCCGTGCTCGACGAGGCGACCGTACTCGCGCCAGGCGCGGGCGACGAACTCGTCGTCTTCACTCGACCAGGGGCGCGCCGACCACCGGGCCACGAGGTTGCCCCTGCGATCGAGCACGGCGGCGTCGCCGTCGAGCAGCTCCGCCAGCCGCCGGATCAGAGCCTCGACGCTGCGCTCGTCGAGCAGCGCCTCCACCAGATGCTGCTGCATCGCCACGCTGCGCCGCAGACGGTGCATGTCACGAGAGGCAAGGGCGCCGAAGACGTAGCTCGTGATCCGCCGAAACGGGGTCTCCTCGGGCACACGAAGAATCGGCAGGCGCTCTTCGTTGCCAGCCGCCAGCATGACTTCGGGAATGGCGCTGACGTTGGGGGCGATGGCCACCCCGACACCGACCATGCCGCTGCGTTTGAGCAGCCGGACGAGCTCCGCGCCGGAGCCGGGATCTTCCTCGAGCCGTGGACCGGTCGTCAGCACGACGCTGCCCTGCACCATCCAGGGCGTGGGGTCGTCCAGGTCGCCGATGTAGACCGCCTCGACGGCCCGCGACAGCCCGGCGTGCCCGGCCACGACCTCGAGCTTCAGACCGGGCGCTCGCGCCAGCTCGCCGACGGTGAGAGTCGCCTCACCCGAGGGGCCACCCGCGCCTGCCGATGGAGTGTGCGGTTGCATGACGTAACACTACCTCGAAGTGCGCCGCAGCACCCTCGGGTTCGAGAGGCCGTCTCAGTCGATGGTGTCCGTGGGCGGTCCGGTCAGCGGCGCGCGTAGGCTTTCTGCAACAGCTCCAGGTACTGGGCGTAGCCGATCTCGCGGGCATTGTCGGGCGAGCAGACATGCTCCGCCGACAGGTGCGCCAGCTTCTCGAGATCCGCCGGGGCGAGCTGCTGCAGGTCGCGCAGCGCCGGCATGGCGATCTCGGCCATCAGCTCCCGCGTGACCGTGACCGCGCTGCGCGCCGCCTCGGCCTCGCTCATCGCCGCCGTGTCGGCGCCCAGCGCCCGCGCGACCGCGGCGTGCTTGGCCAGGTCGGCCTCCAGGTTGAACTCGAGCACGACGGGCAGAAAGGCGCTGCAGGCAAGGCCGTGAGGCGTGTCGAACAGACCCCCGAGACTCTCCCCCAGGCAGTGGACGGCGCCCACGTCGGCATTGCCGAACGCCAGGCCCGCCAGAAGGCTCGCCAGCAGCATGTCGTAGCGTGCGCCGGCGTTGCCGCCGTCTTTCACGGCCGCCGGAAGCGCTTCCGCGATCAGCCCGATGGCCCTCAAGGCAAGGGCGTCGCTCACGGGATTCGCCACCTTGCAGGTGTAGGCCTCGATGGCGTGGATCAAAGCATCCATCCCGGTGGCCGCCGTCGTGCCCGCCGGCAGCGAGAGCGTGAGCTCGGGATCGAGAAGGGCGACGTCGGGCGCGATCGCGGGGTCGAGAAGACTCATCTTGTAGTGGTTGTCTTCGTCGGTGATGACGGCGACCCAGGTCACCTCGGCGCCGGTGCCCGCCGTCGTGGGAACGGCGAGCAGAGGCAGCGGCGCCGTCTCCAGGCGCCGCGGGTCCTCCCAGTCCTTGACCCGGCCGCCGTTTGTCACGAGAGCGGCAGCCGCCTTCGCGGTGTCCAGGGCGCTGCCCCCGCCGAGGCCGACGATCGCCTGCGCGCCGAACTCGACCGCGGCCGCGGCGGCGGCGCAGCACTCACGGTCGGACGGGTTGGCCGTGACATCGGCGTAGACGGCAGATCGCAGGCCGGCGTCGCCGAGCACGCCAAGTGCCTTGTCGGCGACGCCGGCGGTGACAAGACCAGCGTCGGTCACGAGAAGGACGCGTTCGTCCGCGAAGGCTCGCGCTTCTTTGCCTAGCTCGGCCAGGCCACCCGCGCCGAAGAGGATCCTGGTCCCGAGCTGGTAGGTGAAACTCACGTCATGCACTTCTCAGTCCTCCTCGCGATTGACCGCGATCCGGGCGAAACCGCCTCAGGGCTTCAGCCCATGACAAGCGCCGCGACTGCCTTTTCGGTGTGCATGCGGTTCTCGCCCTGGTCCCAGAAGACGCAGTACTTGCTCTCGATGACCTCGTCGACCATGTCCTCGCCGCGCGTTCCGGGCAGGCAGTGCATGTAGATCACGTCGGGCTTGGCCATCTGGATGACGCGCATGTTCACCTGGTAAGGCGTGAAGTCCTTGACGCGCTGCTCTTTGTTCTCGGTAGCCATCGAATGCCAGGTGTTGCCGTAGATCACGTCGGCGCCGGTGGCGACCTCTTCGAGGTCCTTGGTGTAGACGATCTTGCTGCCACTGAGCGCGGCCCACTCGCGCGCGACGCGCAGCTGCTCGGCGTTGGGCTGGTACTCATCGTTGGGCTGAGCCGCGTAGAAGTCCATGCCCATCATGGCGCAGCCCATCATCAGCGAGTGACAGACATTCCAGATGTCGCCCAGGTAGCCGACCTTAAGACCCTTGTAGGCGACCTTCTTCTCTTTGATGGTCATGAGGTCGCAAAGGCCCTGGCAGGGGTGGGTCTCGTTGGTCAGCGCGTTGATCACGGGGTTGCGCATGTACTGGGCGAACTCCTCGACGACCTCCTGGCCGAAGGTGCGAATGAAGAGCCCCTCGCAGTAGCGGTCGATGATGCGCGCCGTATCGCGGATCGGCTCGCCGCGGCTGGTCTGCATCTGGTCGGGACTCATGTAGAAGGTCTGGGCGCCGAGCTGGGCGATGCCCGCCTGAAAGCTCAGCCTGGTGCGCGTCGAGAGCTTCTCGAAGATCATCGCCACGGTCTTGTCGCGCAGGTAGGCGTGGGGTTCTCCCAGGGCCCGCTTGCGTTTGAGCTCGATGGCCGTGTCGACCATGAAGCCGACCTCTTCAGGCGTGAAATCAGCCAGCTTCAGAAAGTCCTTGCCCTTGAAGTGATGCAACATGTCTGCTCCTCTCGATCAAGCTCCACGCGAGCTGAGGTGTCAGTTCCGCGCGAGCCGCGATTCCATGGCGGACAGCTCCCTGTCACTTTGCTCGATCGCCGTCTTCTCGGCGGCGACATCGAGGTTACGGACCAGGAACAGGTAGACGATCGCGGTCACGACCGCGCCCACGATCCATGAGATGTCCACGCTGTTTATGTCTTTGGCCAGGGGACCTGTGTAGTAGCTCTTCAGACTGACCAGGTTGAGGAGCACCATGAACGGGACCTCGGCGATGAAACCGGCGGCGTAGGCGATCAGACCGCGACGCGACCAGACTCCGTAGATGCCGTGCGGTTCAAAGAGGTCGATGATCGCGTAGTGGCCGTGGCGCACGAAGAAGAAGTCGATCAGGTTGGTCACGGTCCAGGGCACGAGCAGGTAGAGCATCATCGTCAGCACCGTGTCCACGACGCCCACCGCGCTGGTCGAGATCAGCTTGCCGATCACGAACCAGATCACCGTCAAGAACAGGATGGTGACCACTCTCGCCCGTCGGGTCGGCGTGATCTTGCGAAACGAGTCGACGCCGGTCAGGGTCGTCAGCATGCCGCCGTAGGCGTTCATCCCCATGGTCGCGGCCAGCGCCAGAGCCGACAGGAGCGCCGTGACCGAGCCGAGGTAGCCGAACACGTTGTTGCCGGCCGTCTTCAGGCCGACCAGACCATCCGTCGCGCCCAGGCGGATCGCCAGCCAGGCGCCGAGGGCGATCAGCCAGATGGACGGCGTCGCCGCGCCGCCGAACACATAGCCGATGATCTTGCCGCGCGGCGTGTCGCGCGGCAGGTAGCGGGAGTAGTCGGACACGTAGCCCGCGTAGGTGATGTTGTAGGCCGCCGCGGCCGAGAACTGAGCCATGAAGCCGGTCCAGTTGAAACCATACGGAGTGTGGCTTGTGACGTGACCGGCGTGCCCGGTGATCACGCCGATGGTGAGGATGGTCACGAGCGGCAGCAGGATGTACAGCAGCCAGCGGAAGATGCGATGCAGCCAGTCGTGGCCGTAGATCGCCAGCAGGGCGGCAAAGACCGTGGCCACGACCGCGACGACGTTCGCGTTCCAGCCGAACGCCCCGCTCAGGCCCTGGGACAACAGCACCTGGTCTGCGATGTTGAACGCCATGTAGGTAAACAGCACCGCAAACAGGGCGACGATGACGCCCCGAAAGCCGAACTGGGCGCGCGACTGGATCATCTGCGGCAGCCCGAGGGTCGGACCCTGGGCGGCGTGGAAGGCCATGAACACGGTGCCGACCAGAATGCCGGTCGCGCCGGCGCAGATCGTCCACCAGAGGGAGAGTCCGAAGGCCGGCCCGATGAAGCCGATCGGGATCGTGAAGTACTGGAAGTTACCGAGAAACCACAGGGGCGCCTGCTGCCAGGCCTTGCCGTGGCGTTCGTTGTCGGGAACCCAGTCGATCGAGCGTACCTCTATGCCTCGAATGCCGCGTTCAGACGTCAGTCTGGTGTTGGTCTCAGTAGCCATCGCAGGCTCTCCTCTCGCTCATCTTGCGGGGGTCCGCGACCTCACGGCACGCGGTCGCGCTGGGATTGAACACCGTCACTTCCTTTCTCGAGAGGAGGGTGGACCGACCGAGGCGGCCGCCGGCGCACTGACGGCCGCGTAAAGCTCAGGCCGGCGATCGCGCAGCTGCGAGCCGTAGCCCGCCCGCGCTTCGCTGGTCCTGTCGAAATCGATGGTCGCGACGAGCAGTCCGTCGGGCTCGTCACCGAGCTTGGCCACGGGCCGGCCCAGGCAGTCGACGATGCACGAATGGCCCGAGAACCGCGCCTCGCCGTCGGCGCCGACCCGATTGACCGCGATGGCGGGGATGACGTTGTCGAAGGCCCTGGCAGCCGCCACGAGCTCCCAGTCGCCCACGTAGGGGTCTTCCCAGGCGCCGATCGTGACGAGAAGATCGGCCCCCGCGAGGGCATGCGTGCGTGCCACCTCGGGGAAAGCCGCATCCCAGCAGATCATCACGCCGAGCCGGCCGACCGAGGTGGAGATGACCGGCAGCTCGTCGCCGTTCGCAAAGAAGCGCCGCTCCGTGTCCAGGCAGTGGGTCTTGCGATACGAGGTGATCGGCCGCCCGTTACGCTCGAACACGGCGGCCGCGTCGTAGACCAGACCCGCCGACGCCGCGGCCTCGGCATACCCCGCGACGAGCACGACCTCGAGCTCCCCGGCCAGGCCGGCGAGACGCCGCAGACTCTCGCCGTCGGGCCAGCGTTCGGCCAGCGCGCGAAAGCGCTCCCCAGCCGAGTAGCCCGTCACGCTCAGCTCTGGGACAACGAGCAGCTCGAGCTGGGGGTGCGCGGCCTTGAGCTCGCGGCCCAGCCGCTCGATCTTGGCCACGCTCGCGGCGGGATCGCCGGTCGCCGACACGAGCTGCAGACCGGCGGCCACGATGGCGGAGGGACGCGACCGCGGCATGGCGCTCACCCTAGACGTCTCGCAGCAGCGGGAAGGTCATGCAGTGCGGGCCGCCGCCGCCCTTCAAGATCTCGGTGATCTCCGGGGCGACGACCGTGAGCCCCAGTGCTCGAAGCCGCTCGTTCACGCCCGCGTTGGCGGCAAAGGTCAGTACCCGGTCGTCGCCGAGCGCCTCGATGTTGCAGTGATGCTTGAGCACGCCGGCGCTCGGCACCTCGACCAGCTCGAAGCCGCGTTTGCGCAGCATGCGCAGGAAGAACTCGGGCATCTGCTCGGTGGCGCAGACGGCTACGCCGGGCGCGACGATGTTGAAGGCCATGTCGAGATGCAGGTTCTTCGATGGGATCTGGACGCCGGTGACCGTGTAGCCGAGCGGCTGCAGGATGTCCTGGGCGTGGCGCAGGCCCTCCCAGTCGGTGCGAGCGGCGATGCCGTGCACGACGGTGGCTTCGTCCAGAAGCCAGAAGTCGCCCCCCTCGAACGATCCGCGAGCGACGCTGCCGACGATAGGAATCCCCAGCTCGCGCAGCTTCGCGGCGTAGAGCAGATCCTCGCCCTGCCGGGCCGGCTCCCTGAAGCTGCCGATCAGTGCGCCCTCGGCCAGGCAGGCGCCGAAGTCGCGGGCGTAGACCATGTAGGGCAGCTCAGGGTGGGGTTCGATCAGCTCGACCTCTACCCCGGACTCGCGGTAAGCGTCGACCAGCTCGGCGTGCTCGCGCCGGAAAGCCGCCAGATCGGGCTGCTCCCCGCGCGCCAGCACGCCGCGCGTGATCTCGTTGATCGGCTGGAACTTGAAGAAGTCCGGCGGGCAAAGGAGCACCCTGCGCAGCCTGCCCGTCGCGTTCTGAACGTATCGCTCGTCGGCCATCTGCATGCGCTCCTCCGTTCGACCCTTGGGGGTATGAACGGACGGTATGCAGAGCGCCGGCTCTCAAGAAGTGGACGACTGCACCAGATCAAGCGATCGCGGAGTGCGCGAGTACACCGCGAGCTTCCCGGGAGCGGGACTGCATGCGACAGGAAACGCGGCCGGCGTCGCGGCCGTTCCCGCTCAGTCCGGCAGAGCCACCTCGAGGTTGTGCATCGGCACGAAGAGCTCGTGCACGTTGTCGGCCAGCGCGCCGTTGCCCGGCCAGCCCACTTGCTCGTGCACGGCCGTCAGTGCCGGCTCCCATTCCTCGGCCGTTTGCGGACAGACGATCGAGGCGTTTCGCGGGACAGTGTCACCTGTGAAGTAGATGAACAGCACTTCCGCGGTAACGCCGTGGCTCAGCAGGAAGTCGAGGATCGCGATCCGGTTGCAGAACTGGTAGTGCGGCGCCAGCCAGTCGTGATCGGGGGAGATCTCAAGCCGCTGCCTGGTCGTGGCGAGCGCGTGCTCGATGATCGGCTTGGCCCTGGAGCGCGCCGCGCACTCGCTCGTCAGCTCGTCGAGCTGAGCCTTGGCGTCGATCAGGATCCACGACGTGCGGCCGGCCTTGTTCATGATGCCGACCGCGTCCCAGCTCGGCGGCGTGCCGGTCTGCGGCCAGTAGGAGCGCCAGGCCTCGTGAACGCCCGCATAGTAGTCGTTGTCGCGCAGAAAGCTGATGCCGTGCCACTCCGTGTGGAAGAAACGCTGCGGGCTGGCGCTAAACGGGAAGTCGAGCCAGTTGATGAGCTCACCGCCGGTCGCCTCGTCGACCCGCTTGTTCAGCGCACCACGGTGATACCCGAGGTAGCGCAGCAGGTGATACTCGCTGCCGTAGCCGTAACCGGGTTTGCTCATGAGCCACTCCCATCGGTGAGCGGCGCGCCGGCTGAAGCCGCTTGCAGCGCCCTCAGCGTTTGGCCGCTTTTGTCGCACCACCGCGGGCAACGGTTCATCGTGTCGTACGCGGTGGGCGACTCGCCACGCGCGGCGGGTACGCCGAGCAGGGCGAGCAAGATGACTGTCATCATCTTCACTAGTATCTCACAGGCCGAAACGCCGAGAGCTTCGAATGCGAAACGGGCGCTCACCAGGCGGCTGCGGGCATCGAGTCTCCTCGACCCTGGCCTCGAGGCAACGCGCACGACCGGGCGCCGGCGCGACCGTCGCCGCTGAAGCCGGATACGGGATCCGCCTGTGTTCGCCCAGGCGCCGGCCGCAACGGTCCGTCGCGCTTCGGCAGACCGGTCACGCTATATGATCGTGCCTCAAACCGGCGGCCAAAGGGGGTCCCCCGTGCAGACCGATCCAGAGTTCCGCGTCGAGGTCTCTACTCCCCGAGAAGACGTGGTCGTCGTCGCCGTCGAAGGTGCCGTCGACATCTACGCGGCGCCGGAGTTCAAGGCGCTCTTTCTTGCGAGCATCGGGCAGAAGACCCACCAGGTCGTGATCGACCTGACGAGAGCGACCTTCATAGATTCCAGCGGCCTCGGTGTTCTCGTGAGCGGCGCCAAACAGGCGCCAAAGTGCGCGTTTGCGATCGTCTGCGACGACGAAGCCATGACGCACGTCTTCACCATGGTAGGCCTCGACCGCATCTTCACGCTGTTCCAGTCGCGCGCGGCCGCGCTGGCCATGGACGACTAGCCGCGGCGCTCCTCCCCGGGGCCGGCCCACCGCCCGACCGCCAGCCGACCGCTCCCTGCCCGCCGGCCCGGCCGTCCGCCGCTCCTGCCACCGCCCGTAGCCTGCCCCGCCGCCCGACCGCCCGCCGCTCCTGCCACCGCCCGTAGCCTGCCCCGCCGCCCGACCGCCCGCCGCTCCTGCCGTCCGCCTCCCGCCCCGCCGGTACGTGTTCCTCGTACTAGGTGCTACAGTGTGGGGAGCCATGAGTTGCCCGGTCAGGGGCGACGCGGCGCAGGCAACGCAAACCAGGGGGGACCATGGACATTCACCACCGGTACTCACATCTGACTATCGCCGTGGTGGTGGCCTTCGCCGCCCTCGCCACGATCTGGGCCGCGGCGGCATCTCCCGCCTCGGCCGCCGTGCCCCACCTGAAGTGGACCTCGATCTACGATCCGACCGTCAATCAGGACCAATGGCGCGACGTAGCCATGGGCCCCGGTCACACCGTGTATGTCTGCGGCACCCAGAACCTCGGCCAGGGTACTGACTGGCTCATGACCGTGGCAAAGTTCGGCGCCGACGACAAGCTGCTGTGGGCGACGCCGACCATCCCGGGCGTCAAGACCTGGAGCGACGGCGCCAACGGCAGCGAGGGCAGCGCACTTGCCGTCGGCCGCGGCGGCAATGTGATCGTCGTGGGCTCGAGCTTCGCCCCCGACGGGGGATTTGCCGTCGTCAAGTTCTCGGGCGCCGACGGCCATGTGCTGTGGCAGCAGGACTTCATGCTCGTGGGCCAGACCGCGGCGGCCGACGTCGTTCTCGACAGCTCCGGCAACGCATACGTCACGGGCACGGCGGTGGGCGGCATGAGCACCGGCCAGGTGATCTACACGGCCGAGTTTCGGGCCTCTGACGGCAAGAAGTTGTGGGAGAACCTCCTCGGCGGACCGACAGCGGGCAAGTCGTACTACGGCCGGGGCATCGCTGTCGCCGTCGACGCCCACCGCGACACGTACGTGATCGGCAGCGCCATGGCCAAGAGCACCTACGACACCTGGATGACCGAGAAGATCTCGCCAGCCGGCAAGCGACTGTGGGCGCACCACTGGAGCGGCGCCTTCAAGCACTCGGACGAGCCGAGCTGTCTCGCCGTTTCCGCGAAGGCCGTGTATGTCGCCGGCACGACCCAGACCGACATTCACGGCAGCTACGACGCCGTGCTCATAAAGTACAGCCTCGGCGGGAAGCGCCTCTGGATCAGACAGTTCAAGCGCGCCAACACGTACGCTCTCGTGAACGGCCTGTGTTTCGACAGCTACGGCAACCTGCTGCTCGCCGGCGTGCGCCATCCCGTCTCCAGCGGCCCCGACAAGACGTTCCTCGCCAAGGTCACCGCGGCCGGCAAGACGGTCTGGCTGCGCTCGCAAGCCTCGCCGAGCAACCCGCTCGGCACCATGGCGTACTACGGTATCGTCAAGGGCCCGGCCGGCAGCATGTACTTGAGCGGGCGCGAGGCGCCCTCGGCGACCGACACCGATATCCTCGTCGAGAAGCGCACGTCGGCCGGCAAGGTCGCCTGGAGTGCCGACTACGGCTGGCCGGACGGTGGCGACGACGATGCCGGTCCGCTGGCGCTCGACGGCACGGCGGGGCTCTACGTGTGCGGCGAGATCTGGACGACGAACAACTTCTACGACGCCACGCTGCAGAAGTTCAAGCCGTAGCGCAAGCGCCGTCCAGACGCCGAGTCTCTCGCTGAGGCCGGCGGCCCTGAGCCGCCGGCCTCAGCCGTTTCTGCCAGCCCCACCGTCGGGCGACTCCCGCCCAGGCCGCGGCGAGACCATCCCCTCGATTTCCAGAATGTTCCCAGAGACATCACAGGATGCCCACAGACTCCCCGTCTACCGTTAGCGGCACAACCTGTGTCGCCGAACTTGTGTCGTCCACGTGGAGGCAGCATCATGCGAGGTCGCTTCACCCTGATCTGTTCGATCGTCCTGGTGCTGGTCGCCGCGGCGGCGCTGGCCGCGTGCGGCTCGAGCTCCACGAAAGCGACGACGGCCTCGTCTTCGACCGCCCCGTCGGCGGCGCCCTCGCGGCCCAGCGGCGGCGCTCCCGAGGCCCCGCCGAGCGGCTCCGCGGCACAGGGCGGCGCGCCCGGCGGCGGCAGCTCGACCGCGAAGTACACAGCCACCGGCGCGTACACGCTCTCGGGCGGCTCGGCGACCAAGACCGGCGCGATCACCGCCGCGCGCAGCGACGAGTCAGGCGTGCTCGTCAAGAGCGGTGCGCTCACGCTGAAGAACGCCAAGGTGGTCACGTCGGGCGCCAGCAAGTCCAGCGATGAGAGCAGTTTCTACGGTCTGGACGCCGGCGTCCTTGCCAGCGGCAGCGGCAAGATCACAATGACGGGCGGCTCGGTGACGACCAGCGGTGGCGGCGCCAACGGGATCTTCGCCTACGGCAGCAGCGCCGCCATTGCCGTCTCGGGCACGACCGTCCACGCCAGCGGCCAGTACGCGCATGGCGTCATGGCCAGCGGCGGCGGCACGATCACGGCCACGAACCTGAACGTCTCGACCAGCGGTGGCAGCTCGGCACCGGTGGCGACCGACCGTGGTGGCGGCACCATCATCGTCAAGGGCGGCACTTACCGAAGTACCGGCAACAACTCACCCCCCATCTACTCGACCGGCAAGATCACGGCCGCCAAGGCGACGTTCACCTCTACCGGTTCGGAGGCCGTGGTGATCGAGGGTTCCAACTCCGTGACGCTGTCAAGCGACACGCTCACCACCAGCAAGGCCGGCAAGTGGGGCGTCATGATCTACCAGTCCATGTCCGGTGACGCCCAGGGCGCGAGCGGCCGTTACGCGCAGACGGGCGGCTCGCTCACCGAGACCGCCAAGGACAGCCCACTCTTCTTCGTCACGAACACCAGCGGCGTCATCACACTCGACGGCGTGAAGGTCAGCGCCGCCAGCGGCGTGCTCGTCAAGGCGGCGGCCGGGCAGTGGGGCACCAGCGGCTCGAACGGCGGCGCGGTCGTCCTGCGCGCCTCCGCGCAGCAGCTGACCGGCGATCTCATCGCCGATAAGGTCAGTTCGATCGACGTGACGCTCAAGAACGGCTCGGTGCTGAAGAGCGCCGTCAACGCGAACGGCGCGGCGAAGGCCGTCAGCCTCACGCTCGACGCCTCGAGCTCGTGGAAGGTCACCGGCGACTCACACCTCACCGGCCTGACCGGCGCCCTGATCAGCGGCTCGGCGATCACCAACATCGCCGGCAACGGCCACACCGTCACCTACGCCAAGAGCGCCCGTGCCAACAGCTACCTCGGCGGCAAGACCTATACCCTGGCCGGCGGCGGAAAGCTCGTCGCGAAGTAGTCACGAGGCCGCAGCGACGGGACTCCCATCGGCACGGGAGCGGGCGCCACGGAAGCGATCGGCGCAGTCTGCCCGTCGACGTGAGCGCCGCGAGATCGCGTCGACGTCGGCCCCGCGAGATCGCGTCGACGTCGGCCCCGCGAGTCCGCGTCGACGTAAGCGCCGCGAGACCGCGTCGTCGTGAGCGCCGCGAGACCGGTCAGCGCAGCCGCTCGACCGCCTGAGCCGTACACGTAGCGATGAGACGAAGCAGGCGGACGTCGTCTTCGCTGCCGGCTCGCGACAGCGTCGTGGTCACCACGAGTGCCTCTGAGGATGCCCGTGTCGGCGCCGTGGCGCTGACAAGACGGGAACCCGGCCCCGCGGCGTCCGTGCCCGCGCCAACGGCGGCGCCCGGTCCGCCGGCAGCACCCGCCCCGGTCGCCTCGTCGCCCGCCCGCGCCGAGACCGCTCCCCACGTCGCCACGGCACTGACGGCGTCCAGCGCGCGGCAGGCCAGCGCGGCGGCCTCGGACAGCACGTCGTCGACCGAGCCGGCGGCCGCGATCGCCGCCAGTCCGCCGGTCACGCGATCGAGCGCCGCCCGCAGTTCGTCGGCGTCGCAGTTGCCGCGTGTCAGACGCCCGAAGACGGTGGCGTTCTGCAGCGCGGTGGTCGCGAGGCCGGCGAGAGCCCGGGCGAGGCGCAGCTCCTGGCGGGTGAAGCGGCGCTCACGCATGTGGTCGAGCAGCTCGAGCAGTCCGACCGATCGGTCCTGATAGACGAGCGGGATGAGCAGCAGGGTCTTGTCGCCGTAGTGGCGCATGATGGCGGTCTCGGCCGGGTCGGCGCGCGGGTCGCTGACCGTGATGACGGCGAGCTCCTGCGATTCCATGAGCCTCATGGAGAAGGGGAACTTCTTGAGCGAGTACGGCTTCCAGTCGGTCACCCGGCGACCGTGGCGGTCGAAGTCGGCCAGCACGCGCACCATGTTCGTCTTGTCGTCGTAGTCGGAGACGGCGCAGAAGTGACAGTCGAGGATGGCGGTCAGCCGCCGCGCGATCTCGCCGAGCAGCTCGCTCAGATCGAGGCAGCTGGTGAGCGCGATCGATGTCTCGACAAGGGTCTCGACCTCGCGCTCGCGGGCGAGCCGGGCGGCGAGCTGGTCGCCGCCGGCNNACGCGCCGCGAGCTGCACGCTCAGGTACATGCCGCGACGCTAGCCCGAAACCGCCGGTCGGTCAACAACCGCGAGCGGCCGATCCCGAGGACGGTCAACGCGTGCGAACGGCCGATCCCGAGGACGGTCAACGCGTGCGCCCAGCCGGACCCGCGGAAGGGCGGCCAGGGCAGGGCCTGCGAGGTTTGACCAAGAATCGGCCGTAGGCAGGCGGCGGCCCGCGTGACCATACTGGCGCCCGGGCACCAGCGCCCGGGCAACGTCGGCGACCGTCGAGAGGGGACCCATGGCGATGCAGCTTCCCACCACGAACGACTCAGGCGCCATGGACCGTAGCCTCAAGCGCTCGAACCTGCGCCTGATCACCGTCTTCTTCATGATCTACATCCTCGTGTCGGGCGGTTCGTTCGGCATCGAGGACATGGTCTCGTCATCCGGCCCTGGGCTCACCATCTTGCTGCTCGTCCTGCTGCCCGTCTTCTGGAGCCTGCCGATGGCGCTCGTCGCCAGCGAGCTCGGCTCGGCCCTGCCGGGCGAGGGCGGCTTCTATGTGTGGGCGCGGCGCGGGCTCGGCGACTTCTGGGGCTTTCAGACGGCCTGGTGGTGGTCGCTGTCGATCTTCGTCGACTCGTCGGTGTACATCGTGCTGGGCGTGGGCTACCTGAAGAGCTGGATGCACTTCGACCAGGTCTGGTTCTACGTGATCTGCTGGGCGATCATCGTCCTGTTCACCGTCGTCAACATCTACGGCGTGCAGCTCGTGGCGCTGGGCTCCTCACTCTTCTCGGTGCTCATCATCGCGCCGTTCATCGTGCTGATCGTCGTCGGTCTGGCGAAGTGGCAGTTCAACCCCCTCACGCCCTTCACACCGCCCGGCGTGCCGATCTTCGGCACCAACGGCGCCTTCGGCCTCGGCCTGGCCATCGGCGTGTGGATGTACTCAGGCTACGAGTCGATGTCGACGCTGTCGGGCGAGATCCGCAACCCTCAGAAGGTCATCCCGCGGGCTCTCATGCTGGTCGTGCCGTTCATCATCGCCCTGTACGTACTGCCCACCGTCGCGGGGATCGCCGGCTTCGGGCACTGGTCTTCGTGGGCGACCCAGGGCGGTGGCGGCTACTTCTCGTTCGTCGAGGTCGGCCGCAAGCTCGGTGGCTCGGCGCTCGGCTGGGCGCTGCTCGCCTCGGCGCTGCTCGGCAACCTGGCCCTCTACCTCGACTACCTGGCTTCGGGGGCGCGGCCGCTGTTCGCCCTCTCGGCCGACGGCCTGTTTCCCAAGTCGATCTCAAAAGTGAGCAAGCGGTTCGGCACGCCGATCGCGGCCATCGTGCTGATGGCGGCGCTCAACGCCATCCTCATCATCGGGCCGTTCCAGAACCTCGTGGTCATCGACGTGATCCTGTTCACCTCGTCGTATGTGCTCATCTTCATCGCCGCGGCCCGCCTGCGAGTCCGCGAGCCCGGCCTCAAACGGCCGTTCCGCGTGCCGCTCGGCACCGCCGGCATGATCGCCATGATCATCTCGCCGATCCTCATCGTCGCCTTCACCATCTACGTCAACGCGATCGATCGCAGCACCTCGATCTTCGGGATCACCGGGTTCAAGGCGCTCGGCGTGAACGTCGGCTGGTACGGCATCGGCGGCTTCATCGCGCTCGTGTCAGGGCCGGTCTGCTATGTTGTCTTCAGGCACGTCTTCGGCGGCCCGAGCACGCCCCCGAGCGAGGCCGGCAACGACGAGCTGCGGCTGGCCGCGGTCGACGCGGGCGACGAGAGCGGCGAGATCGCCGCCGCAGAGGTCTGACGACATGGAAACGACGCTGCAAGTCCTGTCCGCCGACGAGCGGGCGCAGGTCCACGAACGCACGCTGGGCGTGCTTGAGCGCGTCGGCATGCGCTGCGACACGGCCGAGGGCCGCCGCTTGCTGGCCGGCGCCGGCGCCCACGTCGACGAGGCGACCTGCATCGTGCGCTTTCCGGCTGAGCTGGTCGAGCGCTCGCTGGCTCAAGCCACCAGGCGCTACTCCGTGGGCGGCCGTCGTCCAGGCTGGGGCTTCGCCTTGAACGAGGGCGGTTACACGCTGCTCGCCGACGGCGGCGCCACGAACGTCTTCGACTACGCCACCCGAACGCGGCGGCCGGCGACCCACGACGACTGGCTCGCCGCGACCCGCATTCTCGACGCCCTCGACGACGTCGGCCTCTACTGGTGTCCTACCGACTACTCGCCCGACTACGAGCAGCCGGCGGGGTTCGTGCGCTACTTCACCGAGGTCTTCACCACCTTCAGCAAACACGTGCAGGATTCGTTCGGCACCCCCGAGCTCGTGCCCTGGCTCAAGGAGATCCTCGACATCGTGTTCGGCGGCCGCGAGGCGGTGCGCGAGCTGCGGCCGCTGTCGTTTCTGATCACCCCCACCTCGCCGCTCACGATCGAGGAGCACTACACCGACGCGTGGCTCGCCTTGCGCGACTACGAGATGCCGGTGGCGATCATGCCCATGCCCCTTCAGGGAGCGACCGCCCCCGGCAGCCGGCTGGCGACCATCCTCACTGCCAACTGCGAGACCATCGGCACGCTCTGCCTGGTGCAGGCCGCGGCGCCGGGCGCGCCCGTCATCTACGCACCGGTCATCGCCACGATGGACCCGCGCAGCGGCCTCTATGCCGCCGGCGCGATCGAGCACGCCGTCATCTGCGCCGCCGGTACCGAGATGGCGCGCTACTACGGACTGCCCGCCGAGTCGTCCGGCTTTTGCACGCAGACCTACGAGCCCGATTTGCAGACGGCCTGGGAGAAGGCCAACGGCGGCCTGCTCGTAACGCTGTCGAACCCCGACATCCTGGTGGGCCCCGGTCTGCTCGCGGGAGCAACGACTCTGTGCCTCGAACAGATCATCCTCGACGTCGAGGAGTCGCGCCTCGCCCGCCAGGCGCGCGCGGGCGTGCCGGTGCGCGACGACCTCTGGCTCGACGACGTGCTCAAGGCGGCAGGACCATGCGGCTCGTTTCTCGGCGAGCGCTCCACGCGCGTCAACGCACGCTCAGGCGAGTGGCGGCTGAGCGACCTGGGCGTGCACGGCAGCCGCGACGCCTGGCAGGCGGCGGGCTCACCGAGCACCCTCGACTACGCCCATCAGAAGGTGCGGGAGATCCTCGCCGCGCAGCACTCGCTGCCGCTCGGCGACGACGTCGCCGCCGCGCTGGCCGCCCTGCAAAAGCGGGCCGACGCGGCGACCGGCTGAAGGCGAAGGACTCCCGGCTCCGCCGCAGCCGACGCCCACGCGGCCTCGGCGCGGCGCGGCAACGTCCACGCGGCCTCGGCGCGACACCGCGACGGCCACGCGCCCTTCGGCGCGGCGCGGCCTTCAGGCCAGCCG
>PMKK01000009.1 GCA_003157715.1 Actinomycetota bacterium
CACCTCAGCCCTCCGCCCAACGTCGCTGCATTTGAGCTGCGAGTGGGGCGCTCGCTTTTGGCACTCTCATTCGGCGAGTCTGCTCGAAATGCCTGTTGGGCGGCGTCACAGTAGCTGGCTCGGTCGGCATCTGTCTGGCTAGACGATGTCTCCCTCACGCTCCTCCCGAAAAGAGCTGCATGCTGTCAAGGATCGCGATCACGGTCGCGCGCTGTGCTGGCCATTGCCGAATCGGGCAGACTACGGTGACGTCAAGCCGTGCGACTCGCCGCTTGGCCGTGCTCTTGGCGGAGGTGAATGTGAGGTAGTGCCAGTGGCCGTCTTCATGCTCCAACTCGGCCAGCCGCACCCTGCTGATCGTCACGAAGCCGGCCTGCAGGATGGCCTCATGGCGACCCGCGGCAGCCGCACACAATCGGGCAAGGTCGTGACCGTCAGCATTCCTATACCAGTACGGCCCCGACCAGTTCTGCCCCGGCTCGATCAGCGTGATCCAGATGTTCTCGTGGCTATCGGTTCTGGAGAGCCGAACCGCCATGGACTGCTCGGGGTGCTTGGGGCCGATCGGGAGCGGCTCAGACCACCAGCTTGCGGGGTAGTTCACAATCAACAGCTCGCTGCCGAAATACTCGCTAAGCGCCGGCACACCGTGTCTCGCAGCGGGTCTCGGGGAGACAGTCGACGTGGGCCGACCTGCACAACCGCCGAGCAGCGCGCCCACGGCGAGCATGCCGAGGACCACTTTCATGCAAAACGCACGGCAGCCCCGGGCAGATCGTCTTTGCCCATGCCCGCCGCCGGAATGATGGTCCTCGGCCGCCATGGTCACCTCCCGAGGTCGTCCGCCCAACGGTTGGGCGTTGAGCTGCGAGCGCTCACGCCGGGGTCTCGAGCAGAGCTTCTGCGAGACAGCTCGAACGCCTTGTTAGGTTTGTCTGCGCCGCGACCACGGACTTCACAATCGGCCTTTCATCGTGGAACCGCACCTGCCCGAGCCGAGGTCGAGGCACCATGACGTCGGTAGAAGAACAGCCAGCCAAGGAGACACCCGACGGCCACGACCACGAGTCCGGAGCCGACGGTGTAAACGACGACCGCTGCGTGATTGAGCGGGTCGTCCTCACGGTAGTCGTAGCGCCCCCCGGGAACGTCGACCACGTGCCGCGCACCCGACTGCTCTTCCGTGAAGACGATGTGTCCGGCATCGCCCCAGTTCATGGTCGCCGGCTCGCCGAGGTAGATGGTGCGACTGTCGCTGCCGTTGGGACGCGCGAGCGTCGCCTTACCGTAGGTCGGATTGGTCGCAAGGGGCCCCGGCTCCAGGTAATAGTCGGTCACCACCCACCGAGAGCCAGAGGACCTGAGGCGGCTGATGACCTCAGCATGCCGGTCAGACGGCGCGGATGACATGATCCACCGGTGTGTGGAGGCGCTCGCCCCTGCCGCCAAGAGCAAGACGGTCGCCGAGAGTGCCACGAGTGCGATTCGCTTGCGAGTCACCTGACCAAACCTAACAGTGATTCTGTCTACTGCGTAAAGTCGGCATCAGCCTACGCTTTTGTGAGTAACGACGACAGGGTCCTCGCAAAGTGAGCGCATATGCAGTCTGCGTAACTGATGGTCAGAGGCTGTCGACGGGGCTGCGAACGCCGTAGCCGCCGCTGTTCAGGACGTGGGCGTAGACCATGGTGGTGTTGACGCTGCGGTGACCGAGAAGCTCCTGGATCGTTCTGATGTCGTAGCCTGATTCGAGCAGGTGCGTCGCGAATGAGTGGCGCAGCGTGTGGCAGCCGGCCGGTTTTGCCACGCCGGAGCGGGCGACGGCTTCTTTGAAGGCACGCTGCATCACGCTGGCGTGTACGTGGTGCCGGCCCTGCTGCCCGGTCTGGTCGTTGCGCCATCGCCGGGCCTGCGGGAACACCCACTGCCAGTGCCACTCCGTGGAGGCCCCCGGGTATTTGCGCTCAAGGGCTCCCGGCAGGACCACGCTGCCCCAGCCCTCGGCAAGGTCGCGGCGGTGTATCCAGCGCGCCCGCTCGAGCTGCACCGTCAACGTGCCGTCGAGCGATCGGGGGAGCATGGTGCGGCGGTCCTTGTCGCCTTTGCCGGCCCGCACCGTGATTTCGTGCTGCTCGAAGTCGATGTCTTTCACGCGGAGACGCAGACACTCGCTGAGGCGCAGTCCCGAGCCGTACATCAGCGCTGCGGCCAGCTGGGACTCGCCGTCGAGGTGCGCAAGCACGGCTCGCACTTCGGCGCGGGTGAGCACAACGGGTATGCGGTGAGATGCCCGGGCGCGCACGACACCGCTGAGGTCGCCGACCTGGCGTCCGAGGACATGGCGGTACAGGAACAGTAGCGCCGACAGCGCCTGGTTTTGGGTCGAGGCGCTGACCTTGTCGGCGACCGCCAGGTGTGTGAGGAAGGCGTTGATCTCGGGCTCGGCCATTTCAGCCGGGTGGCGAAGGTCGTGAAAGTGGATGTAGCGGCGCACCCACAGGCAGTACGCCTGCTCGGTGCGCTTGCTGTAGCGGCGCGCCCGCAGGGCCAGGCGCAGCTGGTCGAGAAGGCGCGGCGGGTCGCCGGGGGCGAGCGGGCCGTGGGAAGCCGCCCCATGGGACGCTGCGTCGTGGGAGGCCGCCCCGCCGGAGACGGTCCCGTGGGAGGCCGCTTCGGGGGCGGGTGCCTCGACACGGTCTTCCGGGAGCGGCGTATGCGATGAAGGTGAGGGCGTCGCCACTACGCCATCTTCGGTGGTCTTTGGAGCAGGTCAAGGCCGGACGGACGAGTGTCACCTCTCCGCCGGCTTATCGTCAAGGCGGCACAGCCGCGGCGACATCGACGCGGCGGTGCCGCTCTTCGCAGACGGTCTCGAGACCACCGACCCCGGGATGGTGGTCGCCGGCAAGAGACCGGCCTGCCGCGAGACCGG
>PMKK01000037.1 GCA_003157715.1 Actinomycetota bacterium
GGCCGGATCTGGTAGAGCAGGTCGTTGTAGGCGACGCCCTTGATCTCGTGGTCGCCGATGGCGAGGTCGGTGCAGTCGGCCGTCAGTCCCGTGCGCAGCGCCGAGGCGACCCGCGGCGCCAGGTCGCGGCCGGTCGTGGTCGCGCCGTAGAGGACGATCTGGGGCTGGAAATGGCGCACCGCCTCAGTGACGACGCGGGCGTAGGGCTGGGCCAGATACTCGATGAGAGAGTCGTCGACGACCAGGTACACGGTGTCGGCGCCGGCGGCGACGAGTGCGGGCGCCAGCGCCCGCGCCGGCTCGCCGCCGACACACACGGCGCCGGTCCGCGCGCCGAGGCGTGCGGCCAGCACGCGGGCCTGGCCCAGCAGCTCGAGGCTGACTTCGGCGGCGCGAGGGCCTGCGGTCCTCGCGCGGCTGCCGCGCGTTCTTGGCGTATGCGCCCTACGCGCTGTCTGTGCCGCGACGCCGCTGGCCGCAACGCCGCTTGCCGGCGCCCCGTTTCTGGTCTCGACGAAGACCCAGACCTCTCCGGCGGGGCTACCCAAGGATGTGCTCGTCGATCAGCTCTCGCACGAGGCCTCGTATGCCGTGGTCGGTCGGCTCGACAAGCTGCGTGTCGCCGGCGGCCAGCACGACGCTGTCGATCTTCTTGACGCGTGTCGGCGAACCGCGCAGCCCGACCAGGTCGCGCTCGGCGCCGATCGAGGCGGCGTCCCACAAGACGATCTTCGCGCGACATACCGGCGTGCCGTCGCGGCTCATCAGGCAGACCTCGGCTTCGTCTGAGTCGGGGTCGAGATAGCTGTCGTCGTAGCCCGGCATGGCTTCGGCGGCGGCGTGCTTGTAGGTCATGACGAGCTTGGCCGAGGGCGGCCGCGGTTCATTGGCTTCGGCGGTGATGGTGAGCAGGGCGGGCAGCGGCGTGCGCAGCGTCTCGGTGCCGTCTTCGACCGAGCGCGTGGCGGTGATCGAGCCTTCGCCGGCGCTGGCCGCGGCGCCGAAGCCGCCGTGCGTGGCGCCGCCGGGCGGCACGAACTCGTCGATGCGACTCACGCAGGTGATCTGCGGCAGGCTGAGCTTCTCGGCGATCTGCGGACCCACCTGGGCGGTGTCGCCGTCGATCGCCTGCCGGCCGCAGAGCACGAGGTCGCTCGCGCCCAGTTGCTCGATCGCCCGGGCGAGCGCGTAGCTCGTGGCCAGCGTATCGGCGCCCGCGAACGCCCGATCGGAGAGCAGCACGACCTCGTCGGCGCCACGGTACAGCGACTCGCGCAGCACCTGAGCCGCCGCCGGCGGGCCCATGGTGAGGACGGTGACTCGCCCGCCGTGCCGCTCCTTGAGACGCAAGGCCTCTTCGAGAGCGTTCAGGTCTTCGGGGTTGAAGATCGCCGGCAGGGCGGCGCGGTTGACGGTGCCGTCGTCTTTCATGGCGTCGCCGGTGACGTTGGCGGTGTCGGGGACCTGCTTGACGAGGACCACGATGCGTAGCTGGTGTTCGGACACTGCTCCCTCGAACGTCGTGAAGAGGACGGACACGGTACGGTATCAAAAAAAGCGGGGCCGCGACGCAACAGTGGCACGCCGGCCCTGCCGCCGCGGTCACGGCACTGCCGGTACTCGCTGTGCCCTGAGGCCCAGTCGGGCCCGACCGGCGGCGACGGGTCCGCGGCGCGCCGGCGATCCGTCGGCTCTACGTACCCGCGCCGGCGAACCGTACCTACGTACCCGCGCCGGCGAGTCGGCAGCGCGTTGCCGTGGGATATGATGATCACGATGACTGAGCCCGTCCGCGTTCGCTTCGCACCGTCTCCCACCGGCTACCTGCATCTGGGTGGCGCGCGCACCGCGCTCTACAACTACATCTTCGCCCGCCGTCGCGGCGGCGCGTTTCTGCTGCGTATCGAAGACACCGACGCCTCGCGCTCCACCGACGAGGCGATCGCCCAGATCCTGCGCTCGCTGCGCGAGATGGAGCTCGACTGGGACGAAGGCCCCGGCAAGCCCGGCCCGCACGGCCCCTACCGTCAGACCGAGCGCCAGGACATCTACCGCGAGCACATCGACAGGCTGCTGGCCTCGGGCCATCTCTACACCTGCTTCCACACGCCCGAGCAGCTCGAGGCCGAGCGCCGGGCGGCCCAGGCCGGCAAGCGCGACTGGGTCTACAGCGGTGCCTGTCGCGACCTGACTCCCGGCGAGGTCGAGGCCCGCAAGGCGGCCGGCGAGCCCTGGACGCTGCGCTTCAGGGTGCGCCCCGGCGCGACGGTCTTCGACGACATCCTGCGCGGCCCCGTCGAGGTGGCCAACGAGACCATCGGCGACTTCATCGTGCAGCGCTCCGACGGCACCGTCACCTACAACCTGGCGGTGGTCGTCGACGACGTGACGATGGCGGTAAGCCACATCATCCGGGGCGACGACCACCTCTCGAACACTCCCAAACAGGTGCTCATCTACGAGGCGCTGGGCGTGCCGACACCGCACTTTCTGCACATGCCGCTGCTGTTCGGCACCGACCGCAAGAAGCTCTCCAAGCGCCACGGCGCCACCAACCTCGAGCAGCTCACCGCGCGCGGCTTTCTGGTCGAGGTGGTGCGCAACTACCTCTGCTTTCTGTCGACCGAGTTCGACGAGTCGATGATCACCTGGAGCCTCGCCGACCTCGTCGCCCACCTCGACGTCGAGAGTCTGGGTACGAGCGCCAGCATCTTCGACCCCGAGAAGCTGCGCTGGATGAACGGCCGCTTTCTGCGCGCCATGGCGCCGGCCGACCTGGCCGCCCGCGTGCAGGCCTACCTCACGCGGGTCGGCTTTTACGGCCAGCCGCCGGCGCTCAGGGCGCTCGCCGAGCAGGGCGACGTCGCGCTCAGCGAAGCCGTCGAGGCCGGCACCTTCGCGCCGCTGCCACCCGGCGACGAGCAGGAGCGTCTCACCGCCCTGGCGGCGCCGCTCGCGCAGGAAAAGATCGAAGTGCTGGCCGACTTCATCCGGCTCGCCGGCTGGCTGTTCACGCCGCTCGTCATCGCCGGCGAGGCGCACGAGAAACTGGCCGCCATCCCCGACGCGCAGGCCATCCTGCTGGCGGCCTCGGTGCGGCTGGCCGGCCTCGAGCGCTTCGACCTCGAATCGGTCGAGGCCGCCGTGCGCGCCCTTCCGCAAGAGCTCGCCGCCAAGCCCAAGGCCGTGTTCGCGGCGCTGCGCCTGGGCATGAGCGGGCAGTCGGTGACCCCCGGGCTCTTCGAGTCGCTCTGGGCGCTCGGCCGCAACGAAGCGGCCGGCAGGCTGGCCGCCGCCGCGGCCATGCTCTAGAACCTCAGTCGACCAGCACCAGCGCGAAGAACCGGTACCGATCCTCGCGGTCGGCCACGACCTCGATCTCCCAGCCGGCGTTGCGCACCGTGGCGAACACGTCGATGCCGCAGGCCTCCATGGACGGCCGGGCGTGCTCCGGGTCGACGCAGGGCGTCGCGGTGTCGCAGGTCGCGCAGATCTCGCACGGCCCGTTGCCCATGGCCCACGCTTTGTAGTGGCCGGCGAGGAACAGCTCGCGTTCGAGGCCGGCGGCCGCTTTGCGCAGCGTCCCGGAGTACCCACCGGAGGCGCCGGTATGCGGCCCGACGCGCAGGAGGATGGCCCGTGAGAAGCCGTTCAGCAGCCGGCGGGTCTGTTCGGGCGCGGGCGAGTGCGGCGGGCAGGTGCGACAGGACCCGTAGCCGTCGCAGCCGAACTGGCACTTGAGTCGCACCCAGTCGGCCGTCACCACGAGCTGTGGCGCGAGCGGCCGGGCCGCTTCGGCGCCGAGCTCGAGCGCGCGCTCGCACCAGGCAGCGAGCTCGCTCACCGTGGAGTCGGCGACCGCCGTGTCCTTCTCGCTTGTCATCTCGAGCTCCTTGTCTTGTCGGGTCTTCGCGTGGGCGGGCGCGCGTCGAGCCGCTCCCAGACCACGAGCCATACCAGACCCACCACGGCGAGCGACAGCGACCAGCCGCCCAGCACGTCGGAGGGGTAGTGGACAGCAAGATACACCCGCGAAAGCCCGATGCCGACGGCATAGACGACCGCCACGGTGAGCACCGGCCAGCGCCAGCGCGTGGGCCAGAGAACGATGGCGAGCGCCACGGCGAAGCCGGTGGCGCTCATCGTGTGGCCGCTCGGAAACGACCAGCTCCCCGGTGCCTGGCGCACCACCTCGGGCCGCGGGCGCGACACCACCACCTTCATGATGCCGCTGGCCGCCATGCTCGCCAGCGTGGCGGTGGCAACGAAGGCCGCCTGCCTGTTCAACCGGGCGCCCAGCAGCAGGGCGAGCGTCACGGCGAGCAGCACGAGCACCGTCTGCACGCTGCCGAAGGCACTGATCGTCTCCACGGCCACGAGGTGGCCCTGGTGGCGGGCGACCGTGTGAAGGATCGTCGTGTCCCAGGCTGGTGTGCCGCGCACCACGATGCCGGCGACCACGATGAAGACCGCGAGCGGCGCCGCGACGAGCAGACCCAGCGCCCACCACCAGTGGGGCAGCCGGGCCGGATCGTCTCGCAGCCGTTGGTGTCCGGCCACGACCGCCGCGAGCGCGCAGGCGAGCACGACGGCGCAAGTGAGCCAGCCCCAGGCGGCTACGGAGATCGGATGGCTCACGACGCCACGGCTACCGGCCGGCTCACCGCGCGATCGTCAGTCGAGGCTCGCGATGGTCGCCGGCAGCTCGCCGAACCGGGTCACGACGGCTTCGGCGCTGGAGACCGGCAGGTCGGACGAGTTGACGCCGACGAAGTGGACGGCCCGCAGACCGGCCGCCTGGGCGCCGGCGATGTCGGTGCGCTGGATGTCGCCGACGTGGACGGCCTCACCGGGTGCCACCCCCAGGGCCGTGAGCGGTGTCAGGAACGCCCGCCGGTCGGGTTTCGACCAGTTGTGCTCGTCTGAGAAGAAGAAGGCGTCGAACCACTGTTCGAGGCCGTGCAGGGCGAGCACCCGGCGCAAGACTCGGCCCGGCGTCATGGCGGCGTCGCAGACCACGGCGAGAGCGTACCGCTCGGCCAGCAGAGGCAGGGTCTCCGCCACGCCGTCCACCAGCCGCGGTGGGCGCTCGAGGATGATCTCCTCGAGCATGGTGACGACGCGCCGGCGAGACTCGTCGGGCAGCTTGATACGCAGGGCGCGCAGTATGACGGCCGTCGACTCGGCGGTCGTGGGCGTGCGCGACTTCTTGTACCAGAGGTTGTCGAAGTGCTCCCAGGATTTGGCGAAGGCGGCCTCGATCTCGTACTCGTCGGGCGCGTACCCGTGCGGGCCCACGATCTCGAGCAGCCGCTGGGCGCGCAGCTCCTGGCGCGAGGGCGGGTGGAAGTCGTCCATGAGGGTGTTCCAGAAATCGAGCGTGACGGCACGGATCATGCGCTCATCCTCGTCGTGCGGTCGCCGCCGTCATGCGGTCGTCGCCGTCATGCGATCAGCGCCGTCATGCGGTCGCCGCCGTCATGCGATCAGCGCAGACGATCAGCGCCGTCGTGCGATCAGGGCTGCCGTGCGCCGGCCGGTATCCCATCAGGCGCAGTAGCGCCGGACGGCGGTCTCGAGTACGCGAGCCACGAGCTTGACCGACTCCACGTCGACCCACTCGCCGGCGGTGTGCTCGCCGTCGCCGATGGGACCGAACTGGGCACAGGGAATGCCGGCTTCGGCGAAGATGCCCGAGTCAGCCCAGCCGATGTCGCCGCGCACGCGTGGGGGACGGTCGAGCTCGGCGGCCGCGGCCGCGACCAGGGCCAGCACGACCGGGTCGTCGCGCGACAGCGCCACGGGCTCGCGGCCGACGACCAGGTGGTTGCTCGCCGCGAAGCGCCCGTCGGCGGCGCGCGCGGCCGCCAGCAGGGTCTCGATCTCGGCACAGGACTGGGCGACCGATTCGCCGGCGATCAGGCAGCGCTCTATGCCCAGCCGGCAAAAGCCGGGGTAGGCCGGCAGCTGGGTACCGCCGGCGATCGTCGCGGCGTGGATCGAACCGCGACCGTACGAGGCGTGCGGCCGGGCGTCGAGCTCGCGGTCGAGGCTCGCGATGCCGGCCAGCAGCGGGCCCAGCAGGGCAATGGCGTCGACGCCTTTCTCGGGTTCGGCGCCGGCCGCCTCGACGCCCTTGCTCTCGAGCTCGAACCAGGTGAAGCCGCCGTGTTCGACCGTGACGTCGAAGTCGGTGCGCTCAGGCAGGATCGCGGCGGCGGGGTGATAGCGCGTGACGAGGGACTCGGCGCCGAAACTCTCCCACTCCTCGTCGGCACAGCCCGCGACGAGCAAATCGCCGCGCAGCGGCGACCTGCCGCCGGCCGCGCGCGCCTCGGCGGCGAGGCGTTCCGCGGTGACGACGGCGGCCGCCAGACCGGCTTTCATGTCGTTGCTGCCGCGCCCGTAGAGGCGGCCGTCGCGGATCTGCGGCGTGAACAGCTCGGGCGGCGCGCCGACCACGTCGAGGTGGCCGACCAGCATGAGACTGGGGGCCTCGTCGCCGGCGGCCTTTTCGACGGACGCCTGGCCGGACGCCTGGCCGGAAAGGACGTCGCCCGCCGTGACGGCGCCGGCCGTCGCGGCGCCGCCCGTCGCGGCGCGTCCGTATCCGGGCAGCGTGGCGACGATGTTGGGCCGCCCGGGACGCGGCTCCCAGACGTCGACCTCGAGGCCGGCGGCCGTGAGGCGGCGGGCGAGGAAGGTCACGAGCGCCTCCTCGCCCGCCGCCCCCGGCGCCAGACCGGGGTTGGTCGAGTCGATGGCGATGAGGTCGCAGAGCAGCTGGATCAGCTCGTCGTCGGTCGGTCGCATAGCGGCCAGCCCTCCTGTAGCGGTCATGGTTGCAAGCCTTATGCTAACGTTAGCACACCGGTCGTGAGGGGCCGGAGGGGACAAAAAAGGAGCCTTCAATGAGTGGGATCGGCTTGCCGCGGTCAGGGCCGGGGCGTTACGCCGCCGGGTGTCTTGTGTTGCTCGTGGCTTTCGTCGTCGCCCTGTCGGCGTGCGGCGGTTCAGGGAGCAGCGGCGGCAGCAGTTCGAACACGAGTACGTCCGGCACGCCGCAACGCGGCGGCACGCTGGTCGTGACCTATCAGGGCGAGCCGCAGACACTCGACCCGGCGATCGACTTCGAAGGCAACGGCTGGGCCATGGAGCACTGCATCTTCGGCAACCTGCTGAACTACACGAGCGCTCCGGGTGCCGCCGGCACCAAGATCATCACCGACATGGCGACCGAGGTGCCGAGCGTCGCCAACGGTGGCATCACGAACGGCGGCAAGACCTACATCTTCCACATCCGGCCGGGCATCAAGTTCGCTCCGCCGGTCAGCCGCGAGGTGACGGCAAAGGACTTCATCTACAGCTTCCAGCGCATGATGAGCCTGCCCACGGCGCCCGCCAAGGGCTACTACACCGGCATCGTCGGCCTGCAGGCCTTTCTGAACGGCAAAGCCAAGACCATCACGGGCTACAAGGCGACCGGCAAGTACACCCTCGAGGTCGACCTCGAAAAGCCGATCGCCGACTTCCTGTCGATCATGGAGATGCCCTTCAGTGCGCCGGTGGCCAGGGAATGGGTCGCCAAGTGGGGCACTCAGGTCGGTCGTCACCCGCTGGGCACCGGTCCCTACGTGCTCGGCCACTGGGTGGCAAGCCAGGATCTGCTCATGGTCCGCAACACCAACTACTCCGGCACGGCGGGCAACGTCGACGCCATTCATTTCCAGTTCTCGATCCAGCCGTCG
>PMKK01000253.1 GCA_003157715.1 Actinomycetota bacterium
CCGCGGGCGTTGCGGGCCGGTGTCGCCGCTCGTGCTTACGCGGCCCGCGCGGCGGGCCGGCGCGGAGTGCGTTGAAGGCCGCCAGAGTGGGCCGGCCGGGATCAGCGCGAGGGGCGATCTGGGCGGGCGCACAGGGCGGGCGGCGAGGGCGGCTGCGGGGCCGCCGGCGAGACCGGCCCGGGCGGCGGGGGGGGGGNNCGGCGAGGGCGGCGGCGAGGCCGCTCCGGGCGGCGGGGAGCCGCCTTCGGCGGCCCCCCGCGACGGCTTGACAGCGCCCGGCGGGCCCCCCTAGACTCGGCGGTCCGTGGGCGCATAGCTCAGTTGGTTAGAGCGCGTCTCTGATAAGGACGAGGTCCCTGGTTCGAATCCAGGTGCGCCCACCAGAGCCCCCGTGGCAGGCCCGATCCACGGCTCGCCGCCCGCCGTTGCCCCAAGACCGTGGCGGTCGTCCCTCGACAGTGGCGGAAGGCGTCCGGGCGTCTCGTTGCCTGCTCTGGCCGATGCCTGCATGTCTCAAAGGGGAGGCGGGAATGCCGAGTCAGGGTAACTACAGCGAAGTCGTCGAGGTGTGGTTGCTGGAGCCGGGTCACGGGCGTCCGCCCTTCAACTTCGAAGGACCGCTGGAGTTCCTGCCTCCCGCGCCGCCTCTCCCGCAAGTCGGGGACCTGCTTCTTTTGCCGCGGAACGTCACCGGCGACACTGAGGAGCAGGCGTTTGCCTGGGCCGGCACGCTCACGCCGTTCAGGGTCGTCGAACGCGAGCACGTCTACTTCCGCGAATGCGACGAGAAGCTCGATCCCCGCCACGTCAAGCCGGCTCGCTACATGAGGTCCATGATCCTGGTCCGTCGCGTCAGCGAAGAGGAGTACGCGGCAGATCCGGGGACGGCGGCCGGCTGAACCGGCTCCGCCGAACTGCCTGCGCCGCCGCCGCCGACGCGCGCGGCCGTCAACCCGCGACCGTCTACCCGCGACCCTCAACCTCTTTCACTCTCTGAGGATGTCAGAGGTGAAGTGCCGTTCCTGAAAACGGGTGAGCCGCCGAATGTCGGAGTCGGAGACCTCAGCACCATCCGGCACCACGACCAGCTTGTCGTCGGCCTCATCGCGCCGGCGAATGACGGCGACACACCGCCCGGCGAAGGTCGAAACGGGCGTGGCGACTCCCAAGACGTAGGCATCGAGCTCTTCGCCGTCGGCGGATGACGTGCCAGGAACGAATCCGTAGTTGACCGGGTACTCGAAACCGTGGTCCGGGTGGACAGATCCCAGAGGGCGATCGATCCGGATCTCGACGAAGCGGCCGATGTAGTCAGTGGTCTTCAGTGCCGCGGCCTCCATTCAAGCCTCTCCCGCGCGGTCGCTTCTGCCCGGAAGCTCCGTGACCGCCGCGCCGGCGACCGATGTGGCCCCGGCCGCAGCGGCGTCACTGGGGCTTCAACACCTCGTCGATCCAGCCGAAACCGGCGATGGCGGCCGGGAACCCGCAGGTGGTGACGCCCAGCAGGGCGGCATGGCGGATCTCGTCGGCGGTCGCGCCCGCCGCGAGCGCCTTGCGCGCGTTGGAGCGTACGGCCCCCTCGGCTGAGGCGCCGATCGCCAGGCCGAGCTTGATCAGCCGGGCGGTGCGCTCGTCGAGCGGACCGGCGCCGTCGACCGCCTCTCCGAGCCCGTCCAGGGCAGCCGCTACGGCCGGGAAACCGTCGCGAAACTTCAGGTAGACGTTGGGCAGGTGCTCTTCGCTCATGCCGATCCCTCCTTGCGGCTCACGCTTCGTGGCGGCGCGGGCTTGCCGTAACGTACGCTCGCATCATCGCACGCCGCTGTCCGACCCCACGCCGTTCAGTCCCTGGACCGCGCGTTTCACGCCGTTTCGAGGCGTGTTACTCTAGGCTCCATTGCGGCAATTGTTACCATGCTCGAGCGAAGGTCGCGCGAGAGCTCGCGGACACCAGGTGTCCGGGCGGGCGCCGAAGGGGCAAGGCGGGCGGATCCGCCGAATCTCTCAGGCCAAAGGAACGCGACCGGACGGGCCCCTGAAGAGCGCGATCGTCTCTTGCCAGATCTCGCACCGACGACAGGGTCACCACGATGACCTGTCGCGGAAGTTCAACGAGGTGACGGGTGCACGGGAGCGCGGCACGAGCCAGCGCGCGACGCGGCGCCTTCGTCTGACCGTCACCTCCGACTATGGAGGGACGATGGCGGAGGAGAGCTACCCCGAGGAACTCAAGTACTTCAAGGAGCACGACTGGGTCCGGGTCGAAGGCGGCGAGGCGACGTTCGGGATCACCTGGTGGGCGCAGGACGCGCTCGGCGACATGGTCTACGCGAGCCTGCCCGACGTCGGCACGGCGGTCGGCGCGGGCCAGCCGTACGGCGAGCTCGAGTCGGTCAAGTCGGTCGCCGAGATCTACGCGCCGGTGGGCGGCGAGGTCGTGGCGGCAAACGACGCTCTGGTCGCCGAACCGGCACTCGTCAACGCCGAGCCCTACGGCAAGGGCTGGCTGATCCGCGTGCGGCTGTCCGAGCCGTCCGAGCTCGACGGCCTCATGGACGCCGCCGCCTATCGGGAGTTCCTCGCCACGGCAGGCTCGTAGCCTTGAGGTTCGTGCCCCACTCAGACCAGGACGTGCGGGAGATGCTCGCGGCCGTCGGCGTCTCCACGCTCGACGAGCTGTTCGAGAGTATCCCTCCCGAGGTGCGGTTCGCCGGCCGGCTCGACTTGCCCGGACCGGCCGCCGAAGCCGACGTGCTGCGCGAGCTCACCGTGCTTGCCGGGCGTAACCGGCCCGCCGGATCGCTGGTCTCGTTTCTGGGTGGCGGCATCTACGACACCTACGTGCCGGCCGTCGTCGACGCCGTGACGANNGCGCCACGGCGCTGGCCGAGGCGGTCATTCTGGCGGGCGCCCACGGCGGCCGGCCGAAGGGCGGCGTGGTCGTCTCGGGTGGTGTCCACCCGGAGTACGTGCAGGTGCTGGCCACCGAGACCCACGGGCTCGGCCCGGCACCGCTGGTAGTGCCGAGCGACGACGGCGGCCACACCGACGTGGCGGCGCTGCGCGCCGTCGTCGATGCCACGACGGCCGCCGTCGTGGTGAGCCAGCCGAGCTTCTTCGGCGCCATCGAGGACGTGGCCGCCATCGCCGCCGTGGCCCACGAGGCGGGCGCGCTGCTGATCGTGGTCGCCGACCCGCTCGCGCTCGGCATCCTGGCCTCGCCGGGCCAGGAGGGCGCCGACATCGCCGTCGGCGAAGGCCAGTCGCTCGGCGGCTACCAGAGCTTCGGCGGGCCCGGCTTCGGCTTCTTCGCGGCGCGCCGGGAGCTTACGCGGCGCATGCCCGGGCGCATCGTCGGCGAGACGGTCGATGCCGACGGCAGGCGCGGCTTCGTGCTCACGCTGCAGACTCGCGAGCAGCACATCCGCCGCGGCAGCGCGACCTCGAACATCTGCTCCAACCACGCCCTGAACGCCCTGGCCGGGCTGGTCTACCTGTCGTGGCTCGGCAAAGAGGGCCTGCCGGCCCTCGGCTTGCAGCTCGCGCGCGGCGCCGCCTACCTGCGCGGGCGGCTGCTCGCCCTGCCGGGTGTCGAGCCTTACACGCGCGGGCCGGTGGTGCGCGAGTTCGCCGTGCGGCTGCCCGTCGCGGCCGGCGAGCTCACGGCCGCGCTCGCCGAGCACGGCTACCTCGCCGGCCTCGACCTGGGCCGCTTCAGGCCCGAGCTCGACCACGTCCTGCTGCTCGCCGTGAGCGAGCGCCGCACGCGCGCCGAGATCGACGCCTTCGTCGAGGAGGTGAGACTCCACCTTGGCTGACGTGCGCACCATCTACGAGAAGTCGCGCGCCGGGCGGCGCGCCTACAGCCTGCCGGCGACCGGCGTGCCCAAGGCCGCTCTCGACGAGCTGTTCGCGGGGGTCGCCCTGCGGGAGCGGCCGGCGCGCCTGCCCGAGATCGCCGAGATCGACCTGCTGCGCCATTTCACCGAACTCTCGTCGCGCGACTACGGCGTCGAGAACGGGACCTACCCGCTGGGCTCGTGCACGATGAAATACAACCCCAAGATCGACGATCGCGTGGCCGCGCTCGAGGGTCTGCGCGATCTGCATCCCTACGAGCCCGAGGACCTGGTCCAGGGCGCGCTGGAGCTCATGGACACGCTGGGCCGCTGGCTGGCCGAGATCGCCGGCCTTTCGCGCACGACGCTGCAGCCCGCGGCCGGCGCTCACGGCGAGCTCACCGGTCTGCTGCTGACGCGCGCCTATCACGAAGACCACGGGCGTGAGCCGCGCGTCGTGCTCATCCCCGACACCGCCCACGGCACCAATCCGGCATCGGTGGCGATGGCCGGCTACCGGCCGGTCACGCTGCCGAGCGACGCGCGCGGCGGCGTCGACGTCGACGCGCTTCGCGGCGTGCTCGCCGAACACGCCGGCGACGTCGCCTGCCTCATGCTCACCAACCCCAACACGCTGGGCCTGTTCGAGACCGACATCGTCGAGGTCGCCCGCCTGGTGCACGACGCCGGCGGGCTGCTCTACTACGACGGCGCCAACTCCAACGCCGTGCTGGGCCACTCGCGGCCCGGCGACATGGGCTTCGACATCGTCCATCTGAACACCCACAAGACGTTCTCGACGCCTCACGGCGGCGGCGGGCCGGGCGCCGGCCCGGTGGTCGTGCGCGACATCCTCGAGCCGTACCTGCCGACGCCCGTGCTGACCAAGACCGGCGTGCACCACTACACCCTCGACTACGACCGCCCCAAATCGATCGGCAAGGTGCGCTCCTTCTACGGCAACTTCGGCGTGCTGGTGCGGGCCTATGCCTACATCCGTGCCCTCGGCGCCGACGGCCTGCGCGAGGTGAGCGACGCGGCGGTGCTCAACGCGACCTATGTCGCGGCCGGCGTCCGTGACCTCTTCGACGTGCCCTACGAGCGGCCGGTCATGCACGAGTTCGTGGTCTCGGCCGAGCCCCTTCGGCAGTACGGCGTGCGAGCGCTCGACGTGGCCAAGCGGCTACTCGACTACGGCGTCCACCCGCCGACGACCTACTTCCCGCTGATCGTCAAAGAAGCCCTGATGATGGAGCCGACCGAGACCGAGTCCAAAGACGACCTCGACGCCTTCGTGGCCGCGCTGCGGGCGGTGGCCGGCGAGGCTCGCACCGACCCCGAGCTGCTGCGCACGGCGCCTCACACCATGCCGGTCAAGCGGCTCGACGAGGTCCGGGCGGCGCGCCATCCCGTGCTCAGGCAGAGATTCCCGGACGACGACGCGCCCGCGGACGCCGCCGCGGTGGGCCCGGCGTGACCGTCGCTGCGCCGACGTCTCCGCGGGACGCCGCGATCGGCGTCGCCCCGCCGGCTGCCGGTGCGGCGACGGTGCAGTCGCCGACCCCTGCCGCCCTGATCGAACTGCCGCTCCTTCGTGCCGCCGGCGCCGAACAGATGGCTCGCGACGCCCGGCTGCTCGACGAGGTCGCCGTCCTGACGGCGAGACGCTACCTGTGGTCGCCGCCGGCCGTGTCGCTGGGCAAGTTCCAGCCGGAGTTGCGGCCGGAGGCGTGCGCGGTGTTCGCGGCCGCCGGCATCGACGTGGTGCGGCGGCCCAGCGGCGGACGCCTCGTGCTGCATGGCGACGGCTTCGAGTGGTCGTTTGCCGTGGCCGTGCCGGCCGGCCTGCTGCCGTACGGCACCCACGCGGGCTACGCCGTGGTGCGCGACGCCATGGCGGCGGCGCTGACCGAGGCCGGCGCGCGGCTCGACGCGGTCCGCGACGAACCCTATGCGCGCTCGGCGCTGTGCTTCTCCTCGGCCCTGCGGCACGACCTGCTGGTAGCCGGAGCCAAGGCCGTCGCGGTCGCGCAGGTGCGCCACGGCGATCGCCTCCTCGTCCACGGCAGCGTTCTCGAACGCCGTCCGCCGGCTGGGCTTGTGGCGGCGATCGAAGCGGCGACCGGCGAGCTCTGGCGCGCCGACGGCCTCGCCGCGAGCGGTCTTGCACCCGACGGCGCGGCGCTCTGGAGCGCCTTTCTCACGCACCTGCAAGGCAGCGTCGAGGCGTAGAGTGGGCTTGTCTCGCGGCGCCCAAGCGTACTGCGTCCGAACCGAAGGAGAGAGATGCCGAACATAGGTCTGCCGGAGCTCCTGCTCCTGGCGCTGTTTTACGTACTGCCGGCATTACTCTGCGGCAAGGTCGCGGCGGGCAAGGGGTACAAGCCAGGCTGGCTCTGGGTTCTGCTCGGTTTGGTGTTCTCGTGGCTCGCGCTGCTCATTCTCGCGGTGCTGCCCAGTCGGCTGCCGCAGTCGTGATCCGCACGCGTCGGGACCGTCACAGCCGCCTGCCGGAGGACTGACTTGACGAAGAAGATCGTCATTCTGGGCGGCGGGCCGGCCGGCTATGTGGCCGCCCTGCGGGCCGCGCAACTGGGAGCCGGCGTCGCGCTCGTCGAAGCGCGCGAGATCGGCGGCACCTGCCTGAACCGCGGTTGTATTCCGACCAAGGCCATGGTCGCCGCCGCCGAACGCCTGCGGGCGGCGCGCACCAATGCCGACTTCGGCATCCTCACCGGGACGCCCCGTGTCGACATGGCCGCCCTGGTGGCTCGCCGGCAGGCCGTGACCGAGCAACTGCGCGGCGGCGTGGAACACCTGCTCGCGGCGCGCAAGGTCGAGCTGATCGCCGGCCGCGGACGCCTGGTCTCCGCCCGCGCGGTTCGCGTCTCCGCGGGCGGCGACGACCATGGCGAGGGCCGCGGCCAGAGCGAGGCCGACGGCCACGGCGAAGGTAGCGGCGAAGGCGATCGCCGCGGCGAGAGCGACGCTGGCGAGGTCGAGGTGACCGGCGACGCCGTGATCGTCGCGACCGGCTCCGAACCGACCATGCCGCCGCTGTTCGAGGTCGACGACCCGCGGGTCGTCACGAGCGACGGGCTGCTGGCCATGGACGTTCTGCCCGAAAGCCTGGCGATCGTCGGCGGCGGGGTGATCGGCTGTGAGCTCGCCTCGATCTTCGCGGCGCTCGGCGTGCGGGTGACGGTCGTCGAGATGCTCGCCCAGCTCCTGCCCGGCGAAGATCGCCGCGCGGCCGCGGCGCTGACCCAGGCCTTCCGCAAGGCCGGCGTCGAGAGCAGGCTGAAGGCCCGCGTCGAGCGCCTCGATCTGGCGTCGCCCGATGCCGTGCGCCTGGCTCTCGCCGACGGCTCGGTGGTCGAGGCCGCCCTGGTGCTGGTCTGCGTCGGGCGCTCGCCGGTCAGCCGCGGCCTGGGCTACGAGGAGGCTGGGCTCGCCATCGACGGGCGCGGCTTCGTGGTCACCGACGACACGCAGCGCACCTCGCTCGACGGCGTGTTCGCCGCCGGCGACGTCTGCGGTCCGCCGCTGCTTGCCCACTGGGCCTACGAGCAGGGCGCGGTGGCGGCAGAGAACGCGGTCTCGGACGGGCGCGGCGCGGTCGACCGGCGCTTCGTGCCCAGCTGCATCTTCAGCCACCCCGAGGTGGCCAGCTTCGGCACGAGCGAAGACCAGGCCAAGGCAGAGGATCTGGCCGTCACGGTCGCGCAGGTACGGTTCAACGGAAACTCCAAGGCAGTGATCGAAGGCGAGAGCGACGGCTATATCCGCATCGTCGCGCGCGCCGACGATCGCCGCGTGATCGGCGCCAGCCTGGTCGGCCCGCACGTGACCGAGCTGGTCCACGAGCTGGTGCTGGCGGCGCAGGCTGGTTTGACGCTCGACGACGTGGCCGCGACGATCCACGCCCACCCGACCCTGGCCGAAGGGGTCGGCGAAGCCGCCCTGGGCGCTCTCGGGCGCGGCCTCCACACGCTGTGATGGCGCTCACTGCCGGCGATGCGCGCACTGTCGGCGACGCCACCGCTGTCGGCGACGGCACCGCTGCCGGCGACGCCACCGCTGCCGGCGACGCCACCGCTGCCGGCGACGCGCGCACTGCCGCCGCCGCGACCGCCGCCGCCACGCCCACCGCGGCCACCGCGCGCCGCGCCGCCGCCGGTCGCAAACCGGCCTGGCTGCGCGTGAAAGTGCCGGACGCGGCGCCGTTTCGGGCCACCGCGGGACTGCTCGCCGAGCTCGCCTTGCACACGGTCTGCGACTCGGCGCGCTGCCCCAACCGCGGGGAGTGCTTCGCCGCCGGCACGGCGACCTTTCTCATTCTGGGCGACGCGTGCACGCGGACCTGCGGTTTCTGCGCCATCGGGCGCTCGCCGGCCCTCCCCGCGACGGTCGATGCCGGCGAGCCGCGTCGGGTGGCCGCGGCGGCGCGGCGGCTCGGCCTCTCGCATGTCGTCGTTACCAGCGTCACGCGCGACGATCTGTCCGACGGCGGCGCCGCCCAGTACGCGGCCACCGTGCGAGGCGTCCGCGAAGCTTTGCCGGCCGCGGGCATCGAGGTCCTCGTGCCCGACTTCGGGGGTGCGCCAGATGCCCTGACGGTCGTGCTCGCCGCGCGGCCCAGCGTGCTCAACCACAACCTCGAGACGGTGCCCCGCCTGTACGGCGAGGTGCGCTCCGGCGCCGGCTACGGCCGCTCGCTCGAACTGCTCGGCGCGGCCGCGCGAAGCAAGGGCGCGGCCGGCCCGGCGCTGGTCAAGACCGGCCTCATGCTCGGCCTCGGGGAGAGCGCCGGCGAGGTGGCCGCGGTGCTTGCCGACTGCGCGGCGGCCGGTGTCGACGTGGTCACCGTGGGCCAGTACCTGCGCCCCCACGACGGCTGCCTGCCGGTCGCGCGCTACGTGCCGCCCGACGAGTTCGCCGCCCTGGTGCCGCTGGGCGAGCGTCTCGGCCTGCGGGTCGTGGCGGGCCCGCTGGTGCGCTCCTCCTACCACGCCGCCGAGACCTTTGCCGCGCGTGCCTGACACTGAAGTCCGTCGCGTCGGCACTCCCTGGTCGGCCGCCGGCACGCCATGGCCGGCCGCCGGCGCCGGGCTGCGCGCCGTCCTGTTCGATGTCGATTTCACCGTGCTGCGACCCAGCGCGCTGTTCAGCGCCGAGGGCTACCGGGCGACGGGCGCCCGCTTCGGTCTCAGTCTCGACCCGGGCCGCTGGGACGCCGCGGAGCGCGGTGCCGCGGCGGCCGTAAAGGCTCGTCGCGCGGGTCGCGGCAACGCCCACGACGACGCGCTCTACGAGATCATCGCCGAGGCGATCGTCACGGGCATGGGCGGCGGCGAGCCCGGACCGGTCGCTCGCTGCGCGGCCGCCATCGTCGGCGAGTGGAGCCGCTGCGAGAACTTCTCGCTCTACGACGACGTGAAGCCCTGTCTCGAGCGCCTGCGAGTGGCGGGCCTCGCCATCGGGCTCGTCTCGAACACCAACCGCGACCTCGGTGAGGTGCTCGAGTCGTTCTCTCTCGGCGAGCTGGTCGACAGGGCCGTGACGAGCTCCGAGATCGGTCTCTTCAAGCCGGCGCCCGAGATCTTCGCGGCGGCGCTCGAAGCCGTTGGCGCGGCCGCCGCCGAGACGATCATGGTCGGCGATTCCTACGGCGACGACATCGAGGGCGCGCGAGCGGCGGGGCTGGCCGGTGCCGTGCTGCTCGACCGCGACCGGCGCCGGACGGCCGGTAACCGCGGGCCGGAGCCGGTGATCGGCTCGCTCGAGGAGTTGCCGGAGCTGCTCGGGCTGCCGTGAGCGCCGTCGCCGCAGTAGCGACGCCGCCTCTGGCTGAAGACTACTACTTCTTCTTCGGCACGAGGGCGTACAGGGTGCTGGCGCCGTTCAGGTACACGGTGTGACGGTCGGCGGTGACCGGCGAGTACCTGCCGTCGTTGAAGCGCCACACGACGCGGCCGGTGCGTGCGTCGAGGCCCCAGGTGTGGTGCGCGAAGCTCGACAGGTAGACGACGCCGTCGAGGACGGTCGGCGAGCCTGAGACGGCCGCTCCGGCCGAGAAGCGCCAGACGAGCCGGCCCGAGGCTGCATTCAGGGCGTAGAAGGTACCGTCGTAGCTGCCCTCGAAGACGAGGTTGCGCCAGAGCGCCGGCGACGAGTAGACGTAGCCGCTCGTGGCGAACGACCAGCGCAGGCCGCCGTTGGTCAGGTCGAAGGCGTAGATGCTGCCGTTGGTGCCGCCGACGTAGGCTGTGCCGTAGGCCAGCGTCGGTGTCGCGTAGAACTGGTTCGAGGAGGCCAGGCCAGCGGTGGAGTGGCGCCACACGAGGCCGCCGTTGTAGCCCAGACAGTACAGCGTGCCGTCGTAGGAGCCCACGACGAGGCGTCCGTTCAGTTCGGAGACCGAACCCTTCACCGGCCCGCCCGTGACGTAGCGCCAGACGATCCTGTGGGTCTTGACGCTGACCGCGTAGATGGTGTCGTTGAGCGAGCCGAAGAAGACGCGGCCGCGCCACAGCAGCGGCGACGACTCGATGTCCCCGAGGCCGGTGATCTGCCAGCGCGGCCGTCCGGTGAGGCGATCGAGGGCCACCAGCCTGCCGCTGATCGAGGTGACGTAGACGATCTGCCCGTCGACCGTCGGCGTCGAGGCGAATTTGGTCCTCACGCGGTAGCGCCAGAGAGTCTTGCCGGTGGTGGCGTCGAGACAGAAGACCTTGCCGTGCCCGGTGCAGAAGTAGAGCTCGTTGCGATAGACCGACGGCGGGAACTCGAGCAGGTCGTGGGCGTGGAACTCCCAGCGCGCCCGGTAGGGCGGGCGCAGCTTGATGGATGGGTTGAAGCGCGTGCGCGCGAGGTCGTAGCCGTAGGTCGGCCAGTTACCGAGGGCGAGCTGCGCGGCGGCGCTCGACGCCGACGCCGACGGCGTCGGCGACTGGCTGAGCTCCTGGGTCGGAAACGGCGTGGCGACCGGCGCCTTGCTGCCCCCAAGGGCGACGAAGGCGACGCCCGCGACGCCGCCGATGACGATCACGGCGGCGATGATGTCGATGATGAGGTATCTGCGGTTCACGGCAGTCTAGTGTACCTGCATCGGGCGGAGTCGAAAGCCGCGGCGGTCCCACCGACGTTGCCGGTCGTATATCGTTAGGCACATGACCGACAAGATCAGACTGACACAGTATTCCGCCAAAAGCGGCTGAGCATCCAAGATGGGTCCGTGTGACCTGGACGCCATGCTTGCTTCGCTGCCCCGCGCCACTCCCGAGTTCGCGCGCCTGCTCGACACCCGTGACGACGCAGCCGTGATCGACTTAGGCGACGGCCGCTGCCTTGTGCAGACGGTCGACTTCTTCACGCCCGTCGTCGACAGCGGCTTCTGGTTCGGACAGATCGCGGCCGCCAACGCACTCTCCGACGTCTATGCGATGGGCGCTGCGCCGCTGACGGCGCTCAACCTGCTGGCCTGGCCCTCGGGACTCAGCCCCGAGACGCTGGCCGACGTGCTGCGGGGCGGCGCCGAGAAGGTCGCCGAGGCCGGCGCCACCCTTGCCGGCGGCCATTCGATCGACGACGCCGAGCCCAAGTACGGGCTCGCCGTCACCGGCATCGCGGCCCTCGACGAGATCGTCTACAATGCCGGCGCCCGCGCCGGCGACCGGCTCGTGCTGACCAAGCGGCTCGGCATCGGCGTGCTGGCCACCGCGCTCAAGCGGGGTCTGATCGCCGAGCACGAGATGATGCCGGCGATCGAGGACGCGGCCGCGCTGAACAGGGCCGCCGCCGAAGCCATGAAAGCGGCGGGCGCTCACGCCTGCACCGACGTGACCGGATTCGGCTTGCTCGGCCACCTGCGCGAGATGCTCGAGGCCAGCGGCGCCGCGGCCGAGGTGTTCGTCGAAGATGTCCCTGTGCGTTTTGGGGTCACGGACCTGATCGGCGAAGGCGTCTATGCCGGCGGCCTGCGGGCCAACCGCGACTACCTTGTCTCGCACGTGACCGGGCGCGCCCTCGACGAACCGGCCGCGCTCGCGCTGGTCGATCCGCAGACCTCCGGCGGGCTGCTCATCGCGGTCGCGCCCGAGGCCCTCGAGCGGCTGCACGCCGAGCTCGTCGCACGAGGCGCCGACGGCTGGACCATCGGCCAGGTCGTCCACGGACCGGTCGGCGAGATGGCGCTGCTTTGAGCGCCGTGACGCTGCCGTGAACGCCGTGACGCTGCCGTGAGCGGAGAGCGCCGGTCATCGGGCGCGGATGGCGCCGGCCCCGGCCCCGGCGCCGGGGCGCGCGGCGAGGCCCTGCGCGGCCTGGCCGCCGTCGACCAGGTGCTGCGCGAACCGGCGGTCGCGGAACTGACCGACGTCTACCCGCGCGAGGTCGTCGTGCGGGCCGTGCGCACGCTGATCGAACGCCTGCGCCGCGAGATCCTCGACGGTGGCCGCCAGAGCGACGCTGCCGCCCTCACCCCGGCCCACCTCGCGCCCTGGGTCAAGAAACTGGTCGAGGCCGCGGTCACGCCGTCGCTGCGGTCCGTGATCAACGCGACCGGCGTCGTGGCTCACACTAACCTGGGGCGCTCGGTGCTGCCGCCCGAAGCGCTCGCGGCGATCGCCGTCGCGGCCGGTTCGTACGCCGATCTCGAGGTCGATCTCGAGACGGGCGAGCGCGCCAGCCGGCAGCGCCACGTGGTCGACGCGCTGTGCGCCCTGACCGGCGCCGAAGACGCCCTCGTGGTCAACAACAACGCCGCGGCCGTGCTGCTCGCGCTGACGGCGCTCTGCCGCGACGGCGAGGTGATCGTCTCGCGCGGCGAGCTCGTCGAGATCGGCGACGGGTTTCGCATTCCCGACATCCTCGCCGAAAGCGGCGCCCGGCTGGTCGAGGTCGGGACGACCAACCGCACCTACCTGCGCGACGTCGAAGGCGCCTGGAGCGAGGCCACGCGCGCCGTGCTGCGCGTGCACGCGAGCAACTATCGGATCGTCGGTTTCACCGCGCAGCCGACCATCGACGCGCTCGTGGGCTTCGCTCACGAGCGCGGCGCGCTGGTCATCGACGACCTGGGCAGCGGCGCTTTGGCCGATCTGCCGCTGTTTGCCGAGGAGCCCTCGGTGCGCGAGTCGCTGCGTCTGGGCGTCGACGTCGTGACCTTCAGCGGCGACAAGCTGCTGGGCGGGCCGCAGGCCGGCGTGGCGCTCGGCACGGCGGCGGCCATCGGCCGCCTGCGGGTCCATCCACTGGCGCGCGCGGTGCGTATCGACAAGCTCAACCTGGCGGCGCTCGACGCCCTGCTGCGCCTCTACCTCGATCCCGCGCGGGCGATCGAGCGCGTGCCGACGCTGGCGGCGCTCTCGCAGTCGCGCGCCGTGCTGGGCGAACGTGCCGCGCGTCTGCGCGAGGCGCTCGGCACGGGTGAGATCGTCGACTCGGTGGCCCGTGCCGGCGCCGGGGCGCTGCCGGTCGCCGAGCTGCCCAGCGTCGCCGTCGCGGTGGCGCCGGCCGGCGGTGATGCCGGTGAGTTCGCCCGGCGGCTGCGCCGCGGCTCGCCCGCGGTGGTCGGGTATGTCCATGGCGAGCGGCTGCTGCTCGACATGCTGACGGTGCGCGACGCCGAGGTGGGCGATCTGGCGGCCGCCGTGCGGGCGGCGCTCGCTTCTGACTGAAAGGAGCGCCGTGCCCGGCAGTCCCGCGCCCGACCCGCCCGATCCGTTCGTATCGCCCACGCCCGATGCGGTTGGTGCCGATCCGCCCGATCCGTTCGTATCGCCCACGCCCGATGCGGTTGGGGCCGACCAGCCCGCACCCGATCTGCTTGCGCCCGATCCGCTTGGCACCGACTCGTCCGCGCCCGACCCGGGTGACCCGGCCGCTTCCGCTCCGCCCGACGCTGGGCGCCGGGTCACCGAGCTGCCGCTGACGCTCGGCACGGCCGGGCACATCGATCACGGCAAGACGGCTCTCGTCACGTGCCTGACCGGCACCAATACCGACCGGCTGCGTGAGGAGCGCGAGCGGGGCATCTCGATCGAGCTGGGCTACGCCGAGCTCGAACTCCCCGGCGGGCAGCGTCTGAGTGTGGTCGACGTGCCCGGTCACGAGCGCTTCGTGCGCACGATGGTGGCCGGCGCCAGCGGCATCGATCTGTTCCTGCTCGTGGTCGCCGCCGACGACGGCGTCATGCCACAGACCGTCGAGCACCTCGCGGTGATCGAGCTGCTGGGCGTCGAGCGCGGCGTCGTGGCGCTCACCAAAGCCGATCTGGTCGACGACGAGCTGCTCGAGATGGCGCGCCACGACGTCGCGCGATTCCTGTCGGAGACGCCCTATGCCGGAGCGCCGGTCGTCGTGGTCAGCGCGCGCGACGGTCGCGGCATGCCGGAGCTGCGAGACGCCCTGGCGCGGGTGGCCGGCGAGGCCACGACGGGACGCCGCGGCGGACCGGCGCGGCTGCCGGTCGATCGGGTCTTCACCCTGAAGGGCATCGGCACCGTGGTCACCGGCACGCTCTGGCGGGGCGCGGTGCGCGCCGGCGATCGGCTGATCGCGCAGCCCTCGGGCACGTCGGTGACGGTGCGCTCCGTACAGATGCACGAGCGCGAAGTCGAGGCCGCGAGCGCCGGCCGCCGCGTGGCCCTGGGTTTGCGCGGGGCCGACCGCGCGACGCTCGAGCGTGGCGTGTGGCTGGTCGGTCCCGAGGCTGCCCGCCGCCATGCCCCGAGCCGCTCCTTCGCCGCGTCGGTGCGGCTCGTGGCGTCGGCGCGCTCGCTCAAGACGGGACAGACCGTGCGGCTGCACCACGGCACCGCACAGCATCTCGCGCACCTCGCGTTTCTCGATCGCCGCGAGCTGCGGGCCGGAGAAGAGGCGCTGACGATCGTGCGGCTCGACGGGCTCGCCGCACTCGAACCACACGATCGTTTCATCCTGCGTTCGCTGTCGCCCGGGCAGACCGTGGGCGGTGGGGTCGTGCTCGACGCGACGCCCCGCNNCATCTTGCCTTTCTGGCCGCCGTCTCTGCCGGCGAGCTCGAGCAGGCCTGTCTGCTGCTGGCAGCCGATCGCGGCTTCGCCGGCGTGGCGGCTGCCGATCTGGCCGCCGTGGGCCTGGAGCCGGACGAGGCCACCGGTACGCTGGCCGCGCTTGCCGGGGCAGGCGAGCTGGAGACGGCCGGGGCAGGCGAGCTGGAGACAGCCGGCGCGGGCGAACTGAAGACGGGCGGCGACGGTGCGACACGCGACCGCCCGGCGTCGCCGGCCGCGCCCGCTGCGCCTGCGGGGCGCACCGACGACCGGCGCCGGTTTGCCGCCGGCACGACGGCCAAGGTCGCGGCAGAGGTCGGGACGGTTCTCGAACGTCGCGCCAGACAGCATCCGGACAAC
>PMKK01000172.1 GCA_003157715.1 Actinomycetota bacterium
GGCGATCTTGGCGACCGCATAGGCCCGGTTGGTCTCCTCGAGCGGACCCGTGAGGAGGTACTCCTCTTTGAGCGGCTGAGGCGCTTCGCGCGGATAGATACACGAGCTGCCCAGAAAGATCAGCTTCTCGACGCCGGCGCGGAAGGCCGCTCCGACCACGTTCAGCTCGATCGCCAGATTGACGTCGATGAACTCGTAGGGCCGCTCCCAGTTGGCCACGATGCCGCCGACCTTGGCGGCCGCGAGGACGACCACCTGGGGGCGCGCGCGTTCGAAGAACGCGCGCGCCGCCGCCTGATCGGTCAGGTCGACGTCGTCGAGGTCCCCAAGGATGAGCCGGTCGTAGCCGTGGCGCTCCAGGGCGCGCCGCACGCCGCTGCCCACGAGCCCGCGGTGGCCGGCGACGAAGATACGCGAGTGTGCGTCGATGGTGGCGTCCTTGCCTCGACATGGCTGGTGTCCCGACTGGGCCCTGGCCCCCGACTTGGCCCTTGGCCGACTGCGACCAGGCCTGAGGCATGGATTCTAGCATCAGTCCGGCCACGCCGACCGGCACCGACGAAGGCGGCCGATTCCCGCGACGATCCGCGCGCCGATCGGGTATAGACAAAGGGTCGGCGTCACGCCGTTCAAGACAATCCAATCCAGGTCAACGAGCCGCGGCTTGGTTCGGCCTGAAAGCAAGCAGGAGGCAGTCATGCCCGACTTTCTGACACAGACCCTGGTAGACCAGCGCCTCGACCGGGTCGAACGACTCGCTCGCGATGGTGCCCAGCGGCACGAGTGGCTGCTCGAAGCCCTTGCCGTGCGGCGGGCGCGCCGCATGAGCGGCGGGCGGCGATAAGGCCGAATCGCGTAGAACCGCATCGAACCGCGCCGGGTTGCGCGGATCGGACCTCCTGATGCGGCCGACAGGTTTCCCGCGGGGTCCCCGGGGTAGACGAGCGCTAATGGCGGACAATAATCATCCGTTTTAGGCTTTCGCGCCGAGGCTCTGACGCCGAGGCTCTCACACTGAGGCTTTCGCGCCGAGGTGCGCGCGCCGAGGTCTTCGCGCCCCTGGCGCGGTGCCGGACGGGACCGACACACGAGGTGCTGGATCATGAGAGGGACGATCTCTCCGCAGACCGTGGCGCGCTACAGCGCCCTGCATCCCTGGAGGACGATCGGCCTGTGGGCCGCGCTTCTCCTGGCCGCGGTGGCGGTCATCGGGTCGCTGCTGTCCGGCGCGCTGACCGCGCAATACAGCTTCGTCGGCAGGCCCGGCTCGCAGGTCGGGCGCGACCTTCTCGCCCAGCGCATGGGGATGCCGCAGAAGGCCAACGAGATCGTCGTGGTCAGCTCGCCGACGCAGACGGCCGCGAGTCCGGCCTTCCGGCGGGAGGTCCTCGGGCTGCAGGGCAGGATCGCCGCGCTCGGACCGGGCGTCGTGGACAGCGTCGTGAGCCCCTTCCTGGGCGGCAGCTCCGCCGCCATGGTCTCGGCCAGCGGGCACACGGCCATCATCCCCATCGTCATGGCCGGCGACGTCGCGCGGGCCGGCAGGAACATCGACAAGGTGCACGCCATCGTGCACGGCGCCAACGGGGCCGGCGGCTTTCAGGCGCTGATCACCGGCACCGCCAGCATCAACTCGGACTTCAGCCACCAGGCGACCGCCGACCTGCGCAAGGGCGAGGGTATCGGCATGCCGATCGCCATCATCATCCTGCTCGTCGTGTTCGGCACGGTGGTCGCCGCCAGCCTGCCGATCTTTCTGGCGCTGATCGCCATCACCCTGGCCGTGGCGCTGACGGCGCTGCTCGGCCAGGTCTTCAACGTGTCGATCTTCGCCGTCAACATGATCACCCTGATCGGTCTGGCCGTGGGCATCGACTACTCGCTGTTCATCGTCTCGCGCTTCCGTGAGGAGCTGACCCGCGGCCGTTCGACGATCGACGCGGTGGCCGTCGCGGGCGGCACAGCCGCCCGCGCCGTCTTCTTCAGCGGCATGACCGTGGTGCTGGCGCTCCTCGGCATGCTGATCGTGCCGACCAACATCTTCGTCAGCCTCGGCGCCGGCGCGATCCTTGTGGTCTCGATGGCCGTCTTCGCCGCCCTCACCCTGCTGCCGGCCGTGCTCGGCCTGCTCGGGTCGCGCGTCAACCGGCTCAGGCTGCCGTACCTCGGCCGCCGCCTCATGGACGCCCGCGCCGCGGGCCGGCCGTCGCTGCTGGCCCGCGCCGCCCGGGGCGCCATGCGCCGGCCCGCCGTTGCCCTGGTGCTCGGGATCGGTGTCCTGCTGCTCGCCGCCTCGCCTCTCACGGGTATGAAGACGGGCGTGTCGGGCGTGAACACCCTGCCGAACAACTTCGAGTCGAAGCAAGCCTTCGCGGTGGTCAGCCGCGACTTTTCGGCGGGGCTCGTGAGTCCCGCGCAGATCGTGGTCGACGGGCCGGCGGCCTCGCCGCAGGTGCAGGCCGCCGTGCAGCGCCTGCGTGCCACGCTGGCCGCCGACAGGACCTTCGGCGCGGTGACGGCCAAGACGAACAAGGCCGGCAACCTGACCCTTCTGCAGGTGCCGATCGCCGGCTCTTCGACCAGTCCTCTGGCCCTCGCCAAGGTCCGCGAGCTGCGCGACACCTACATCCCCCAGGCCTTCAGGGGTACTCTCGCCAAGGTCTACGTGACCGGCGACACCGCCGCCAATGTCGACTACATCGACATCGTCAACTCCTACTTTCCGTGGGTCATAGGCATCGTTCTGGCGCTCAGCTTCGTCCTGTTGCTGCTGGCCTTCCGTTCGGTGGTCGTGCCGGCCACGGCGATCGCCATGAATCTGCTGAGCGTGGGCGCGGCCTACGGCCTCATGACGCTCGCCTTCCAGCACGGGATCGGCGCGAGCATCACCGGCTTTCAGAAGGTCGCGGTGATCGAACAGTGGGTGCCGCTGTTTCTGTTCTCCGTGCTGTTCGGACTCTCCATGGACTACCAGGTCTTCCTGCTCTCCCGCATAAAGGAGGAGTACGAAAGGACCGGCGACAACACGGCCGCGGTGAGCCAGGGGATCGGCGTGACCGCCGGGATCATCACCGGCGCCGCGCTGATCATGGTCGCCGTCTTCGCCGGCTTCGCCAGTGGCAAGCTGGTGATGTTCCAGCAGATGGGCTTTGGTCTGGGCGTGGCGGTCCTGCTCGACGCGACCCTCGTGCGGACCCTGCTGGTGCCCTCGGCCATGAGCCTGTTCGGTAAGTGGAACTGGTACCTGCCGCGCCGGCTCGAATGGCTGCCGCACCTGAGCATAGAGGGCACGACGGCGCCGGCGGCGTCCGCGGGCGAGGGGAGAGGCGCCGCGGGCGAGGCGAGCGGCGTCGCGGGCGAGGGGAGCGGCGTCGCTGGTGGCGCGGCAGCGACGCAGCCGGCCGATGACGAGCCGGAGACCCTGCCGTTCGAGCCAGGTCGGGCGGCCTGACAACGAAGGACGCAGTCACGGTCATCGGCATCGATGCAGCGGCGGTGCGGCCCAGCACCGCCCCGATGAGGTCGTGATGGGAGGCATGCTCGGCGGTTGCGCCGTCGCGATCGAGGTCGACCACGACTCGCTCGACGCCGTTGCCGCGGCGTTGACCGCGTGGCGCTTCGTCCAGGGTAGCGCGACGCCGCTCCGCGGCCCCCGCGAGGGCCCCATCTGGCTGCCTGTGCCGCAGGTCGAGGTGCGCGACACCTACGCTCCCATCTGAGTCGTCCCAGTCGTCGTCGGCATCTGGGAAGGTGGGCGGGGTCGGTCGCGCCGGTCGCGCCGGTCGCGCCGGTCGCGCCGGTGGCATCGGCGGTACCCACTCGCTCGCCAGTCGGCGCAGGAGTCGAGAGAGCTGCAGCTGATCTTCTTCGGGCCAGCCTTGGACCGCCGCGGCAACGGCGCCGCGGCGCACCTTCCTCAGCTGCCGCAGGGCGTTGTAACCCTGCACGGTCGGCGCGAAGATGGGCCGCACTTTGCCTCTCCAGCGTTGCGCCGCGAAGTCGTTGCGGTAGATGAGGCTCCGATCCTCGAGCCGGCGTAACTCGCGGCTCACGGTGCTGCGAGAGAGTCCGAGCGCGGCCGCCAGGTGTGATGGCCGCGCTGAGCGTGATCGCGCGATGCGGTCCAGCAGCGCATAGAGAGCGGGCTGCGTCTGCCACGCCGCCCACGACGCCGGTACCGCTTCTTGGGCAAGCAGCGGGTCGTGGCGGCGAGGGCGGGCGTAGGAGAAGGTGACCAGGGTAAGAGCATCCTCGATGGCCGCGACGACGGGATCGCCGAGTGGCTCCGAGGGTCCGCGGTAAGGGTGAGGGCCGGTCATTCGGGGGGCGGGCTGGTCATGGATGCCAAAGTAGTGCGGTGAGCCCTTCGGCGACAGAGGCGGGGGGGTGTTGTGTGGGTGCCACTGTCGGTTTGTTGCCATTTACAACTTTCGGACACCGACCAAACGGGGACACACCCGTGCCGGCTCGCGCACACGACGGAGGGCCGAGACCACACGCCCGTCGCCCAGCCACGCAGTCGGCCCGTGTACACTCAAAAAGGGCGGCGGGCAGCGCGCGACCCGAAAGGAGATGGCAGGCGATGATGGAGATCACGTTCACCGGTGGGCTCAAGGTGCGGGCCGAGCTCGACGGGCTGATTGTCGACACTGACCAACCGATCGCATCGGGTGGCGGCGGAGAAGCTGCAGGGCCGTACGATCTGTTCCTCGCGTCCCTCGGCACCTGCGCCGGCTTCTTTGCCCTGCGGTTCATGCAGCAGCGCGACATCGATCCAGCGGGGGCCAGGCTCACGCTCGCGACCGAGAAGAATCCGGAGACCGGACTTGCCGCGACGGTCAAGCTCGACCTCGAGCTGCCGCCCGGCTTTCCCGACAAGTATCGCCCGGCGATCGTCCGCGCCATGGACCAGTGCAAGGTCAAGCGCCAGCTGGAGCACCCGCCTGCAGTCGAGGCGACCGTGTCCCCGGCCGGCACGTCGTCATGAGCCGCGCGTTCGTCAAAGAAGACGACGAGGCGCCCGACGGACCGCTGCCGGAGCGTCCGGTCAGTGAGCACCCTAACTATGTGACCCCGGCGGGACTCGCGCAGCTCGAGGCGCGGCTGGAAGAACTCGAGGCCGAACGCCTGGAGCTCGCCCGCAGCGCCGCCGGCGACGAGACAGCCGCCGATCGCCTGCGCCGCGTCGAGCGCGACGCGAGCTACTTTCGGCGTCGACTCGAGACCGCGCTGCCCGTCGATCCGGCGAGCCGACCGGTCGGTGTGGTGGCCTTCGGGGCGACCGTGACCGTCGATGACGGTTCGGGCACGCGGCAACGCTACACGATCGTCGGCGAAGACGAGGCCGACCCCGACCGCGGACTTGTGAGCTGGGTCTCGCCGCTCGCCAAGGTCCTGGAGGGCGCTCGCGTGGGCGACCGCGTCGTCTGGCGGCGGCCGGTGGGCTCGCTCGAGCTCGTGATCGCCGAGATCGAACACACAGGGAGGCGCACGGCATGAAGTACCGCAGCTTCGGCAAACTCGACTTCGCACCCTCGGCGCTGGGGTTCGGCGCCATGCGGCTGCCGGTGCTTGCCACACACGCGGACAGCAAGGACGGCAAGGCCGGCAAGGCCGGTTCGGGACCGCCACCCATCGACGAGCAGCGGGCCACCGACATGCTGCGGCGCGCGGTCGAGGCGGGCGTCAACTACGTCGACACCGCGTATGTCTACCACGGCGGCGAGAGCGAGCCTTGGCTCGGCCGGGCCTTGCGCCAGGTCGCGCACGACGTTTACGGCCCGGGCTCGCCCGGGCTCGCCGAGCTGCGCCGCCACGTGAAGGTCGCCACCAAGCTGCCGGTCTGGAAGGTCGAGCAGCGCGACGATGCCGAGCGCCTCTTCAGCGAGCAGCTCGAGCGCCTGCAACTCGACTCGATCGACTACTACCTG
>PMKK01000170.1 GCA_003157715.1 Actinomycetota bacterium
AGGTCGACCAGCGGGCCGAAGATCTGACCCAGGGTGTGAAAGACCGGGTTGGTCGCGATCAGGGTGGTGAGATGAGGCACGAAGCTCAGCATGGGCTAGGCATGCCGCGGCGGGACGTGGTCGACGCCGCCGTTGCTGAAGGGGTTACAGCGCAGGATGCGCCAGGAGCCCAGCGCCAGGCCCTTGAGGGGGCCGTGGGTGCGAATGGCCTCGATGGTGTACTCGGAGCAGCTCGGGTAGTACTTGCAGCGCGGCCCGAAAAGCGGCGAGACGGCCATCTGATAGAACCTGATGGGCGCGATGAAGATCGTGCGAATCATGGTAGTTTTTGTCAACGACCTTTCGCGAGCAGACCGGCACGCTCGCAGACGTCGCGCACGGCGGCGGGCACGGCGCCCTTGTCGGGATTATCGAGCAGATCTGTGAGCTGCGGGCGGGCGATCAACACGTAGTCATAGTCTCCGGGCAGGCGCGTGACGCAGTCGCGAAAGGCCGCGCGCAAGAGACGCTTGACGCGGTTGCGCACGACTGCCCCACCGAGCTTCTTTGACACGGACAAGCCCAGGCGCGGCTCACCGCCGACCGCCGGCACCGGTTGCTTGAAGTAGTGCAACACCAGAAACCGCGATGCCGTCGAGCTGCCCTGGCGATAGACCCGCTGGAAATCGCTCGAGCGAGAGAGTCGCGAACGTTTGGCCGCCATAGGCCGGGCAGCTAGGCGCTCAGCCGCTTGCGCCCCTTCTGACGCCGCCGCTTGATCACCGCTCGCCCCGCCTTTGTGCTCATGCGCTTGCGAAACCCGTGCGCCTTCTTGCGCTTTCGGGTGTTGGGCTGATAGGTCCTCTTCAAGGCGTCCTCGCTCGTTCACTGTGTCCAAAAGGGAAAGTATAGCCAGCCTCGCAGGGGAGGGTCAACGCGCGCTCGGACCTTCCTGGCCCGCAGGTAACATCGGGTCCATCCTAACATTTCTGCCATACTCTGCCGAAAACCAGCGAGAAAGGGGAGATCTGTCGCGACATGCTGCTGTCTGGCTCAATCCATAGATTCGACCTGGCGAGCATCCTCCAGTTTCTCGCTCATGAGCTCGCGACCGGTATTGTCGAGGTGCGCGACTTCGATGAGTACGGCTTCATCTACCTGATCGACGGTCGCGTTCAGGGCATCTCGCTGCCCATGACCGACGACAAGCTCGGTGGCCGCCTGGTCAGGGCGGGGTTGCTCGACGAGCAACAGCTCTCCGAGGTGCTCATGGCCGACACCCTTCTGAGTAAAGAAGAAAAGAAAGCCAAGCCGCTGGGCCAGCGCCTGCTCGACAAAGGTTACATCACGGCCGACCAGGTGCGCGACATCATGGCCAAACAGACGCTCGATCAGGTCTTCGCTCTGGCGCACTGGCGCAACGGCATGTTCGAATTCGACGAACCCGAGAAGATGCCCCAGTTCACGATCCGCATCACCGGCAGCGTGCAGGAGTTACTGCTCGACGCTTACCGACGCATCGACGAGGGTGAGACCATGAAGACCCGCAAGACCGTGGTCGACAACGAGGTGTGCTTTCGCTGCCCCGTCGAGGCCGAATGCAGCGAGAACATAAAGCTGCGCTACCTGAAATCCGATGTCTGCCTGTGGCGGCGCATGGGGGCGGTCATCGACGACGATTACGAGCGCGTGCAGGACTCGCAGCGGCTCTACCAGTCGCCCGAGGGAAACGAGAAGCCGACGCTCGAGACGGCGCTGGGCTCCGACGGCAGTCTCGACCTCGGTCCATGAGCGCGGCCGACCTGCGACGCGGCGGGAGCGACTTCGAGCGGCGCGCACCGGCCTGGGGACGACGCACCTTCGACCGCTTCCTGTCCGACCTGATCGACGCCATCCCTGAGGGCGTCTACGTGGTGAACGACCAGCGCGAGATCGTCTTCTGGAGCGAGGGTGCCGAGCGCATCACCGGCTACGTCGCCGAGGACGTCGTCGGCAGCCGCTGCTACGACGGCATCCTGTCCCACGAGGACATCTCCGGCCGCGGACTGTGTGCCGATGCCTGCCCGCTCGCGGACTGCCTCTCGGACGGCCGGCCGCGCACGGTAGACGAGGTCTTTCTCAAGCGTGAGGACGGCGAGCGGCTCGCCGTCTCCGTCAAGACGCGCCGATTTGAGATCGACGGCCGTCGCTACGGGATCGAGGTGTTCGGCGAGCTCGAGGCGGTCGCCGGCCGCGAGACGGCACGGCTCACCCAGAGGCTCTCCGACGAGGCCGTCACTGACGAGCTTACCGGGCTGTTCAATCGCCCTTACATCGACATCGTCCTGGAGCAGCACTTCAGTCTGTACCGGCGCATCGGGCAGCGGTTCGGCGTGACCCAGATCGGCGTCGACGTGTTCAAGACGGTAAACGACGCCTTCGGCCGCGCCACCGGCGACGAGGCGCTCAAGTTCGTGGCCACCATCCTGTCCGACGGTACACGCAAGATGGATCTTCTGGCGCGCTACCGCGGCGACGAGTTCGTGATCGTCAGTGCGGTAGGCAGCGACGACGAGCTGCGCAACGTGGGCCAGCGCGCGCTGCACACGCTGCGCGGCTCACGCTTCGTGACGCCGACCGAAGAGGCGCTCGCCCTGACGGCCTCGGTCGGAGCCACGCTCGTGCGGGCCGGCGACGAGAGCGGCGGCGGCGTGCTCAAGCGTGCCGATGTCGCCATGCACGAAGCCAAGAACGCGGGCGGCGACGCCTTCGTCCTGCTGCCGTGAGCGGCAGCCCCGAGAGCGGCCCAGCCGGCGGCGGTCTGCGCCGCGACCCGCTGAGCGGCGCCTGGACGGTGATCGCGACGGGACGCGATGCCCGGCCCCACGACGGCCCGCCCCGTAGCCACGGCGCCGCGCAGGCCGGCGCGGCGCCGGCGGCGCCGGCCGGCTGTCCGTTCTGCGAGGGGCACGAGCAGATGACCCCGCCCGAGCTCGACGCGCTGCGGCCCGGCGGCAGCGCGCCCGACACGCCCGGCTGGACCGTTCGCGTGGTGCCCAACAAGTACCCCGTGTTCGAAGGCGGTCACGAGGTCATCGTCCACTCCCCGAGCCACGACCGGCCTCTGTCTGCCCTGACGCTCCCCGAAGTGACCGGCGTGGTGACCATGTACCAGCGTCGCATCGCGGCGCTCTGTGCCGGCGGGGCAGCCGCGGTCACGGTCATCCTGAACCAGGGCCGCGAGGCCGGCGCCTCGCTTTCGCATCCTCACTCCCAGGTGTTCGCCACGCCGATCGTGCCCCCGGTCCTGATCTCCGAGCTCGAGGCGTTCGCGCGCTACCAGGTCAAGTACGGTCGCTGCCTGCTGTGCGACATGCTCGGCACGACCCTGGCCGAAGGCTCGCGAGTGGTGTTCGACGACCCCCTCGTGGCCTGGACGCCCGACGCCTCGCGCTTTCCCTATGAGCTTCGTCTGGCGCCGCGCGTCCACGAGCCGGATTTTCTGCGCACCGATCCCGGCGCGGTCGCCGAAGCTCTCAGGCGCGTGCTCCGCGCGCTGGCGGCAGCCACCGCCGGCGGCGCCCTGAACGCCTGGCTGCATACCGTGCCCTGCCGCTCCCCCGGCGGCCAGGCCGAGCCGCCGTTTCACTGGCACATCGAGATCGCGCCGCGACTCGCGACGCTCGCCGGCTTTGAGCTCGGCACCGGCGTCGGCGTCGGCACGCTCGACCCCGTCGAGGCCGCCGCCCGCCTGCGCGCGCAGCTGCCGCCGGCCGGCGCGTAGCCCGGCGCGGGGCTCAGAGCACGGCGCGGCCCGTGACTGTTATGCTGGCGCCCATGCGGCGCCGCTCCTCGACTCTCGTGCTCGCAGCGCTGGCCCTTGTCGCCCTCGTTGCCACCGGCTCGGCCTGTGGCAACGACGGGCGGACGGCGGCCGTCTCGACTCTGGCACCGTCGGCCGCCGCGACCGCCACCGTGTCCGGCACGCCGTCACCCGGCACGACCGGCGTTGGCCCAGCGGGCCTCGCGAACGGCACGACGGCCGCGCCGACGCCGGCGTCGTCTCCGACCTCGATCCCCTCCGCGCCGGTCTCGGCGACCCCGGCGGCGGTCACCGACGCGAGCCTGCGCGCCGACCTGGTCCGGCGCCTGGGCGCCTCGCCGACGCTCGTCGGCCTCGAGATCGAGGTCCGCGTCGTGCATCGGGTCGCCTATCTCCTGGGCACGGTGAAGTCGCGAGCCGAGAAGACCGCCGCCGAACATGTCGCCGTGACCGAGCCGGGCATCGCGAAGGTCGTCAGCCTCCTCGAGGTAGTGCCCGGGGGCGGCGGGTACTAAGTCCGGTCGGGGCGCGCGCGAGGCCAGGACGCCGGGCCGCGCACCCTGCCGAGAGCGAGCTGGCCGCAGGCCGCCTCGATCTCGCCTCCCGGCGAACGTCTCACCGTGCAGGTCACGCCGGCGGCCGTAAGCCGGTCGTAAAGGGCCACGAGCTCGCGAGGCTCGGGGCGCGTGAACTCGCCGCCGGTCTCGTTGTAGGCGATCAGATTGAGGTGGTAGAGCGGACGCCGAAGACGCTCGGCCAGCGCCCGCACCTGATCGTCGCCGTCGTTGACGCCGGCCAGCACGACGTACTCGAACAACAGCTTGCGGCGGCGGCGCATCACGTAGTCGTCGCACGCCGCGAAGAGCACGTCGAGCGGGTAGCGCCGGTTGAGCGGCACGAGCCGGTCGCGCAGGGCGTCGGTCGCGGCGTGCAGGCTGACCGCCAGGTTGATCTGCGACTCCTCGGCGGTGAAGCGCCGCACGGCGGGCTCGACTCCCGCGGTCGAGATCGACACGCCGCGAGCGCCCAGACCGAAGCCTTCGGGGTCGCACAGCAGCCGGCAGGCACGCAGCGTTTCGTCGTAGTTCAGGAACGGCTCGCCCATGCCCATGAAGACGACGTTGGTGACCCGCCGGTCGAGGTCGCGCAGACCGCGGGCGAAGTGCAGGACCTGGTCGACCATCTCCTCGGCCGACAGGCTGCGCTTGAGGCCGCCCGCACCCGACGCGCAGAACGCGCAGCTCACCGAACATCCGACCTGACTCGACACGCAGACCGTGGCTCTCTGCGGATAGGTCATGAGGACGGCTTCGACGGCGTGGCCGTCGTGGGTCTGAAACAACGTCTTGCGAGCGTCGCCGGTCGGTGTGGCATGGGTCTCGACCGGCGCGAGCGACAGTGGCTGAAGGCGCTCGGCGAGGGCCGCGCGCACGTCGCGCGGCAGCACGGCGATCGCCGCGAAGTCGGTCGCCAGCCCCTTGGCCAGAGCCCGGTAGACCTGAGTGGCCCGGTAGGAGGGCTGGCCGAGTTCGGCGATCGTCTGACGCAGCACGTCGGGGTCGATCATGGACCGATTCTACCGCCTCGGCCGGCCGACCGCAGGGATACGCCGACAAGGGCAGAACTTGGAGCCGAGACCAGTGTGAATCAGGGGGCGCGCCATGATCGCAGCAATCAACATGCAGTGGCTTGGGATCGGCATCGCCGCACTCGTGCTCGCGGCATTGCTGATCGTCGTTCTCATCCGCCATCGCGGCGAAGACGAACCCGCGACGGCCGCGGGACCGCGGACATTCGCGACGCCGGGTCTTCGCGCCGGCGCTCCGCCGGGACCGCGGGCGGAGGTGCCGCCGGGATCGCCGGGCTGGACCGGGCTCGCCGCGGCCCCCGCGGCGGCGGCCCCGCAAGCGCCCCCGACGCCGGCGGCGCCCTATCAGGCACCGCTCGCGCCGCCGGCACCCGCGGCCGCCAGACCGCCGCTGCCTCGTTCCGCGGCTCCGACCGGCTCGTTTCTCGACGAACCGCTGGTGCACGGTTTTGAAGGCCTGGGCAAGGTCGCGACCCCCGCGAAACCGGTCTCCTCAGGACCGTTCCCCGTCGATCCGTTCGGATCTCACGACGACATCTTCCCCGCGGAGACGCCGGCGGGATGGCCGAACGCCGCGAGCACCGTGGCACGGCCCGCTGCCGCCGCTGAGCCGGAACCCGCGCCGACGCCCGCCGCCGCGCCGGTCGACCCGTTCGGGTCTCACGAAGACATCTTCCCCGCGGAAAGACCGGCGGCCGCGCCGGACGCCGACAGCACCGTAACACGGCCTGGACCTGCCGAGCCGGCGGCGGCCACCCCCGCGGCCCCCGACGACCCGGCGCCTCTGTCGGACATCATCGTGACCAGCGACTCCGAGGAGATCGATCTGGCCGACCCCGACGTGCGCGAACTGCTCACCCAGCTCGTCGACGACGAGATCGAACTGGCCAAAGCATGCCGTGCCCAGGGTCAGATCCTCGACGCCATCCTCCAGCTCACGGAGGCCGAGAAAGCCAGCGCGGCCCTGGGACTCGACGACCGGCTCGCCACGGTGAAGGCCCTGCTCGCCGAGTTGCAGGCGTAGGCGGGCGCGTGAAGAGGCGCCGCCCGGCGGCGGCCGCGCGTTGGTTCGCGGCGCCGGTCGCGCGTTAGTTCGTCAGACTCTGCAACGGCGCCGGAATACGCCCGCCGCGGGCCATGAAGGCTTCGTTGCCGGCGGCGCTCAGCGACATGACCGGCGCGGCACCGAAAAGCCCGCCGAGCTCGACCCAGTCGCCGACTACCTTGCCGGCCGCCGGGATGAGGCGGGCGCCCGTCGTCTTCGAGTTGATCATGCCGATCGCCATGACGTCGGCGATGGTGCCGGCCAGAGCGTCGCGCGGAGTGTCGCCCGGTACCACGATCATGTCGAGGCCCAGCGAGCAGACGGCCGTCATCGCCTCGAGCTTTTCGATGGAGAGCACGCCTTCGGCGGCGGCCCGCGCCATGCCGACGTCCTCGCTCACCGGGATGAAGGCACCCGACAGCCCACCGGTCGAGGAGGTGGCCATGATGCCGCCCTTCTTGACGGCGTCGTTCAGCATGGCCAGCGCGGCCGTGGTGCCCGGCGCGCCGGTACGCTCGAGACCCATGCTCTCGAGGATCTCGGCCACCGAGTCGCCGATCGCCGGCGACGGCGCCAGCGAAAGGTCGATGATGCCCATCTGCGCGCCGAGCATCTCGGCGGCTTCGCGGGCCACGAGCTCGCCGACGCGGGTGATCTTGAAGGCCGTGCGCTTGATCAGGTCGGCGAGGTCGGTGAACGACAGGCCGGGGTGGCCGGCGACCACGTTGCGGATGACGCCCGGCCCCGAGATGCCCACGTTGATGCTCACCTCGGGCTCGCCGCTGCCGTGCAGCGCGCCGGCCATGAAGGGATTGTCCTCGGGCACGTTGCAGAACGTGACGATCTTGGCGGCGCCGATCGAGTCGTTGGCGGCCGTGCGACCCGCGATGTCGAGCAGCACGTCGGCCATCTTCACCACGGCGTCCATGTTGATGCCGGCCCGGGTGGAGGCCACGTTGACCGACGAGCAGACGCGGCGCGTCTCGGCGATGGCCTGGGGAATGGCGTCGATCAGGGCGGCGTCGCGCTGAGTGAACCCCTTCTGAACGAGCGCCGAGAAGCCGCCCACGAAGTCGATGCCGATCTCGCCGGCGGCCGCGTCGAGGGCGTGGGCGAGCTTGACGAAGGCGTCGCTGCCGCCGGCCGCGAGCACGCCGGCGATCGGGGTCACCGACACCCGGCGATTGACGATCGGCACGCCGTACTTCTCCTGGATCTCGCGCGCCACCGGCACGAGCCGGCCGGCGCGGGCGACGATCTTGTCGTGCACGCGCTCGCAGACCCGGTCGACATCGCGCGAAGCACAGTCGCCGAGCGAGATGCCCATGGTGACGGCCCGCACGTCGAGGTTCTCGTCCTGGATCATGCGGACGGTCTCGAGGATCTCTTCGTTGGTGATGAAGACCATGGCAGCCGGCGCCGCTAGACGCGGTGCATGAAGCGGAAGATGTCTTCGTGCTGCACGGTGATCTGCAGACCCGTCTCGACGCCCGTCGCGGCCAGCGCCTCCTGCAGGCCGGCCAGCGTAAGCTCGCCCTCGACGAACGACACGAACATGATCATCGTGAACATGCCGCCCGTGACGGTCTGGCTGACGTCGTCGACGTTGGCGTCGCAGGCGGCGACAGTCGTGGCGACCGCCGCCAGCAGGCCGTGCTTGTCGGGGCCGAGGGCAGTGACGATGACACTCGTGCGAGATGGCTTGTCGGACACTACGATCTCACCTGTCAGGAGGGGCAAGTCAGACCGATAGTATACTGAACGGCAGTCTTCGATGCCCGATCTCATGACGCCACCTCCCGCGGGTCCCCCCGCCGGCGCGGAAGAACCGCCCGCCGGCTCCGGGCAAGACCACGGGCCAAGCGCCTTTCCGCCGGGCAGCCCCGGCCTGCTGCAGCGCCTGGCGACCGCCGATCGAGCCGTGTCGGCCGTGATCGGCGGCGGCTGGCCGCACCCGCGCTGGTTCGTCGTGCCGCTCGGCGCGATCTCGCTGACCGGCAACTACGGCGTCGTCTGGGTCGTGCTGGCGGCGGTCGGCGCCGCGACCGGCGCGGGCGGCTTCTCTGGCCGGCGGTTCGTCTACGCGGCCGGCGCGGTGCTCGCCACCGAGTGGCTCACGTTCCTCGTCAAGCTCGCCGTGCGACGGCAGCGCCCGCCCGAACGCGACCCCGAGGCGAAAGCCGACATCCCCCTGCCGCTGTCGCCCTCGTTTCCGTCGTCGCACGCCAGCATGAGCACGGTCGGCGCGCTGGCCATGAGCGTCCTTTACCCGGCCCTGTGGCCGGCCTTCGTGGCGCTGGCCGTGGTCCTCGCGGCAAGTCGTGTCTATCTGCGCGTGCATTATCTGGCCGACGTGCTGGCCGGCGTCTGTCTGGGCCTCGTGCTGGGGTTGCCCTACATCGTTCTCGTGAAGATATAGTGCAACCATGAAGCTGGTGCGCCCATGAAGCTCGGCATCGTCGGCTTGCCCAACGCGGGCAAGACCACCGTGTTCAACGCGCTCACGCACGCCGGCGCGCTGGCGACCGCCTATGCGTTCAGCTCGGCCGAAGCCAACCACGGCGTGGTGGCGGTCCCCGACGCGCGCCTCGACAGGCTGAACGAAGTCCTGCAGACGCCGCGCGAGGTGCACGCCACGATCGAGGTCGTCGACATCCCCGGCCTGGCCGGCGGCAGCGAACACAGCCAGGGCCTGGGCAGCCGCTTTCTGTCCGACATCCGCGAGGTCGACGCCGTGGCCCACGTCGTGCGCGCCTTCGAAAACCCCGAGGTCGCGTTTCCGCGCGCCGCGATCGACCCCGTGGCCGACGTCGAGGCCGTCGAGACCGAGCTCATCCTGAGCGACCTCGAACTGGTCGAGCGGCGCCGCGACAAGACCGCCAAGGCCGTGCGCGCCGGCGACCGCCAGGCACAGAAGGAGATGGTCCTGCTCGAGCGCTTCGCGACCGAGCTGGGCGAGGGCCGGCGCGCCCGCGAGGTCGCCCGCGGCCCCGAAGACGAGCCGCTCCTGCGCGACCTCGCGCTGGTGACCGAACGGCCGGTTCTGTTCGTGCTGAACGCCGACGAGTCGCACCTCGACGCGGGGGCCGCGCTTTCGGCCTGGGCACTCGAGCGCGGCGACGGCAGCGTCGCCCTGGCGGCCCGGCTCGAAGTCGAGCTCGCCGAGCTCGAGCCCGACGAGGCGGCCGAGTTTCGCGCCGAGCTCGGCGTGCCGGTCGGCGGCGTCGACACCGTGATCGCCGGCTGCTACGGCGTGCTGGGCTACATCACCTTCTTCACGGGCGACTTCAAATCGAGCGAGAGCCGCGCCTGGCAGCTGCCGCGCGGCTGGACCGCCTGGCAGGCCGCCGGTCGCATCCACGGCGACATCCAGAAGAAGTTCGTGCGCGCCGAGGTCGTGCCGATCGACGAGCTCTTCTCGTGCGGCTCGTTCGCCCATGCCCGCGACAAGGGCGTGCTGCGCATCGAGGGTCGCGACTATGTGGTCGCCGACGGCGACGTCATGAACTTCCGCCACACGGCCTAGATNNCACCACGAGCGCCGCCGCGACCGCCTGCGGCCGCGAGTACTTCGGCGGCATCTGGTTCAAGATCTTCACTGAGCGCGGTCCCTCGCGCATCATCCCCACGCCGTAGCCTCCGCCGGTCGGCGAGCGGGTCCAGTACCCGCCGCACGCCAGAAGAGAGACGAAAGCGAGCACTCCGCCCCGGGCGATCACCTGCGTTTCCTGCTCGCCCGCCACAAGGCCCCCTCGAACGAGGGAGCCGCAACGAAAGGGGAACCGATGTCAGCGGCCCGCATCATAGTGTGGAGCGAGGACGACTGTCGTCGCGTCCACGAGGCCACCCTCAAAGTCCTCGCCGAGACCGGCATCGATGTCCGATACGAACCCGCCCTCGAGGTCTTCGCCGCGGCCGGCGGCCGGGTCGATGGCTTTCGCGTCCGCCTGGACGCGGCCGCCGTCGACAAGGCCCTTGCCTCCGCCCCCCGGACCTGGACCGTCCGGTCGCGCGGCCGCGACGAAGCCCTCGAGCTCAGGAACGGCAACACCTACTTCGGGACCGGCTCGGACTGCCTCTTCTACCGCGACCCCGACTCGGGTGAGCGCCGTCGCGTGCGCAACGCCGACATCGAGGAGATGGCGGCACTCTGCGAGGTGTTGCCGAACCTCGACTTCGTGATGTCGATGGGTCTGCCCGAAGACGCGCCGCTCGAGATCGACGACCTGTCGGCGGTTGCCTCGATGCTCGCCGGCACGCGCAAGCCGCTCATGGTCGCGACCCGTAACGGCGGCGTCGTCAAGGCCGTCAAGGACATGTGCGCCGCGGCCGGCGAGGCGGACAGCTTCATGATCTACGCCATGCCGGCGCCGCCGCTCATGCACGGCGAAGACGGCCTCACCAAGCTCGAAGCCTGCGCCGAACACGACGTGCCGGTGATCTGGGCGCCGGCGCCCAACGCCGGCTCCACCGGACCACGCTCGATCGCCGGCACGGTCGTCGTCGGCAACGCCGAGGTGCTGGCCGGCCTCGTCTACCACCAGCAGATCAAGCCGGGAGCGCCCTTCGTCTGGGGAGTCGGCGTGGGCGCCATGGACATGCGCACCGCGGTCGACGCCTACACGACGCCCGAGAGCCCGCTTGGCCAGGCGGCCCAGGAAGACCTCTGCCGCTGGTACGGCCTGCCCAGCTTCAACTACGCGGCCATGTCCGACTCAAAGGCGATCGACGAGCAGTTCGCGCTCGAGTACGGCCTCACGGCCATGGCCGGCGGCCTCGGACGCGGCACCCTCGTGCACGACGTCGGCTACCTCGAATCAGGCCTGCAGAGCTCCTGCGAATCGATCGTCTTCGGCAACGCCGCGGTCGGCTGGGCCAAAGCCTTCATGAGAGACGTGCCGGTCGACGACGAGGCGCTCGCCCTCGGTGAGATCACCGAGGTCGGCCCCGGCGGCAACTTCCTGTCTCGCAACTACACGCGCAAGCACGCGCGCGATTTCTGGTACGACGACCTCTTCGACCACGCCGTCTTCGACAGGTGGGTCGCCGGCGGAAGCCACACGATGCTCGACCGCGTCAAAGCGCGCGTCGCCGAACTGCGCGCCGAGCGCGCCTTCACCCTCGATCCCGCCGTGATCGCCGAGATCGACGGGCTCATGCGGGCCGCCGGCAAGGAACGCCGGGCGTGACCGCGGCCGAAGGGCCGAGCGGCCGCGGCGCGTCGAGCGCGCCCGCGAACGGCGCGTCAAGCGTGCCGGCGAACGGCGCGCCGCGCGCCGAGCTGCGGGTCTGGCACGACGACGCCTGCCGCAGGGTCCACGACGCGACCTGCCGGGTGCTTGCCGAGACCGGCATCGAGGTCCGGCATCCACGAGCGCTCGAGTTGCTGCGACGGGCCGGCGCGGACGTCGCGGCGACCCGCGCCCGCCTGCCGCGCGAGATCCTCGACGAGGCCCTTGCCGCCGCGCCGCGCGCCTTCGTGCTGAAGGGCCGAGCGCCCGACGGCAGCCTCGACCGTGAACTCGCCGACGGGCGCACGTGGTTCGGCACCGGCCCCGACTGCCTCTACGTCACCGATCCCCAGGGCGGCGGCCGCCGGCGCGCGCTGCTGGCCGACGTCGAACGCTACGCCGCCTTGTGCGAGAAGCTCCCCAACATCGACTTCATCATGTCGATGGGCCTGCCCGAAGACGCCGACATCGAGCGCGTCGATCTTGCCCAGCTCGCCGCCATGCTGGCCGGCACGCGCAAGCCGATCGTCGTCTCGAGCCCCTTCGGCGGCGCGCCGTTGCGCCTCATGAACGAGATGGCGGGCGCCTGCGACGGCGCCGGCAGCCTGGCCTGCCTGACCATGTCGTCGCCGCCCCTCCAGCTCGACGAGATCTGCCTCGACAAGCTGATCGTCTGTGGCGAGCTCGGCGTGCCGGCGATCCTCGCGCCCTCGCCGTCGGCGGGTTCGACGGCGCCGGCGTCGATCGCCGCGATCGTGGTCGTCGCCAACGCCGAGGTGCTCGCCGGTCTCGTCGTCAGCCAGCTCGCCCACCCCGGCGCGCCCTTCCTGTACGGCGCCGGCGTCGGTGTCCTCAACATGCAGACGATGGTCGAGTCGTATCGCTCGCCGGGCGTGGCCTTGGGCAATCAGGCCTGCATCGACCTGGCCCGCTGGTACGGTCTGCCGAGCTGGGCCTACGCCGGCGACTCCGACAGCAAGCTGTTCGACGAGCAGGCCGCTGCCGAGTCGGCCATGGGCACGATCCTCGGCGAGCTCTGCCGGGCGACCCTGCTGCACGACGTCGGCTACCTCGAATCGGGCCTGCAGAGCTCCTACGAGGCGCTCGTGCTCGGCGACGAGCTGGCCGGCTACGCGCGCGCCTTCGGCGCCGAGCTGCCGGTCGACGACGAGGCGCTCGCTCTCGGCGAGATCATGCTCGCCGGTCCCGGCGGCAACCATCTGAGCCGCCCCATGACGCGCGCGAACTACCGCCGCTTCCACCAGTCCGGCCTGCTCGACCAGTCGGCCCACGACCGCTGGCAGGCCGCCGGAGCGACCACGCTGCGGGAGCGAGTGGCTGCTCGCACGCAAGAGTTGCTTACCGGCCCGCCGACCTTCACACTCGACGAAACCAATCGCCGGTGCCTGCGCGACCTCGTCGCCCAGGCACCGCCCGGCAGGTGAATAAGAGGAGCGTGTTCTTGCCGCCCGACCTAAGGAGCCCCGCATGTTGAACCGCACCCGCCTGGTCCGCCTCTGTGCAACGCTCGCGGCAGTCGTCGCGCTCGTCGCCGTCGGCGCCGGCGCCGCCCAGGCCGTCACGAGCTCGAGCCCAGTGCCGAGCGCCTCGTCATCCGGTTCGCTCGTGCTGCGCGTGGGCCAGCTGCAGAGCCCCGACAACCTCAACCCGTTCGTCGGTATCCAGGGGCTCGACTACCAGATCTGGCATCTGAACTACGACTTCCTCGTGGGCTTCGACGCCAAGAGCCTCGCGCCACGGCCTGAGCTGGCCACATCCTGGACGCATTCGGCCGATGGCAAGACCTGGACTTTTCAGACGCGCCAGGGCGTGAAATGGCAGGACGGCGTGCCGTTCACGGCCGCCGACGTGGCCTTCACCTTCAACTACATCGTCAAGAACAACCTCTCGAACCTGGCCGTCTACACCGACGGCATCACGGGCGCCAAGGCCACGGGGCCCAACACGGTCGAGATCTACACGAAGGCCCCCAAGGCCAACATGCTGCGCATGGTGGTCCCCATCCTGCCACAGCACATCTGGTCGAAGATCCCCGGCAAGGCGGCCGGCGCGACCTTCCAGAACAAGCCGCCGATCGTCGGCACGGGGCCCTTTCAGGTCGTCGGCTGGCAGGTCGGCAAGTTCGTCCACCTGAAGGCCAACGCCAGTTACTGGGGTGGCGCGCCGCACATCTCCGACCTCTACATCCTCACCTACACCAACGCCGACACGATGGCTTCCGACCTCAAGCTGGGCAACATCGACGCCGCCGTCGACGTGCCGTTCGCGGAGTTTCGCGCGCTCTCGTCGACCACCGGCATCAAGACCAGCAAGAGCGCGTCCTGGCAGTTCTCCGAGCTGGCCTTCAACTGTTACGCGGGCTCCGGCTCGAAGGGCAACCCGGTGCTGCGCGACCAGGTCTTCCGCCAGGCCCTGAACTACGCCATCGACCGCAACAAGATCGTCGCCACCGCCTTCAACGGCTACGCGCAGGTGGGCTCGTCGCTGATCGTGCCGTACTCGCCCTTCCACTGGCAGCCGTCGACCAGTGACACGTTCTCCTACGATCCGGCCAAGGCCAACCAGATGCTGACCGCGGCGGGGTACAAGATGGGCAGCAACGGCTACCGCACGACCAAGCAGGGCAAGCCGCTGTCGCTGCGCCTCATGGTCACGACCGACTCACCGGCCAACGTCGTGGCGGGTAAGCTGACCGTGCAGTGGTTCCGGAACGTCGGCGTCAAGGTGATCCTCTCGGTCGTCGACCCCGGCGTGCTGACCGCCGCCCAGTACCAGTTCAGTGGCAACACCTACACCCCCAACTGGGATATGTTCATGTGGTACTGGACCCAGGACGTCGACCCGGCCTTCATGGTCAGCATCTACACACCGGCGCAGTCGACCGGCTACGGCTGGAACGACTGCCTGTGGACCGACCCGACCTACACGAAGCTCGCCGGCGAGGCCGCGACCACGATCGACCAGACGAAGCGCATCCCGCTCGTGCAGCAGGCCGAGAAGGTCTTCTACGACTCCTCGCCCTACGTCATCATGGCCTACCCCTACCAGCTCGAAGCCTGGAACACCAACAAGTGGACGGGCTGGACCCAGGCTCCAAGCAGCGTCGGTTCGGCGATCTACAACTACAACAACATCGACACCTACAAGAACGTGCGGCCGAACGTCGCGGCCAAGAGCACAGGCGGCGCGCGCGGCGGTCTGATCGTGGCCATCGTCGCGGCCGTGATCGTGTTCGTCGCGGTGATCGTCTTCTTCGCGCGGCGCGGACGCTCGCACGCCGTCGAGCAGTGATCGGGTGACCGGCGCGGGCGATCCCGCACTCGGCGAGCCGCCGGGCGGCTTTGCCGCCCGGCGGCCGCGCCGCGACGATATCGACGACCTCGTCGCGCTGAGCGCGGCCGCCGAGCTTGCCGCCGCGGGCGAGACCAGCGCCACCAGGGACGAACTGCTGGGCGACTGGGACCAGCCGCGGTTCGACTACGACCGCAACGCCTGGCTTGTGACCGCGTCCGACGGGCACCCCGCCGCTTACGCCTGGGTGAGCGACTCGGCCGACCACACCCGCATCGACGGTGAAGTCCTCGTCGCCCCGCGAGACCAGTGGCACGGTCTCGAAGCGCCGCTGCTCGACTGGGTCGAGCGCTTCGCGCGGGTACTGGCGACCGAGGCCGCGGCCGGCCGGCGCGTCTCGCTCGGCGTCTGGTGCGTGAGCGGCGAGCCCCGCGGCGCGCTCTATCTCAGGGCCGGCTTCGAGCGCGTGCGCGGCTTCCGGCGACTGCGCACGAGCCTCGACGGCCTGCCGAGCGACCCGCTCGTCTACGCGCCGCCGCCGGGCATCGAGATCCGCCGGTTCATGCGCGACCGCGACGAGCGCGCCTCCTGGGCGGCCACCCAGGAGGCCTTCGCCGAGCACTTCCGCTTCAGCCCCCAGCCCCTCGACGAGTGGCTGCGACTGTGCTTTACCGAGGGCGCCGACCCCGACCTGTGGTTTCTGGCCTGGGACGGCGACGAGGTGACAGGGCTCGTCATCTCCTACGTCGAGCCTTACGGGGCCTACATAGCCGAGCTCGCCGTGCGCCGTCCGTGGCGGCGCCGCGGGTTGGGCAGGCTACTGCTGCTGACGGCCTTCGCCGCGCTGCGCGAGCGCGGCTGCGCGACGGCGACGCTCGGCGTCGATGCCGGCAACGAAAGCGGCGCGCTCGGCCTCTATGAGGGCCTGGGCATGCGCGAAGTGCTGGTCCACGACTTCTACGAGAAGACCCTGCGCGAAGGCGCCTGACGACCGCCGGGTCTCCGGACCGCTACCGCCGGGTCAGCTCGCGCGCCTGCTGGTCAGGAACGCGCTCAGTCGCACGAGGCCCTCGGGGAAGTTCTCGCGACCCACCCCGATCCGCAGGTGGCGCTCGCCATAGTCGAAGACCCGCGACGGCGCGAGCAGCACGCCGGCCTCTTCGCGGACCATGCGACAGAACTCGGACGTGCCGATCGAGTCGGGCTCGAAGCGCGGAAAGCAGACCGTGCCCGCGAGCGGAGCGTGCCACGAAAACAGCGCCTCGTATTTGGCCATGAACCCCGCGAGCAGGCCCAGGTTGCGCTCGATGCGCTCGTGGTGGCGGGCGAGGATCAGGTCGCGGGCCCGCAGCCCCGTCAGAGCCAGGATCTCACTCGGCGCGCTGCTGCAGATCGTGGTGTAGTCCCTGAACGCCATGAGGCGCTGCATGAGCCGCTGATCGCGCACGATGAGCCAGCCGAGTCGCAGGCCGGCCAGCCCCAGCGTCTTGGAGACGCCCGACAGGGTGAGGGCGTTGTCGTAGACCTCGACCGCCGACGGCAGCCGGGCGGCCTGGTCGCGTTCGAGCAGCCGGTACATCTCGTCGGAAAGGACGGTGATGCCGTAACGCGCCGCGATCTCGAGGATGGCTTCGTAGTCGTCGACGCTGGGCAGGTAGCCCGTCGGGTTATGCGGGAAGTTCACGATGATCAAGCGAGTGCTCGGCCGGATGAGCTGCGCCAGCCGGTCGGGGTCGAACCGCCAGCCGTCGGCCTCGTCGGGTTCCCAGCGACTGACCTCGGCGTGCAACGACTCGGCGATCGAATAGAGGGACTGGTAACCCGGGAACGTGCAGACGACGTGGTCGCCGTTGTGCACGAGGCAGTTGACGGCGATGAAGATGAGCTCTTCGGGAGCCGCCAGCAGCACCTGCGAGGCATCGGAGCCCAGATACTGAGCGGCGATCTCCTCGCGCAACTGCGGGAGGCCCTGCGACTCGGTGTAGCCCAGTTCGAGCCCGTCCCACAGGCTGCGGGTCGGGGCGTCGGCGAACGACAGCAGCTCGGCCTGCGACAGACCGTCGCAGTCGGAGGCCGCCAGTAGGAACGGCACCGAGAACTCGTACTGGCCGAAGTAGCGTTCGAGCTGAAAGGGATCGAGCCGCATCGCACTCGCTACTCTATAGCCATCCGACCCCCGCGTGTATCAAACCGTCGAGCTCGCGCGATCTGCGAGGAGTGCCGGCCGTCGGCGGCCGTCGAGCTCGCGCGACCGGTGAGAGACGCCGGCCTGCGGGACCGCCGCCCAGCGAGCGCGCGAAACGACCGCGCGAACCGACCGCGCGAAACGACCCTGCGAACCGACCCCGCGAACCGACCCGTTCGGAACGTGGCCCGTAGTGGGTACGTAAGGCATCGTCAATGCAGTAGCGACACGTCAGCGCAGTTGCGATACCAGAGACGAATCGAGGAGGAGCCATGATCTCAGCCGAACGCCGCGCGCAGGTCGACTGGACGGGGACGCTCGCCACGGGGACCGGACGTTTGCGCCTGGCCAGCGGGGCAGCTGCGGACCTGCCCGTCACCTGGGCTTCGCGCACCGCTCGCTCAGAAGGCAAGACGAGTCCCGAAGAGCTCATCGCCGCCGCCCACTCGTCGTGCTTTGCGATGGCCTTCTCGGGCGGCCTGACCGATGCCGGCACGCCGCCGATGAGCCTCGACGTGACGGCGGTCGTCACCTTCGCCGAGACCGCCGGCGGCTTTGGCGTGGCAAGCTCGCGGCTCGAGGTCCGGGGCGTCGTGCCCGGCTTGGATCAAGCCGGTTTTGCGGCCGCCGCCGAGGCGGCCAAAGATGGCTGCCCGATCTCGCAGGCGCTGCGCGGCAACGTCGAGATCAGCGTCGTGGCGACCCTCGACCAGGCCCCCTGACCGGCATCCCGGCGCCGCTCCAGCGTGCCGCCGGCGCGATCCACCGTGCGCCGGCGGCGGTCCAGTGGGCCGGCAGCGCCGGTTCAGCGTGCCGGCGCCGGTTCAGCGTGCCGGCAGCGGCGGCGTGAAGACCCGCGCCGCGAGCTCCTTGTCGATCTCGTAGAGCGCGGCGGGTGCGTCCCGCACCAGACGCAGCTTCTTGACCATGTCGTCGGCGGTGGCCTCTTCTTCGACCTGCTCGCCGATGAACCACTGCAGCTCCTGCAGCGTGGCGTGGTCGCGCAGCTCGAGGGCGAGATCGGCGAGGCCGTTGATCAGGCCGGTGACCTTGCCCTCGTGCGCCAGGGCGTGCTCGAACATGGCGAGCGCCGTGGGCCACACCTGGTCCGGCTGGTCGATGGCCGTGAGCAGCACGCGGCCCCCGCGCTCGATGACGAAGTCGAAGAACTTCTGGGCGTGAAAGAGCTCTTCCTGAAACTGCACCTGCATCCAGTTCCGGCCGCCCGCCATGCCCAGCTCGGCGAACTGCGACGACATCGACAGGTAGAGATAGGCCGAATACAGCTCGGCGTTGATCTGCCCGTTCAGGGCATCCTGCATGCGCTTGTCCAGCATCTTCGCTTCCTTCTTTCTCTTGCTCGCACCTTGTCTGATTCGCGCGACCGGCGCCCGGGTGCGCCGGGCCGCGCGGGCGGCCTCTACGTTCTTCCTAGTTGCGCGCCCGTCCGAAACCCCAGGGACCGCGCCGTCAAGCTCGCCGGCCGCCGCCCGTCAGTGGTGAAACGACGCCGTGGCGCCGTCGTTTACCGGGGCCGCCTGCTTGCGCAGGCGGGGAAGCTGGCGATCGAGGTCGGCCAGCAGCAGGTCGGCCACGTCGTGGGTTAAGCCGCGGCGCACCACGATGCGCAGGGCGGCCAGATCCTCCCTGTTTCTGGGGAAGGTGTAGGCCGGCACCAGCCAGCCGCGTTCGCGCAGCGCGTCGGCCACGTCGAACACGGTGAAGTTGCGCACGTCGGCGCGCAGGGTGAAGGCGAAGACCGGCAGCTCGTCGCCCTTGGTGAGCAGCGTGAACGGCCCGCGCGCGGCGACCTGTTCGGCCAGGTAGCCGGCCACCTCGCGCGCATAGCCCTGGACCTTGGCGAAACCGTCGAAGCCGAGTCGCAGGAAGTTGTAGTACTGGGTGACGATCTGTGAGCCCGGCCGCGAGAAGTTGAGCGCGAAGGTCGGCATGTCGTCGCCGAGGTAGTTCACCCAGAAGATCAGCTCGTCGGGCAGCGCTTCGGCGTCGCGCCAGACGACCCAGCCGACGCCCGGGTAGACCAGGCCGTACTTGTGCCCCGATGTGTTGATCGAGGCCACGCGCGGCAGGCGAAAGTCCCACTCGAGGTCGGGGTCGAGGAAGGGCGCGACCATCGCCCCCGAAGCGCCGTCGACGTGCACCGGCACATCGATACCGGTGCGCTCCTGGAGCTCGTCGAGCAGCCGGCAGGTGTCGGCCACCGGCTCGTAGCTGCCGTCGTAGG
>PMKK01000301.1 GCA_003157715.1 Actinomycetota bacterium
GCGGTCTAAGAAGATCCGTGTCATAAGGCCCAAGGACGTCCGCTGGGAAGAGGCCATGGTCGGCCCCGAGGAGCACGATCCGCCCGGCAGCGAATGCGTCGCGGCGGCCTCGTCCGACGAGCGCTTCAGCTGCGGCCTGTGGCGGCGCGACGTTCAGCAGCGTTACTTCGAGCGCCCCTATCACGAGGTCGCCTACATCCTCGAGGGCGAAGTCGAGGTGACCGACGACGACGGCAATCGAGTCGTGGCCGGTCCCGGCGACATCCTCATCACGCCCAAAGGCAGCAAGGGGTACTGGAAGAACCTGGGCCCGGTGAAGAAGTTCTGGACCATCTACGAAGACCCGGCCGCCGAGCTCGAAGCCTACCTCGGGCCGGGAGGATTCTGAGCCCGGCCGGTCGCACGTGACCCCGTGACACCGTGGCACCGTGACCCCATGACACCGTGAAGCCGTGACGCCCATAGGTCTGCCGCTGCCCGACGTCGCGCCCGTGCTGCGCGGCGCGCGAGTGACGCTGCGACCGCCCGCGCCGGCAGACGTCGGCGTGATCGCCCGCCTGGGCGTCGACCCGGCGATCGAGCGCTTCTTCGGCGTCGAACGCCGCACCCGCCGCGGCCTGACGCGAGACGAGGCGAGCCGTGCCCTGGCGCGGCTCGCCGGGCCCGCACGCACGCAGGGCTGGGTGATCGTGGAGGGCGACCGCCTGGTCGGCCTCGCGCGACTGTTCGCCGTCGAGCCCGACGAACGGCGCGCGCGCTACGCGGTGACACTGCTGTCGCGCGACCGCCTGGGCCAGGGGCTCGGCACCGAGACGACCCGGCTCGTACTCGCCTACGGCTTCGCCGTGCTGGGCCTGCACCGCGTGAGCGCCCGCGTGCTCGACTTCAACGAGCGCGCGCTGGCCTGCCTGCGCGCCAGCGGGTTCGTCGAGGAAGGCCGCGAGCGCGAGAGCGTGCCCTTCGGGGGCGAGCGGCGCGACCTGCTGACGCTGGGTGTGCTCGACCGCGAGTTCGCCGCCCTGGCGGCGGCGCGGCCCGAGTGCGCCGGCCTGTCGGCGCTCACCCGCGTGGTGCGCGACGAACTGACCGCCGACGCACGGGCCGGTGAGTCCGTGACCGCGCGGCACTTCTAACCGCGCACCGTCACCTTGAAGCGCGACACCCCCGCACCGCCGTGACGGTCGTACACGCGCACCGCCACGGTGAACACGCCGTCACGCCGAAAGACATGCCCCGCCGCGAACTCATGCCTCGTTCCGACCAAGCGACGGCTGAGCGCCGAGCCGTCGCCCCAGGCGACCACGGTGCGCCACCTGTCGGCGCCGGGATCGGTGAAGACGACCCTGCGCCTGAAGGCGACGCCGCGCCGCGCGGTCGCCCGGCGCAAGGCGGCGACGCGCGGCGCCACGTTTCGCACGACAAGCGCGCAGCGCGCCGTCGCCGAGGCGGCCGTTCCGCCCTGCCCCATGATCGTCGCCTTCACCACGTAGGTGCCGGCGACCGGGTAGTGGCAGGGCCCGAGGCTGAACGAGTGATCGCCGGCAAGGGCAAGCTGCTGGGCGCCCTTGCCGGCACCGTAGTCGACCGTGGCGGTCCACTGCGCGGCGCCCGACCCGTTGTCGACGAACGAACCGTCGCGCGAGAAGGTCTGCCCCTCGCGTAGCGAGGCAGCGGCGCCTCCGAGCTGGGCGACGATCGCCGGCCGCGGCAGGTAACGGCTGTCGACGACCTCGAAGTCGGCGCCTTTCACCCGCGACAGCTCACTCAGGTGGTCGTCGCTCCAGCGCGGATCGGGGACGCCCGAGACATACCAGTTCGAGCCGTTGTCGGCGACCATCATGCCGTAGGTCTTGAGCGCCTGAAGGATCACCTGTACCTCGGGCGAGAACCCCGAGATGTCGTAGCCGGCCTTGAGACGCACCCGCAGGCCCATCGGCGGCAGGTCGGGGTCGGTGGAGCTGCTCGCGTAATGGGTGGCCGGGTAGAGGTAGGCCTTCTGCGTGCGGGCCACCGTGAAGCGCAGGGCGTGCAGGATGGCGCCGGCCGTGACCGCCTCGTTGTAGCGTACGAGGCCGGGCAGGATGGGCAGCCCGGCGGCGTCGGCCGACGTCCAGCCGGCCGGCCGCGAAGCGTTGCCTTCCAAGTCGAACACCGCCCCGGAGCCGGCGCGCCAGGTGCCGTTGGGCTGGCGGCGAGCGTCGTAGAGCTCGTAGAGGAACCGATGGTCGGTGTCGACGACCAGCACGTGGCGGTCGCCGTCGCTGCCCGCACCACCCTCGATCGGCGCGCCCGACGGGATGGGGTAGGGCCCCGGATCGCTCTCGCCGACGTACTCAAAGGAGACCGGCACCTTCTTCTGCGTGCCCGGCACACAGATGTAGGGGATGCCGTTGGGAGCGTCCTCCCAGGTAGTGCCGAAGTCGGCGTGCAGGCCGGTGGTCAGACCCATGCTCTTCAGGTAGGCGGCCGAGTCCGGGTCGACCGGCAGGTCGTCGACGGCCGTGTTCCAGGGGTTGCCGGACGGGAAGAGGGCAAAGGGAATGGGCGCGTCGAGCCCCGGCACGCCAGCCGCGCCGGCGCGCGGGACCGCGACCAGCCACCAGAGGGCGAACAGAACGAGGAGCGCGGCCAGGCAGAGCGCGAGTGTGGCGGGAGCGCGTCGTGGCCGGCCGGCCACGACGCGCTCGCCGGCCGCCCGCGGCGACGTCGCGCCGGAAGCGTCGCCTTCGTGGCTGCACCGGCGCCGTCTCGCGGCGGCGACTCTGCGGTGCCGTACACTCACGCCGTCCCCCCTGGCCTGGCCGAGCCCTCTTTCACGGTATCGGCCGCTCACGCCCGGCTCTTACCCGGAAGCGTAAGCCGTTCTGGCTATCGCGGCGAGCGCTCCGCGGCAGGCAGCCTCGCCGGCGGCCTCGCGGCACACCTCTTCGCGACGGGCAGCCTCGCGGCCGCCACGGCGGCCGCGACCGATGGTAGCATCGCCGCCATGAGCGCTCCGCCTCACCGGCCGTTCCCCCTGTACCGCCGTCTGCGCTCACTGCCGCGCAACGTCGTGTCGCTCGGCCTGGTCAGCCTCGTGGCCGACTTCAGCTCCGAGATGATCTACCCGGTGTTCCCCGACTTCGTGATCGGGGTGCTGGGCGCCTCGGCCGCGGTACTCGGTTTGATCGAGGGGCTCGCCGAGGCGACGGCGAGCCTGACGCGCTACCCCTTCGGGCGCTGGTCCGACGCGGCCGGTCGGCGCCGCGTGTTCGTGCTGGGCGGCTACGGTCTGGCCGCGCTCGGCAAGCTCGTCCTGGCCCTGGCCTTCGTCTGGCCCGTGGCGCTCGCCGGACGGGTCGTCGACCGCACCGGCAAGGGCATGCGCACCGCTCCGCGCGACGCGCTGCTCGCCGCCGACGTGCCCGACCACGACCGCGGCCTGGCCTTCGGCCTGCACCGCACGATGGATACGACCGGGGCCGTCATCGGCCCGCTCACCGCGCTGCTGCTGCTGCAGCTCGGCGTCTCGCTGCGCTGGGTGTTCGCCATCGCCTTCGTGCCGGGCCTGCTCAGCGTGCTGGTGATCTGGCGCTGGGTGGGCGAACGCCGGCCCGCCGAGGAACCGGGCGGCGGCGGCGCGGCGCCCGCGGCGGCCGGCGGGGCGGCGGCCATGCCTGCCGGCGCCACGCCTCAGTCGTCTATTGCACCCGCGGCCGCGTCGTCTACTACGGCCGCGCCCCGGTCACCCGCCGCGCCGGGACGCGTCCGGCCGCGCCTGCCCGCCTCGCCCGTCTTTCGCCGGCTGCTTCTCGCCTCGCTGTTCTTTGCCGTCGGCAATTCGAGCAACGCCTTCATCTTGCTCAAGGCGTCGTCGGTGGGCTTCGGCGTGAAGGCCGTCATCCTCGTTTACGTGCTCTACAACCTCACCTACGCGGCCGGCTCGCTGCCGCTCGGCGGCCTCTCCGACCGCATCGGGCAGATCCCCGTCGTGGCCGGTGGCTTTGTCGTGTTCGCCGTGGTCTACGCGGGCTTCGCGGTCGCAAGGAGCATGGCGGCGGTCGCCGTGCTCTTTGCCGTCTACGGCCTCTACATCGCCGCCACCGAGGGCACCACCAAGGCGCTTATCAGCCGCGCCGCCCCCGACGCTCAGCGCGCCTCGGCCATGGGGTTCTTCGACACGTCGATCGGCGTGGCGAGCTTCGCCGCCAGCGCGCTCGGCGGCCTGCTCTGGACGCTGGTCGGTCCCTGGGCGACGTTCTCGTTCGGGGCGCTCACGGCGGCACTCGCAGCCGGGCTGCTTGTGGTCTTCGCGCGAGGATTGTAGCGGCGGCCGCAGAAAGCCTGCGGAGAGGCCCGAGCCGGCCTGCCCCTACCGTGCGCCGACACGAGGAGACCCGCACCATGGCACACAGCGCGCCCGTCCAGCCCCGCAGACCCACGACTCGGACCGGATGGATCGGGAGGCGCGCGATGACCGTCGCGCTCGTCGCGCTCGTCACCCTGGCCGCCGTGGCCGGCACCGTCGGCGCCTGCGGGGGGAGCAGCCCGTCGACGCCCGCGCCGACCGTGACCGTCACCGTCGCGCCAAGCCCGTCGTCCAGTGCCTCGCCGTCGCCGTCGGCGAGAACGTCGACGAGGGCCGCGACCGCGCAGCTCGTGGTGGCAGTGGCCAGCGGCCCCAGGGCCAACGGCATCAGCATCGTCAGCGGCACCGGCAAGGTAAAACAGCTCGTGCCCGCCGCCGGCGGACCCATCCGCGACCTCGCCTGGGCGCCCGACGGCCGGCGCCTGGCGTTCCTGCGGGCGGTCAGCGAGACGGACTCCACGAGCAGTCTGTTCGTCTTCAACGTGCCGCGCAAGCTGCTCTACCAGGTAGGCGCCGGGGTCACGCCGGCCGCCATCGAGAGCTTCGCCTGGCTCGGCTCGACCCAGCTCATCGAGTCCTACTTTCCGGTCGGCGCCGCGACCCACCACGCCAACGGCACGCTCTACGTGCGCGACATCGCCAAGAGCTCGGGCGAGGCGCTCAAAGACAGTACCGGACACATCGTCAAAGGCGTCGGCGTCTCCTCGTCGAGCGACGGCACCCGCATCGCCTTCGTCACCTACGGCGCGAAGTCGAGCGGCATGATCGCCGAGAAGCTGCGTCTCTACGACGCCGACGACCTCAGCGTGGCGACCGTGGCCGGCGGGCAGGCCCCGACCGATGTCGACGGCGATCAGTTCACCTACCCCAGCATCTCGCCCGACGGCTCGCTGATCTCCACGGAGCAGACCGGCAGCGACATCGGCTTTGGCGGCACCGTGTACGGAGTCGACGGCACCAGGCATCTGAAGACGGCCGCCCTCGTCTGGCCCGCGCCGGTGTCGTGGACGTCGCACGGCTCGCGCCTGGCCTTCGGCGGCGGGCGTGCCCTCGGCGGCCAGCGGGACGCCCTCAACGTCTGGCCGGTGGGCGCGACCAAGGCGACACCGATCCTCACCGTCACCAGCCCCAGCCTGCCGATCACCGCGCTCGCCTGGACGCCCGGGGCCTCGCAGATCGCCTACGCGGTAGCCAAGCCGAGCGGCCTGCAGAGCGCCCTGTGGATCGTCAACGCCGACGGCTCCAACAGGCACCTGCTGCTGGCCGGCGGCAGCTACCCGGCCTGGGCGGTCGCGCGAGTCAGCTTCCCCTGAGATACTGAATGTCAGCGGCAATCCGGCACCGCCGTATGCGCCGTCGGGCCAAGGCAAAACGGCCGCTTGCGCCAAAATGCACATGTTGCTCCTTTTTGGCGGCGGCGCTACACTAGGACACGTAGATTCTTCTCGGGGGGCGAGCGGCGTCAGCCGCATCGTCGCCTCGCATCTGGGCCGTCTTGGGCGGCCCCATGTGACGAGAGGCGGACACCACGAGCACCACCGACGCGACCTTCAAAGAACCCCTTGCCGCCTACGTGCGGCGCACCGCCGACATCAACGTCGCCCGCTGCTACCAGTGCGGCAAGTGCTCGGCCGGCTGTCCCATGGGCAGCGAGATGGCCCTGGCCCCGCACGACATCATGCGCCTCGCCGCGCACAACGACCGCGAGACGCTGTTCGGCAACGACGCGATGTGGCTGTGTCTTACGTGCGAGACCTGTAGCGCGCGCTGCCCCAACGACGTCGACCCGGCGCGCGTCATCGACGCGCTGCGCGAGCTCGCCGCCGGCGAAGGCGCCGGGCACTCGCCGCACAACGTGCGCGCCTTCCACAAGTCGTTTCTCGAGCAGATCCGCATGACGGGCCGCCTGTCCGAGGTAGGCCTGGTGATGCAGTACAAACTGCGCAGCGGCGCCCTGTTTCAGGACGTCGCCGCGGCGCCGGGCATGCTGACACGCGGCAAGCTGCCGATCGTACCGCCGCACATCAGCGGCGTCGGCGAAGTGCGGGCCATCATGGCTGCCTGCGAACGCGAGCGGGTGGCGCGTGCCGCCGCCGGCCAGAGCGGCCCCGACAGCCACGACGGCGAGGGTGCCTCATGACGCTCGGCTACTATCCCGGCTGTTCCATGCACGGCACTTCGCGCGAGTACGACGAGAGTCTGCGCGCGGTGATGGCCACCCTCGGCGTCGAGATGCGCGAGGTCCACGACTGGAGCTGCTGCGGAGCAAGCTCCGCCCACCTCTCCGACCACCTGCTCGGCGTGGCCATGCCGGCCCGCAACCTGGCGCTCGCCGAAGACCAGGGCATCGACGAGCTTCTCGCCCCCTGCGCCGCCTGCTACAACCGGCTTTCGGGCGCCGCCCACGCGGTCGCCGAAGAGCCCGGCATGGCCGAGAAGATCCCCGAGGTCATCGGCCGGCCGTTCGCCAACTCCGTGCGCGTGCTGGGCATCATCGAGATGCTGCAGCGTCAGGCGCCGATCATCGCGCGCGTGGCCGAGGCCAGCAAGCCCAACCAGCTCGAGCATCTGAACATCGCCGCCTACTGGGGCTGCCTGCTGGTGCGCCCGGCCGAGATCACCGGCTTCGACGACGCCGAACAGCCGCGCGGCATGGACGACCTGATCAGCGCCTGTGGCGCCAAGCCGGTGTCCTGGAACATGGCCGTCGAGTGCTGCGGCGGAGCGTTCTCAGTGTCGCGCACGAGCTCGGTGCTGCGCCTGAGCCGGGCGATCATCGAAGACGCCCATCGCTGCGGCGCCGACGCGATCCTCGCGGCCTGCCCCATGTGCCACGGCAATCTCGACCTCAGGCAGAGCGCCATGAGCCTGCGCGGCCAGCCGCCCATGCCGATCCTCTACATCACCCAGCTCGTCGGTCTGGCCCTGGGCCTGCCCCCCGAGAAGCTCGGTTTCGCCCGTCATTTCGTCGACACACAGCCGCTCTTCGCGCACCTGGCCCAAGAGGCCGACAAGGCGGCCGTCGTGGCGGCCGAGCGCGAAGCCGCCAAGGCCGCCAAGACCGCCGCAAAGGCGGGCGCCGTAGCGGCCGGAGAGAGGTCCTCGTGAGCCGCATAGGCGTCTTTGTCTGTCACTGCGGCGAGAACATCGGCCGCACCGTCGACTGCGGCGCGGTCGCCGACGCTCTCCGCGAGCACCCCGGCGTCGCGCACGCCGAAGACTACAAGTACATGTGTTCCGACCCCGGTCAGCAGCTCATCAAGAAGGCCATCACCGACAACGAGCTGACCGGCGTGGTCGTCTGCGCCTGTTCGCCGCACATGCACGAAAAGACCTTCCGCAGGGCCGCCCAGCAAGCCGGGCTCAATCCCTTCCTGGTCGAGATGGCCAACATCCGCGAGCACTGCTCCTGGATCCACGACGACCGCGAGGCGGCCACCGCCAAAGCCATCGACATCGCCCGCACCATCGTCGAGAAGGTCAAGCACAACAAGCCGCTCGAGACGATCCACATACCCGTCACCAAGCGCGCCCTCGTGATCGGCGGCGGCATCGCCGGCATACAGGCGGCGCTCGACATCGCCGACGGCGGCCACGACGTCGTGCTGATCGAAAAGGACGCCTCGATCGGC
>PMKK01000334.1:0-7880 GCA_003157715.1 Actinomycetota bacterium
CATGACGTCGCCGCAGACCGGATTGCCGATCTGGCCGGCGCCGTCGGGATCGTCGACCTCGCCGACGTTGCGAGGATTCGAGAAGTGGTCCATCACGAGATCGGTGTACATAAGTGCCTACCTCTTCACATAGAGCGGACTCATCGCGCGCAGCCGCGCGACGATGGGCGGAAACACCTCGAGAAAGTAGTCGACGTCGGCGTCGGTGTTCTCGTGGCCGAGCGTGAGACGAACGCTGCCGTGCGCCTCTTCGGCGGCGAAACCCATGCCGAGGATGACATGCGACGGCTCAAGCGACCCCGACGCGCAAGCCGAGCCGCTCGCCGCCGCGATGCCCTTGCCGTCGAGCTGAAGGATCATCGACTCGCCCTCGATGAAGCGTACCGAGATGCAGACGTTGCCCGGCAGGCGCTCGGTGGGATGACCCAGGTGGACCGTGTCTTCGATGGCCGCGAGAAAGCCCTGGGCAAGACGGTCGCGCAGCGCCTCGAGCTGGGGACGCTGGACCGGCAGCTCGGCGACGGCCAGCTCGAGCGCGGCGCCGAGCCCGACGATGCCGGGCACGTTCTCGGTGCCGGAGCGCAGCCGCCGCTCGTGACCGCCGCCGTGCAGGATGGGCGCCACGCGAGTGCCGCGCTTGATGTACAGCGCGCCGATGCCCTTCGGCCCGTAGAGTTTGTGGCCCGATAGCGAAAGCAGGTCGACACCCAGGTCGGTGACGTCGATGGGTACCGCACCGACCGCCTGGACGGCGTCGGTGTGGAACGTCGCGCCGTGCTCGTGGGCGATACGGGCGAGTTCGCGGATGGGCTCGATGGTACCGACCACGTTGTTGGCGAACATGATCGACACGAGACGTGTGTCGTCGCGAAACGACGCCGCGTAGGCGTCGACGTCGACGGTCCCGTTGGCGTCCACGGCCGCGAAGGTCGCCTCCCAGCCCTGACGCATGAGGGCGCGCGCGGTCTCCATCACGGCCGGGTGCTCGATCGCGCTGATGATCAGATGGCCCGGCTCGAGCCGCGACAGAAAGCCGCTCAGGGCCATGTTGTCGGCCTCGGTGCCGCCACTCGTGAAGACGATCTCCTTGTCGGCCGCGCCGAGCGCCGCGGCCACCTGAGAGCGCGCCTTGTCGACGGCCTCGCGGCCCTCGCGGCCGAGCCGATGGATCTCTGACGGGTTGCCGTAGCGCTCAACGAAGTACGGCTCCATCTCGGCGAAGACGCGCGGGTCGACCGCCGTGGTCGCCGCGTGATCGAAGTAGACGGTTTTCATGTCGTGATCGCCTCCACGGAGAGTTCATCGAGACTGATATCGCCAAGCGCTCTGTTGATGGCAGAGTCGAGGCGCCGCCAGACGGCCTGCGAGGCGCAGCTGCCGGCCCTGGCGCAGCCGCCTTCGTCGGGCAGGCAGCCGACCAGCGACAATGGCCCTTCGATAGCGGTGACGATGTCGGCCACCGAGATGGCGCCGGCCGGCCGCGAGAGCCGGTAGCCGCCGCTCGCGCCCCGCGTGCTGGCCACCAGGCCGCCCTCGCGCAGGCGGGCAAGGATACGCTCGAGAAAGGCCGTCGGCATGTCTTCGCGGCGCGCGATCTCGGTCAGCGGCGTGGGCTCGTCGCCGGCGGTGCGTGCCAGATAGATCATGGCGCGCAGGCCGTATTCGCAGCGGGACGAGATCCGCACCCCATGCCTCCGTGACATCGCTGGTCCAATACACAACAGAAACAGTCGGGATTATGTACCACGACAGTCGCTCTCGTCAAACAGGCTAGTGGCAGAAAGACCGCCGGCGGTCGGCTGCGCCGCGCACGACCCGGGCGTGCCCCGCCGGGTCGCGAGGGGCACCGCCGCGGCCGCCAGAGGCGCCGCGACGGCCGTGAGAGGCGCCGCGACAGCCGTGAGGTGCGGCAACCGTGGTAGCGGCCGCGAGTCGCGCGTGAGCGGTAGTCAGGCGCCTGTGAGCGGCAGTGAGGCTTGTCTGGGTGGGCGGCGACAGTGGGTGGGGCGCCGCGTGAGCGGCAGTGGGGCGCCGCGTGAGCGGCAGTGAGGCGCGAGAGGCCCCGCGCTGCTACTGGGTGTCGCGGCCGCGAGCGCACCCGCGAAGGGTGCGCTCGCGGCCCGCGGGCGCCTTAGGAGCCGAGAGCGTTGGCGATCACCTGTGACATGACCTTCTCGCTGATCCAGCCGGTGTATTCCTGGTAGACGCTGCCGTTCGGTGAGATGACGGCGAGTGCCGGCGGCTGGCTGATCTTGAGCTGAGCGAGCACGTCGCCGAGCTCGGAGGCCTTGTGGGCCTCGAACGAGAAGAACGAGCNNGGCCTTGATGGCGTTGAAGTAGCCCAGCATCTGGTCGTTTTCGGTGGTGCCGGCTACGTAGACGAACAGAATGACGCCGCGCTTTTCGGCCAGCGGATTCTTGATGAAGCCGGGCACGTTGCGGGCCTGCGCGTTGACGGAGAGCGTCGGATACCCGACGATGCCGTAGCTGCCGGCCGTGTTGTAGCCGCCGGCGACCGTCGTGGGGGCGACGCTGGCCGTGGGAGCGTTCGTGGCGAGCACTATGCCGCCTGTGAGAAGCGCCATGATCGCGGCACCCATGACGACGATCAGGGCCGCCTTGATAACAAACGACCGGTACGCGGGCTGGCCACTCATCTTCGCCTCCATCAGAAAAAGCTCCACCTTGCCGTGTTCGCTTTCCTATTGAACCTGCAAGTGCAGGTGGGTGCCCTCCCGGCGGTCCACGGACCGGCCGGAGTCGGGCTCCCGGCGCGTGAGTGTTGGCTCAATAACGCCGCAAATCACGCACAAGGTCGAGCATTCGGCATGCTAGCAGACGATAACTCGTCTCACAAATTGTCGGCAGGCCACGGAAATGCTTGAGTAACTGAGGCGAGATTCAGACAGGCCGCACGCGCAAGTCGTGCAACTGGCGAGCGTCGACCGGTGCGGGCGCGCCGGTCATGGGGTCAGACCCGGAAGCGGTCTTGGGAAAAGCGATGACCTCGCGGATGGACGATTCGCCGGCCAGCAGCATGACGATGCGATCGAACCCGAGTCCGATGCCGCCATGTGGCGGAGCGCCGTACTCGAGCGCCTCGAGAAACCAGCCGAACGACTCGTCGATGCGCGCCTCGCTCATGCCCAGCGTGCGCAGGATCGCGCGCTGCAGAGCGGCATCGGGGATGCGCAGGGAGCCCGAGCCGAGCTCGACGCCGTTCAGAACGAGGTCGTACTGGGCGCCCCTCACGCGCAGGGGCTCGCTGTCGAGGTACTGCAGGGTGTCGTCGGTCGGCAGGCTGAACGGATTGTGACCGTAGGTCAGCGCGCCGCTCTCGGCGTCGATCTCGAACAGCGGGAACTCGGTGACCCACAGCAGCGACCAGCGTCGCGACGGCTCGGGCGCGAGCAGATCGACGAGCGCCCCGCGCAGGGCGCCCAGGACGCCGGCCGCGACGAGCGCCTGGTCGGCGGCGAACACGATCAGGTCGCCGGGCTCGGCACTCGTGCGCGCGACCAGGGCGCTCTGTTCGGCCGCCGAGAGGAACTTGACGATGGGGCCGCGCGGCACGCGGCTCTCTTCGACATAGACGTACGCCATGCCCCTGGCGCCGTGGGCCTTGGCGTGCTCGGTCAGACCGTCGATCTGGGCGCGCGACAGGCGGGCGCCGCCGGGCGCCCTGATCGCGCGCACCACGCCGCCGGCCTCGAGCGCGCCGCGGAACACCTGAAAGCCGCTCTCGGCGAACAGGTCGGAAAGGTCGACGATCTCGAACCCGTAGCGCAGGTCGGGTTTGTCGGAGCCGTAGCGCAGCATGGCCTCGTCGTAGGTAAGCGTGGGCAGCGGCGTTTCGAGCGGCCCCTCCCCCACGCCGTCGAAGATCGCCGCCATGAGACCTTCGAGCAGGCCGCGGATCTCGGCCGCCGACATGAACGACATCTCGACGTCGATCTGGGTGTGCTCGGGCTGCCGGTCGGCGCGCAGGTCTTCGTCGCGAAAGCAGCGCGCGAGCTGGTAGTAGCGGTCGACCCCAGCGACCATGAGGATCTGCTTGAACATCTGGGGCGACTGGGGCAGCGCGTAGAAGCTGTGCGGCTGCAGGCGCGAGGGCACGAGAAAGTCGCGTGCCCCTTCGGGCGACGAGCGCGTGAGCAGCGGCGTCTCGATCTCGAGGAACCGGTTCGCGTTGAGGTACTCGCGAGCCGCCGTCGCGGCGCGGTGCCGCAGCTCGAGGCGCGCCACCATGGGCGCCCGCCGGATGTCGAGAAAGCGGTACTTGAGGCGCAGCGTCTCGTCGACCTCGTGGCCCTCGCCCGACTCGACCTCGAACGGCGGCGTGTGAGCGGCGGAGAGCAGCTCGGCCTGGCCGACCCGCACCTCGATCTCGCCGGTGGGCAGACCGGGATTGACGGTCTCGTGGGCACGCGCCACGACCGCGCCGGTCACGGCCACGACGTATTCGGCGCGCAGCCCTTCGGCAAAGTGGTGCGCCTCGGGCGCGACCCGCGGGTCGAAGACAAGCTGCACCAGGCCCGAGCGGTCGCGCAGGTCGACGAAGATGAGGCTGCCGTGATCGCGCCGGCGGGCGACCCAGCCCGCGAGACGTACCTCGCGGCCTACATCGGCGGCGCGCAGCTCGCCGGGCAGGGCGCTGCGCATCACGACGCCTCTCCCCCGCCGTTGCCGCCCAGGGGGTTGCCATTGCCGTTGCCGTGGTGGTGGCCGTCGAGGTCGTCGTCGTCGAGCCAGTCGTCGAACCAGTCGCCGAGCTGGTCTACGGGCACGTCCTCTTCGTCGCCGCTTTCGAGGTCGCGCACGCGCACCTCGCCCGCGGCCACGTCCGCGAGACCGACGAGCACGGCAAGCTCGGCGCCGCTGCGGCCGGCCTGCTTGAGCTGGGCCTTGGCGCTGCGCGCCATGAGATCGCATTCGGCGTCGACCAGCAGTTCGCGACGCAGGTGCTGCGTGAGCGCGAAGGCGTCGGCGCGAGCCTCTTCGCTGAACGTCACGACGTAGGCCAGCGGGCCCTCGTCCTCTTGCTCGTCGAGACCCGACACGAGCGTGACACGCTCGAGCCCGCTGCCGAACCCGAAGCCCGGCGTGGGCGGGCCGCCGATCAGCTCGACGAGTCCGTCGTAGCGCCCGCCGCCGCCGATCGTGCTCTGCGCGAAGCCGAGCGAGTTGGACTGATACTCGAACGTCGTGCGCGTGTAGTNNCCTGAAGTCGAGGACGGGGTCGAGGCCGACCTTGCGCAGCAGCTCCAGCACCGTGTCGAAGTGCCGCCGGCACGGGTCGCACAGATGGTCGACCAGATGCGGCGCCCCCGCGAGCACCGCGCGGCAGCTTTCGACCTTGCAGTCGAAGGTACGCAGCGGGTTGAGCACCGTACGCTCGCGACACTCGCCGCAGAGCTCGCCGGCGTGCGCCGCGAGGAAGTCGCGCAGCAGCTCCGTGTAGGCCGGCCGGCACTCGGCGTCGCCCATGCTGTTCACGGCCAGGGTGAGATCGCCGATCTCGAGCTCGTCGTAGATCTGGCCCAGCATGGCGATCACTTCGGCGTCGACCAGTGGGTCGTCTGAGCCCAGCGCCTCGGCGCCGAACTGATAATGCTCGCGGTAGCGTCCGGCCTGGGGCCGCTCGTAGCGAAACATCGGAGCGTAGTACCAGAGCTTCACGGGCTTCGTCTGCTTGAACATGCCGTGCTCGACGTAGGCCCGGCAGACGGGCGCGGTGCCTTCGGGGCGCAGCGTGAGCTCGCGCCCGCCGCGATCGGGAAACGAGTACATCTCCTTGCGCACGATGTCGGTGGCGTCGCCGACCCCCCGGGCAAACAGCGCGGTCTCCTCGAACTCGGGCGTGACGATCTGGCGAAAGCCATACGAGGTGAAGACGTCGGTCACGATGGCCAGGATGTCGGCTCGCCGCTCGGCGCCGGCCGGCAGCAGGTCGTAGGTGCCTTTGGGGGCTCGGGGAGCCTTTGAGGCGCTCACCAGCGATGCTCCGGGTCGTGGCGCAGCGGCGACAGGAAGGGGTTGAGCGCGAGCTCGCGGCCGAGCGAGGTATCGGGCCCGTGCCCGCAGTGCACCAGCGTGTCCGGCGGGAAACGGCGCACCAGGGCGGCGATCGAGTTGAGCAGCTCGTCTGTCGAGCCGCCCGCCAGGTCGGTGCGCCCCACGCTGCCCTGGAACAGCAGGTCGCCCGAGAACAGATGGCCCTCGATGAAGAAGGTGTAGGAGCCCGGCGAATGTCCGGGAGTGGGGATCGCCGTCACGGGCACGACGAGGTCGAGCTGCTGCTCGGAGACGAGGAGCACGGGCTCGACCGAGACCGCCTGGATGGGAAACCCGGCGAACGGTCCGCCGGCCGGTTCGGTGAGCTGCCGGACGTCGGGCGCGCCCACGTACACCGGCAGCTCGAAGCGCCGCGCCAGCGCGTCGACGGCGCCGACGTGATCGAAGTGACCGTGCGTCACGAGGATCGCCTGCGGCCGCGCCCCGATCTCGTCGAAAGCGTCGGCCACCGCGTCGGCTTCGTCGCCGGGATCGATGACGAGCGCCCTGCCGTCGCAAGCGAGGATGAAGCAGTTCGCGCCGAGGGGCCCGAGAGTCAGCATGAATACGTCGAAATGGTCGGCCATGTGGCGATCCTTAGCTCGCGCGGATGGACTTGTTACGCTATCAGGGCCAGCGCACCGCCGTCGAGCGCCGGCCCGAGTCGCGGCCTTGAGCCGTCTCTCGGCGCTCTAGCTGGAGACCACCCGGTAGGCATCGTAGACGGTGCCGATGGCCTTGAGGTTGGCGATGATGTTGGCCAGCTGGTGAACGTCGCCGATCTCTAGCACGAAGCGGTCTCTGACGATCCCATCGGACAGCGTCTGCATGGCCCCCCCGACGATGTTGGAACCCGAGTCCGAAAGGGTGCGGGCGATGTCTTCGAGCAGGTGGTTGCGGTCGAGCGCCTCGACCTGGACTTCGACCCTGAAAGCCTGGGCCCCGAGGCCCTCCCAGGTGACGGTCGTGAAGCGCTCGCGATTCTTGCCGAAGAGGGCCCGGGCGTTCTTGCACTCCGCGCGGTGGATCGTGACCCCCTTGCCGAGCGAGATGTAGCCCAGGATCTCGTCGCCGGGGATCGGCTTACAGCACTTCGCCATGCGCACCACGATATCGCGCATGCCTTCGACAGCGATGCCGAACTCGCTCGAGGCGCCGCCGGCGGGCGCCGCGGGGTTGAGGGGCTCGGTGGGCAGCATCGCGATCTCGGGTACCGCGGCCTTCTCGCCGCCGCTGCGCTGCAGCACCTTGTTGACCACGGCGCGCACGGGGATGCGGCCCGAGCCGAGCGCCAGGTAGAGGTCTTCGGGTTTCTGATAGCCGAGGTCCTTGACGGTCCGCGAGAAGACGTCGGACGACAGCAGCTTCTGGGCCGGCAGACCCTGACGACGGAGGGTCTCCTGCAGCAGGTCGCGGCCCGAATGTTCGGAGTCTTCGCGCTGCTCGCGGCGGAAGTGCTGGCGGATCTTCTGGCGCGCCCGGGGCGTCGTGGCGATGCCCAGCCAGTCGCGCGACGGCCCACGGCTCGAGCGCGAGGTGATGATCTCGATGATGTCTCCCGAGCTCAGCGTCGTGTGCAGCGGCACGATGCGCCCGTTGATCTTGGCGCCCACGCAGTGCGCCCCCACGTCGGTGTGCACCGAATAGGCGAAGTCGATCGGCGTGGAGCCCGCCGCCAGGCTCTTTACCTCGCCCTTGGGCGTAAAGACGAAGACCTCGTCTTCGAACAGGTCGATGCGCAGCGTGTCCATGAACTCGCGCGGGTCGCCGGCGGTCTCGGACTGCCACTCCATCATCTGCCGCAGCCAGGCGAGCTTGTCGGCCGG
>PMKK01000334.1:7955-13409 GCA_003157715.1 Actinomycetota bacterium
GACCAGGACGCGCAGCGCCGTGAGATCGAGGATCTCGTTGAACTCCTTGCCGCGCCGGCTCATCTTGATGTAGATCGAGTAGAAATGCTTGGCGCGTCCCGTGATGTCGGAGCGCACGCCGACCTTGGAGAGCTCGTCTTCGAGGAACCGCGCCGACTCGGTGACGTAGTCTTCGCGATCGGCGCGCCGCTGCGACACCATGCGCTCGATCTCGGCGTACTTGCGCGGGTGGAGCGTCGAGAAGGCAAGGTCTTCGAGCTGCCACTTGATGCTGTTGATGCCCAGCCGGTGCGCCAGTGGAGCGTAGATCTCGAGCGTTTCCTTGGACTTCTGGATCTGCTTCTGCTTGCCGAGGTAGCACAGGGTGCGCATATTGTGGAGACGATCGGCGAGCTTGATGAGGATGACGCGGATGTCCTNNGTGACGCCGTCGACCAGCATGGCGATGACGTCGCCGAACTCGGCACGGATGACTTCGATCGGCGTGTCGGAGTCTTCGACCACGTCGTGCAGCAGCGCGGCCGCGATGGTGGAGTCGTCGAGGCGCAGCTCGGCGCAGATCAGGGCCGTGCCGACGGGATGATTGATGAAGTCCTCGCCGCTCTTGCGGCTCTGCCCGCCGTGCTTCTCGCAGGCCATCTCGAAGGCCCGCGTGATGAGCCCCTCGTCGATATCGGCGTTGTAGACGGCCACCGCCGCCAGGACACGCTCGAGCAGCTCACGCTGCTTTTCGGCGGCAGGGCTGAGCGGCGCCGGAGGGACCCGCCCTAGAGGCGGATGCTCAGGCAGTGTCTGAGGAAGGTCGTCGTTTGAAATCGTTCGTACCATCGGCGATAGGTGGCGGAGGTCGCGAGATCGATCTTGCCCTCCGTCTTTCTAACTCCCTTCTTGCCTTCGTCATCGGCCAGCAAACCGGCCTCGGACAGCGTAGTCAAAGCGGCCGCCAGCGCCGGCAGCCCGGCGAGGGAACCTTGCCGGCCGAGCAGCGCGGCGTCGAGGCCGGACTGGTCGCCGGGACCGAGAGCGGCGAGCGTGCGGTAGACGTGCCGGCAGACCGCGTCGAGGTCGTAGTCCGAGGCTACCACGCCCTTGGTGAAGTCTACCTCACTCTCGCCCCACAGCACGTGGACGCAGGCGTGCGGCGCCACGGCCAGCAGGATCTCGCCGAACAGGCCACCGTCGAACGGTGGATCGACGAAGGCCACATGGTCGAAGGCGCCCACGAGCTCGGGGTTGGCGGCGGCGGTGACCGTGTCGGCCATCACGACGTCGGGCTCGTCGCCGCTGCCGTCACCGCACACGGCGAGGCCCAGGCGCGACGCGATACAGGCCCCGTTCAGGTAGAGATAGGTGCGACCGAGCTCGGGAAGCCAGGCAGCCTGCGTGAACAGCGGCCGGCGGCGGGCGACGTCGGCCACCAGTACGAGCAGCCGCCCTCCGGCCGCCACCAGCGAGGTCAGAGCCGCGCCCACCGGGCGGCGGCGACCGTCGAACAGGCGGTGCTCGTGGCGCAGCGTAGCGACCGTCGCCGCCCCGTCGGTCAGCGCCGCCCCCGGCAGATCGGCTTCGGCGAGCGCCTCCCAGAACTCGTCGCCCGACACCCGCTGCGGGCAGCCGACGAGGCACTCGGTCTCGCACAGGCCGGCGGCGGGCTCGGTGAGCTCGAAGGCGCCCTTCACGAGGGCCTGCGGCCTGACCATGCCGTTGAACGAGTTCTTGACGTAGGCCAGCGGCACGTCGTAGCGCAGCCCCGGTCGCAGCTCGGAGATGGCCGAGAAGCCGAACCGCACGCCCGGAGCGGTGACGCCGTCGAGGCGCACGTCGCACTGCAGGTGGCGCCGGTTACGCGTCAGCCGGCAGGCGCCGATCTCGGCGCCGTGAAGCAGCAGCAGCGGCTGCCGGTTGCCGGGCCCGTGGGGCGCGAAGAGGTCGAGCTCGTCGGTGAGACCAAGCGTAAGCTCGTCGCCGGCGGCGACGGCCTCGACGGTGATGACGCCGCGAAAGTCGCCGTCGCCGAGGCGCTCGCCGGCGTAGCGGGCGAGCGCCTCGGCGAAGCGCGCGACGTCGCCGGCCTTGAGCCGCAGGCCGCAGGCGGCGCGATGGCCGCCGTAGCCGAGCAACCGCTCGGAGCAGGCCGCGACGCCGGCCAGCAGATCGAAGGCCGGGATACTGCGTCCCGAACCCTTGGCGATGCCGTCGCTTTCGCTCAGTAGGATGGTGGGCCGGCCGGTCTGCTCGACGATCCGCGAGGCGACGATGCCCACCACTCCCTCGTGCCAGTCGGGACTCGACAGCACGAGCGCCGCCGGCAGCGGCTCGGGCAGCCGGGCGAGAGCCTCGCGCAGGATGCCCGCCTCGATCTCCTGACGCTCGGCGTTCAGCTGACCGAGGCGCTGGGCCAGCGGCAGAGCCGCGGCGCGGTCGGACGCGGCGAGCAGTTCGACCGCCTGGGCGGCGTCGTCGAGGCGTCCGGCGGCGTTCAGCCGCGGCGCCAGGCGAAACCCGATGGTCGCGGCGTCGACGTCGTCGGGGCGCGTTTCGCTCACTTCGAGCAGGGCGGCCAGGCCCGGTCGCGGCGCGCTGCGCAGGCGGCCCACGCCCATGGCCACCAGGCTGCGGTTCTCGTCGAGCAGCGTCACGACGTCGGCGACCGTGCCGACGGCGACCACGTCGATGTAGGGTCGCAGGGCGAGCGGCAGCTCGACGCGATCGTCCTGGCGGTCCTCGAGCAGCGCATGGGCCAGCTTGAGCGCCACGCCGACGCCGGCCAGGTCGGGGCACGGGTAGCGGCCCAGCTTGGGATTCACGACGATGCACTCGGGCAGACGCCCGATGGGTTCGTGATGATCGGTGACGATCACGTCGAGGCCGAGCTCGCCCGCGTGAGCGATCTCGGCGTGGGCGCCGATCCCGCAGTCGACCGTGATGACGAGACTGGCGCCGGCTCCGGCGAGCTCGTCGAACGCTTCGGCGGAAATGCCGTAGCCGTCGCTGAACCGGTTGGGCAGCCGCCAGATCACGCTGGCGCCCATCTCGACGCGCAGGAACTCGCTGAGCAGGAACGTGGCGGTAATGCCGTCGGCGTCGTAGTCGCCGTACACGGCGATGGTCTCGCCCTGACCGAGGGCGCGGTCGACGCGCTTGCGCGCCTCGGCGATGCCGTCGAGCAGGTACGGACTGTGGACGCGAAAGTCGGGGTGCAGGAACTCGCGCGCGACGGTCGGGTCGGTGAACCCCCGCCGCGCGAGGATCTCGGCGGCGAGCCGCCCTATCTGCAGCTCGTCGGCGAGCGCCGCGGCCACCCGCAGGTCGACGGGCTTGATCTGCCAGCTCTGCTCTCTCATCACCGTCTCAGTCTACAGGCGCCGGCAGACGGAGTCGGCGGATGGCTCGGAGCGCATGCGCCAGGCAAGGCTCGAGTGAGTGCGTGTCTTGAGGCAGCGCGTGTCGGGGCCGCATGGCGCGCGAGCCGGAGCGTCGCCGGCCAGTGAGGAACGGCTCAGGCCGCGCGCGGCAGGAGCGGCACAGGTCAGAGCGCTGCCGGCGGCGAGGCGCCACCGGGCGCCGCCGCCGTGGAAGTCGGCGAGAGTCCGGCAGCCGCCGCGGTCTGCGGCGCGCCCTCGGCCGCACGCAGGCGAACGTAGGTGCGCTGCAGTTCGTCTTCGAGAAGGCGACGATCGCGCGCCGTCGCGAGACGGGCGGCCACGGCCGACAGCAGGCCGACCACGACCAGCAGGGCAGCGACGATCGCCGCCACTGCCAGCAGCGAAGCCTGGTGCCAGGTCCCGGCTACGTACCCCAGGTCGACTCTGGCGCCATGGCTGGCGACGCCGACGGCCACGACGAGCGCGGCGACGACCAGCAGCGCGGTGAGGATGTTTCTCATGGTTCGGCTACTCCTGGAGTGCGACTGCGGCTGCCAGTATAGCGCGATGCGGCACGGCGAGAGCGGGGCGGCGACGCTACGAACCGAACGTCACGCGGGCGGCGGCCCGGGCCTTCGTCAGCCAGCCCGACAACAGGGTCGAGCGACGCTGCAGTCTCAGCTGTGCCACGATGGCCGGACGGGCCGCGGCCAGCGACCGCGTATGGGCCTTGCGGCGTCCGAGGACCTTCAGCACATGCCAGCCGCCGACCGCCTGGATCGGCCCCACGACGAGGCCGAGACGCGCCCTCGGCAGGACCCGCGCGAGCTGCGTTGGCAGCGACGACGTCGTCACCCAGCCGATCACGCCGCCGGCAGCGACGGATTCGGAGTCCATCGAGTAGGCGCGCGCGACTTCGGCGAACGTGTAGCCGAGGTGCAGCCGGGCCACGACCGCCTGCCCCAGCGACTGCGTCTTTACGACGATCTCGGCCAGCCGCACCGCGGCCGGCGTGGTGAGCTGGGCGCGCTGGGAGCGATAGAAGGCCGCCACCTGCCGCCCGGTGACCGCGACCGTGGGGAACTTGCGAGCACCGAGCTGCTCGGAGAGCAACCCGGCACGAAGCTCGGCGCGATAGTCGGCCAGCGTCAGGCCCACGGCCGCCAGCGACTGCTGAAGCGCCGCCGAGCCGCCGAGGCTCGTGGTGACCTGCGCGAGCCGGGCGTCGACACCCCGTTCGGCGACCGTCACGCCGAGCCTGCCGGCCTCGACGCCGAGCAGGTGGCGGCGGATCGTCGCCTCGAGCGCCTGCCGGTAGGTCAGTGTTTTCGATGAGAGCCGGGAGAAGGAGATCGCGCGCTCGACCTCGGCCCTCGACACAGGATCGCCGTTGACGCGTGCCACGACCACGGTCGATCCGGGCGAGGCCTGGGGAGCGGTGCTTGCCGTCGCCGCCCCGTGACCACCCGCCGCGGCGCAACCCGACCCCAGCAGCAGGGCGGCGAGGGCGGCCGCGCAGAGCAGCGCCGGCGCTCGTGAACTGATGAACGAGAGCCTCTTGCCGCGAGCCGGACCCGTCATATGGACCGAGGCGCGCGTCAGACGCTCGCTGGCGCGGCGCCCGCCGCAGCGTAGAGCGTCGGGAAGTGGCAGGCGACCATGTGATCGTCGCCGGCACCACCGACCACGCGCAGCGGCGGCATCTCGATGGTGCAGGGATCGGTCTGCATGCGCGGGCAGCGAGGATGGAACACGCAGCCGGACGGCGGATTGGCGGGGCTCGGCACGTCGCCCTCGAGGATCAGGCGATGGCGCCGGCGTTCGGTGCGCGGATCGGGAATCGGCACCGCCGAGAGCAAAGCTTCGGTGTAGGGGTGCTGCGGCTGGACGTAGAGCAGCTTGCTGTCGGCGATCTCGGCGATCTTGCCCAGGTACATCACCGCCACCCGGTCGGAGATGTGCTTGACGACCGAGAGATCGTGGGCGATGAACAGATACGTCAGCTTGAGCTCTTTCTGCAGGTCTTCGAGAAGGTTGATCATCTGCGCCTGAATGGAGACGTCGAGCGCGCTGACCGGTTCGTCGCAGA
>PMKK01000249.1 GCA_003157715.1 Actinomycetota bacterium
GCGGGCCGCCCCTGCGGCCCGCGCCTCACTGCCGTCGCCATCTTGCTGTCTGCTTGCCGTAGTCTTGCCGCGGCGGCCTACTTGACCTTGAGCGCCTTGCCGCCGAGCAGCACCTGGGTGTGCCCGGCCTGGTCTTTGGCGTAGACGTACCAGCGGTAGCTGCCCTTGGCCAGCTTGCAGGTCCACTTCTTGGTCAGCCACGAGCCGCACTTCACGAGGCCGAGACTGACGGTCTTCTTGACCGCGGAGCCCTTCTTGATCTTGATCCAGACGGTGGCCTTGGCGCTGACGTCTTCGGCCACGCCGTACCTGAAGGTAACGGCCCTGCCCTTGACGACCGCGAGGTTGGCCTTGGCGTAAGTCTTCGGGCCCCGGTCGATCAGTTGGAAGGACTGGATGCGATCGGCGTCGCGATCGGCGACGTACACGTACCCGGTCGTCGGATCGACGGCCACGCCCGACAGGTAGGTGAACTGCCCGTCACCGGTGCCGTCGCTTCCCCATGTGGCGACCACGTTGCCGCTGACGGGGGCGATCTTGACGACTCGGTTGAGCCCGCTGTCGGCCGTGTAGATGTTGCCGGCCGGGTCGAGGGCGATCGAGGAGGGGCTGCTGAGGCCGTCGGTGACACGCCCCGTGACAGTGTACGCCGTGCCGTCCGGGTCGGCAGGCGCGAAGCGCTCGATGCCGCCGGCGGAGTCGGCCACGTAGACCGTGCCGGCCGCGTTGACGGCGACGGCCACCGGGCTGTACATGTCGAAAGCCGCGATCCGGCAGACGTAAGCGCCGGAGGAGTCATACTTCAGGACGCGAGCGTTGCTGGTGTCGGCTACGAAGACGTTGCCCAGGCCGTCAACGCCGGCGCCTTGCGGCAGGTTGAAGGTGTCCGCGGGCGCGTCGGGGCCGAGCGACATGCCCTGCCAGGCGCCTGTAAGGTCGAACCAGGCAAGGCCGGAGCTGTAGTCGACGGCCCACACGTGGTTGCTGGCGACGGCGATTCCCTGGGGCTGGTCGAAGCCGGTCGAGCCGCCGCCCCAGTCGGGCGGCGAAGAGACGCCGATGGTGCGTACCCAGGTGCCGTCGGTAGTGAGTTCCTGGACGCGCGCGTTGTGCGTGTCGGCTACGTAGAGATGGCCGTTCGGCCCGAAGGTGATCTGAGTGAGGTAGTCGAATGAGCCCGCGGCCGAGCCCAGGCTGCCGAACTGACCGACGTACCGGTAGGTCTGCAGGTACCGCGGCAGCGCCGTCGCGGCGGCTGACTGCACGCAGGCGGTGACGCCGGCCGCGCACACGAGCGCGACGAGGGTCACCACGATGAGCGCCTTGCGGATGGTGGTGCGCGCGGGCCTGCCCGCGAGCAGCGGCGGCAAGTGCATTGGACCCTCCAAGGTTCGATGGTGGCCGACCGTCGGCAAGCCTAGCAGTTGGCCTGGGTACAGCGAAGCACTACGTACCTCGGGATGACGGTCGACGAACCGGAGCGGACGCGCGGGCGGTTCGTCGAGGCGCGGCGGAGTATCATGTGCGTGCATGCGGCCTCGCCACCGCATGCCATGCCCCCGGACGCCACACAGCGTCGCGGGGGCGCTCCGATGGCGGCCCCGCCCCGCTGCCCCCGCGCTGCCCCCTCCGCGCTGCCCCCCCCACGTTGCCGCAGTGCGGGAGCGATATGCTTGGGACTCAGCCGATCTTCGGTCCGGCCGGCGCGCGCGCCTGATCCAGAGGCCGATCTGACAGAGGAGCAAGACCCTGAGACTACCGGCTCGTATCGACGTCCTGCGCCTGCGTAACTTCCGCAACCTCTTCATCGGGCAGACGGTGTCGCTGGTCGGCGACGGCTTCTTTCCGGTGGCGCTCACCTTCGGGGTGCTCGACCTCAGGCACTCGGGCACCGACGTCGGTATCGTGCTGGCCGCGTTTTCCGTGCCGATGGTCCTGTTCACCCTGATCGGCGGGGTCTGGGCCGACCGCCTGCGGCGCGAGTGGGTGATGATCGCCTCCGACCTCGTGCGCTTCGTTACGATGACCGTGATCGCCGCCCTGCTGCTCAGCCATCACGCCCAGGTGTGGAGCCTGGCTCTGCTCGGTTTTGTCTACGGCTGCGGCGACGCCTTCTTCTTTCCGGCCTACACGGCGCTGATCCAGCAGATCGTGCCGCCCGACCGTTTGCAGGAGGCCAACGCCCTGCGGGGCGTCGCCGACGGCTTCGGCTGGTTTGTCGGGCCCGCCGTCTCGGGCATCCTGGTCGCGTACATCGGGGCCGGCGGCACGCTCGGTCTCGACGCCCTCACCTTCCTGGTGAGCGCCGCCTACCTGCTGACCTTGCGCGTGCCGGCCCTGGCGCACACGCTGGCGCAGACGACCTTTCTCGCCGAGCTGCGCGACGGCTGGCGCGAGGTCTCCTCGCGCACCTGGCTGTGGGTCATGATGCTGCGTGCCATGCTCGTGCTGTTCGTGACGATCGCGCCGCTGCAGGTGCTCGGCCCCATGGCCATCACCGCGCGCCACCAGAGTCCCGCTCTGTGGGGTTTCATGGTCGGACTCTTCAGCCTCGGCATGCTGGTCGGCGGCGTCGCGGCTCTCTACTACCGGCCGCTGCGACCCATGATCATCGTGGCCCTCTGCGGCACGACTGCCGCGGCGCCCATGATCGCGCTCGCCCTGCGGCTTTCGCCCGCCGAGCTGCTCGTGGTCTGGTTTGTGCGCGGCATCGCCATCGGTGTGTTCTCGGCGATCTGGGACACCACGCTGCAGCGCCACATCGCCTACGAGTCGATGGCCCGGGTGAGCAGCTGGGACTGGATGACCGCCGGTGGTCTCTGGCCGATCGGGCTCGTGATCGCCGGGCCGTTCGCCCAGGCCTTCGGCGTGACCGAGACACTGTGGCTGTCGGCCGGCTTTGGCATTGTCCTGTCCCTGTGGGTCCTGTTCGTGAAGGACGTGTGGCGCTTGCGGGAGCTGCCGGTCTCCGCCGGCGAGACCGACCCGTCCTAGCCCAGGCGGCCGCGAGACTCAGGGCGGGGCGGCGCCTGCGGCCGCCACCGCTGCCCTCGCGTTCTCACAAGAACCCGCGCATCCTCTTGGCGGCCTCGTTGGCGAGCCGCAGTTCGAGGGGGAAGCCGAAGTACCGGTGCTGCCAGCGATAGCGCGCCGCGCGGTTCATGAGACGGTAGCCGGCGCGGAAGGCGGGCCCGTGTTCGTCGATGCGCGACTCCGGATAGAAGGCGTAGCGCGTCACCGCCGAGATGGCGCGCAGCTTCTCGACGTACTGCCGGGTGTGCCAGGGCGGCTCGAAATGAAAGACCTCGATCTCGCCCCACTCGTCGAGCGACCGCGGCGGCCGGAACTCGGGCGGCAGCGACTCGAGCAGGGGACTGGGAAACGGCGTGTACAGGAAGATGCCGTAGTGCTGCGTGCGCGGGTTGGCGCGGCCCATGGCGTCCATCAGGTCGAACGTCTGGGTCATGTCGTGGTAGGTCTCGCCCGGCAGGCCGGAGAGCCACGAGACGAAGGGGTCGATCGACGGCGCCCACTCGTGGAGGTGCGCGACCGAGGTCAGCATCTCCTCGGCGGTGATGTCCTTGCAGACGAAGTCCTGCATGGCCACCGAGCCGCTCTCGCCGCCGAAGTCGAGCTCCACGCAGCCGGCTCGCTCCAGCAGCCGCACGAAGTCGCGGTCGTACCCGGCGAGGTAGTCGAAGCGGCAGTTGGCCCGCCAGGAGACCCTGATGCCGCGGCTCAGGATCTCGTTGCAGATGGCTTCGGCGCGGCGGCGGTCGACGAAGAAGTTGTCGTCGACCGGATCGATGATCTTCACGTGCGGAAAGCGCTTGAGCAGCGCCTCCATCTCGTCGACGACGCGCGCCGGGCTCTTGCCGCGCCACTTGCGCCCGTTGAAGTCGGTGTTGTAGCAAAAACCGCAACGGTGGGGGCAGCCGCGGCTGGTCTGCATGTGCGCGCGCCCCGCCTGCAGCGTGGCGTACTTGTCGAGGTGGAGCAGGTCGTAGGGCAGCTCCACGGGGATCGCGTCGAGGTCGACGAGCTCGGCGTCGGGCGTGCTGGTGAGCGCTCCGTCATCTGTGTAGGTCACGCCGCTGACGGCGCCCAGCGGCTCGCCCGCGCGACCGCCCAGCGGTTCGCCGGCGGCCAGCCTGTCGGCCAGGGCGGCGACGATCGTCTCGCTCTCGCCGCGGACCACCACATCGACACACTCGTGGGCGGCGGCCTGTTCGGGCAGCAAAGTGGGGTGTATGCCGCCCCAGACGAGCGGCACGCACGGGTGCTCGGCGCGCAGCTTGCGGGCGAACTGCAGGCCGTAGCGGATCTGCGGCCCGCTCATGCAGGTCAGTCCGACGAACAGCGGCTCGCCGATGTCGAGGCCGCGGTAGTCCTGCAGCCTCAGGTCGACGATGCGCGGTCTGTAGCCCGCCTGCCGCAGGGCGCTGGCCACGTGCAGCAGCTGCAGCGGCACCTGCGGATCGGGCGCCCGGTATCTGCCCGGAAAGACGAGTACGACCTCGCCGCCGTCGGCGCGCGAGCTTGCGTGGAGCGCGTCGCCGCCGGCGTGGGCGCCTGTGACCCGACTGCTGTCCGACCCCATAGAAAGACTCCTCACCCACAGACGGCGGCACGAGTCCGGCAGGCGCCGGCCCGCGAGCGTCTCGCCTGCGCGATCGACCCCCGAAGCATCGGGTTTGCAGGTAGTGTACGACAGCGCAGACGGCAACAGGCGTCGCGCGCCGGAGGCTGCGCCTGTACAACGGTGGGCCGGCGGTGCTCTGAACCTATGATGAGTGCGGACCTCCGTGCCGGGGGCGGGTCAACAAGCTGAGAGGGTCGCTATGTCACGGGTCGCCTTGGTGTTTCCGTATCTGCGCACCAGATCGCCCACCGAGATGCTGTTTCCGCCGCTCGGCGCCGCCACCCTTGCCGGTCAGCTGCGCCGGGCCGGACTCGAGACCCGCGTCTTCGACGGCACGTTCGAGACGTTTCCCGGACTGCAGGGCGCGTTGCGCGCCTACCAGCCGGACATCGTCGGCATCTACGCGATGGTCAGTCTGACCGGCACCGCGCTACGGGTCGCCGCGTCGGTCAGGGCGAGTCTGCCCGACGCGCTGCTGGTCGCCGGCGGCCCGCTACCCACGGTGTTTCCCGCTCGCTACACCGGGCACGTCGACGCCGTGTTTCGCGGCGAGGCCGACCTCAGTTTTCCGCGCTTCTGCCGCGACTTCTTCGCGCAGGGAGTGTCGCCCAAGACCCTGGGGGAGCTGCCGCTCGAGAGCTACGACGGTCTGTTCATCCCCAACCACGGGCTGCACGTCGACAACCCCGCCGTGCATCACCGCGAGAACGAGCTCGCCTCGTTTCCCCTGCCCGACCGCGGCGACTTCGATCACGCCGCCTACCAGAAGGCCTGGCGGCAGGCGACCGGTGCGAAGACCACCTCGATCATCGCGACGCTGGGCTGTCCCTACGGCTGCGAGTTCTGCTCGAAGCCGATCTTCGGCAACGTCGTGCGCCGCCGCGACCTCGACGCGGTGTTCGCCGAGATCGACGAGATCCGCCGCCTCGGCTACGACAGCCTGTGGATCGCCGACGACACCTTTACCCTGCACCAGCCCTATCTCGAGGAGTTCTGCCGGCGCGTGTCCGGCCTGGACATCGTCTGGAGCTGCCTGTCGCGCGCCAGCGGCATCAGCGCCGCGACGGTGCGGCTTATGAAGGAGGCCGGCTGCCGGAGGGTCTACCTCGGCCTCGAGTCGGGTAGCGAGGCGACCCTGACGCTCATGAACAAGCAGGTGACCGTCGACGAGGGGATCCACACGGCCCACCTGTACCGCGAAGCGGGCATCGAGGTGGCCGCCTTCTTCATCGTCGGCTACCCCGGCGAGACCGTCGCGTCGATCGAGTCGACGTTCAGGCTGGCCCTGACGCTGCCGCTCGACGAGATCTCCTTCAACGTCCCCATGCCGCTGCCCGGGTCGGAGCTGTTCGAGCGCCTGGGTGAGCCCGACGAGGGGACGGACTGGACTCACGAGAACGAAGTCACCTTCGTCTATCCGTCGGAGATCGACGAGGGCTGGCTGCGGGGCCGTATCGCCGAGACCATGGCGGCTTTCGCGCGGAAACGGTAGGCGGTCCGCCGGCCCTCGCGCGGCCGCCGCTGCGCCGCGCGTCGCCGCCGATGCGCCGGGCGCCGCCGCCATGTTCGCACCGGCCGCGCCGCCGCTGCGCCGCGCGCCGCCACTGTGTTCGCGCCGGCCGCGCCGTCATGGTCCCCCTTCAGCGCAGCAGGCGAAACACCACGTTTGAGGAGCTTTCGAACAGCTTGAGGGCGCGGGGCGCCCGCCCTCTCAATCGTCGCTTCAGGACGAACTCGGCGCGTCCCTTGAGTAGCGCGAAGCGCATCTTCGAGGTCGAGAAATCGCCCGCGAAGGTGAGCACGTGGTCGAGCAGCAGGCTCTCCCGAGGGCGCCACTCACGCGTCACGCGATCGCCGACACGGTCGAAGAGCGCCGTGCCCGGCAGCGGGTAGGGCATCGTCAGGCCGAGGTAGTCGAGCGGCAGAGAGGCGGCGAAGCGCAGCGTGTCGAGCACCGTGTCGTCGGTCTCGCCGGGATAGCAGACGATGAAGAACGCGCCGACCTCGAGGCCGGCGTCGTGGGCGGCCTTGACGGCCGCTGCCGCCTGGGCGGTCGTGATCTGCTTGTTCATCAGCTCGAGGATGCGGTCGTTGCCCGACTCGATGCCGAAGAAGATGCGAAAGCAGCCGGCCTGTCTCATGGCCCGGGCCGTCGCCTGGTCGAACGTGTCGACGCGGCCCAGACACTCCCAGTCGAAGCGCAGCTCGCGGCGCCCGATCTCGTCGCAGATCTCGAGCACTCGCCGGGAGTTCAGAGTGAACACGTCGTCGCCGAACGAGATGCGGTCGTAGCCCAGGTCGAGGGCCTGTTCGACCTCGTCGACCACGTTGCTCGCCGAGCGCTCGCGGTAAGAGTGGCCGAACACGACGTTGCTGCAGAACTCGCAGGCGAACGGGCAGCCGCGGGTACTCATGACCGTCGTGATCGAGAAGCCGTACTTGCGCCGGCCGAACTCGATGTACCGTGCGTTCGGCAGCAGATCGCGGGCCGGAAACGCGAGGCGATCGAGCTCGGTCTCGAATGGCCGCGGCGGGGAACAGGGTGAGACCTGCCCGCGTTCGGCCGGCGCCTCCGCGGTGTGCCGGCAGACGACGCCCGGCACGCCGTCGAGCTCAGCGCCCGCTCCGAAGGCAGCGAGCAGCTCGACCATGGTCTGCTCGCCTTCGCCACGCACGACGGCGTCAAAGTGCGTGAGGAAGGTGTCCGGCTCACAGGTCGGCAGCGGACCGCCGGCCACGAGCAGGCGCGCGCCGCCGCGGGCGTCGCCGGGATGGCCGCCGCGTTCGCCGCTCCGGCTGTCTCCTTCGCCGGGATGGCCGCCGCCTTCGCCGGGCTGGCCGCTGCCGGCTTCGCCCGGACCGCCGTCGCGCTCGCGCAGCGCCGTGGCAAGTGCCAGACACTCGTCGAGCATGGTGACCATGCAGTAGATGCCGACCACCTCGGCGGGCGCGGCCAGGGCTCTGCGGAACGCCTCGTCGTGGCTGAGAAAGGTGCAGTCCAGAAGCTCCACCTCATGGCCGGCGTCGCGCAGGGCGGCGGCTACGTAGGCCACGCCCAGCGGCGGAAACCGAAAGCGCGAGCGATCGAGCGACCGCTGAAAGAACGGATAGATGAGCAGCACCGAGGTCATCAGGCCGGCTCGGCACTCTCGTGGCGCTCGCTCGTGCCGCGTTCGAGCGGGTCAGACCTCACGTCGCGTTCGAGCGGGTCAGGCCTCGCGGCACGCTCCACCGGCTCAAAACGCACATCGTACCTGAAGCGCTTCGCGCCACGCCGCACGGCATAGCCGAACCCGGCCCAGGCGAGGCGCGATCCGACGAGCTCCCGGCCCCGGTACAGTCGCGCGCCCGGCGCCTGTTCCAGGGAGAACCCCACCCCGACGGCGCCGCACAGAAGCGAGGCCCTCGCGGCTGTCACCCTGGTCCAGGTGCCGATCGCGGCGCCGCGCAGGCGAGTCCCGCCGGAGTCGCGGTACTGGTCGAAGCAGCGCGCTCCCAGCTCGTTCATCACGACCACCTCGCTGAGGCCGTCCGCGGGCAGGCCGGTCAGGTCGACCGTGACATGCACCCGGCCTTCGCCGCCGCGCACGTCGTAGGTCACGGGCAGCGTGGCGACGGTCGCCGTCTCTTCAAAGGCGGTCACGAGGCCGAAGCCGCGTCGCACGGCGTTGGAGATGGCCGTCAGCGGGTCTCGAAGCGGCGGCACGCGGCGGTGCAGAGCGGCCAGTGCGTCGCGGACCGCATAGAACGAACGCGAGCGCGGGCCGCCGCCGGGACCGCTGCCACGCCCGGCCCCAGGGCCGGACCCGGCCCGGTCACGGGCGGCAAGGCGCTCGACCAGGTTCATCTCGAAGACGGCGGTCGCCCGCCAGTCGCCGCGGGCGCTGTCGCCGCGGGCGTCGCCGCCGGCCTCACCGTCGCCGCGGGCGTCGCCGCCGGCCTCACCGTCGCCGCGGGCGTCGCCGCCGGCCTCACCGTCGCCGCTCGGCATGGCTTGAGCGCCGTCGCTGCCCGGGGTGCGCTTGCCGCCCTGCCTCAGTTCCATCGCTCCCGCAAAGACGGTCTGGGCGCCGCGCTTCAGGACGGGGACACCGAACCCGACGCCTTCCTCGGCCAGGTCCCGCCCGGGACAGGCCAGCAGCAGCCCTCGCTGCAGCCGTGCGGCCGGGTAGCCGTCGCCGTGCGTGCCGGCGCTTACCGCCTCGTCCGCGATAATGAGCGAAAGACCGCCGAACAAGGGGACGCTCAGTTCCACGACCCGCCGCCTCCCGTCGCGGGCGCTTGTTCCCGGCGTGCGACCCTCGTTTCGGTCGCCGGTCGCCAGCCTTTCGTGAAACAGGCGGCGACGACCCACCAGCCCGTGACCTGCCAGGCGACGACGAGCGCCGCTCTGGCGACCAGCGTCGCGTGACCGTACTGCGCGACGAAGGCAAGTGAGCGCTGCATCGCGCCCGGAAACGCGACCCACAGAAGCTGGAGCGGCGAGGCGTTGAAGACAGTGAAGGCCAGAGGGATGACCCAGAGGGCGGTGAGGGCGCGCCGGTCGAGCTCGCCGAGCGACGCAAGGATCAGTGCGAGCGGCACGACGAGGGCGATGTTGGGTTCGGACAGCCAGGTGCGCGTCAGGAAGAAGATCAGCACCACCGCGGTGCTCTTCTTGACGAGGTCGTCGAAGCCGCCGACGCCGCGTCGCAGGGCCACGGCGGCCACCGCGAGGGCGGGGATCCAGAGCAGACCGAGCAGCCACCATCTGCCCGTCATCAGGAGTGGGTCGCGAAAGAGCCGGGCGACCGTCGTGAGCGACATCGTGCCGTTCATCACGAAGTGGTCGTTCAGGCGCGCCAGAAACGGCGCCCTGCTCCAGCCGAAGACAAAGAAGGGCGCCACATAGAAGGCCAGCACGGCAACGACGAACACGGCTGCGTAGCGCGCGGCCTGGCCGCGCGAGCGTCCCAGAAGGTAGACGAGGGCGACCAGCGCGATGGGCGCGGCGATCGGCTTGAAGCACACGGCCAGGGCCAGCAGAACGGCCGAGCCGGCGACGCGGCGCGCAGTGAGCGCCGCCAGGGCCGCCACGGCGAGCAGCGCGACCAGCACGTCGATCTGACCCCAGGCGGCGCCCACGTAGAGCAGGAAGGGGTTGAAGAGCAGAAAGACCCAGGCCCGGCGCGCCGTCGCGGACTCCGCTCCCACGCTGGTGAGCAGCGCGGCGACGAGATAGGCGAGCGCGACGTCGGCGCAGATCAGAGGCAGCTTGATAGTGAGGTTGTAGACGATGAGGTCGGCGGTCACGGCGTGGACAGCCCGGTAGAGCAACCCCAGCATGAGCGGCCAGGGCGGCGGGTAGCCCACCGACGAGATCACGCTGAAGCCGGCGTGGTGGAACACGGAGGTCAGGTTCTGGGCCAGATACGGCGTCTGACCGGTGCCCACCAGGTAACCGGTGGCCATGAAGATCTTCGTGTCCCAGGAGTGTCCCAGCAGCGGCGCCACGGCGAGCTGCAGGAGGACGCTCGCCAGGAGCAGGCGCCGGTCGGGTGTCGCATACCAGCGCATGGCGCGCGAGGAACCGCTACCTCGAGGTGCCGTAGGCCACGACGTAGAGGACGACGCCCGTCACCGTGCCGAGCAGGTAGAGGGCATAGGCGCCGCGCATGTAGGGCTTGTAGTTCTTGAAGCGCAGCCTCTGAGGCACGAGCTCGTTGCCGCGCAGCACGACGAACATGCCGGTCACGAGGCCGATCGCGCCGACGAGCGCATGAACGGTGGCGACCGCGTAGGCCCTTTCGTTCAGCTTGGCCGGGATCTGGGGGGCGACGTTGGCGGTGAACGAGTGGATCATCCAGACCAGGACCACGGCGGCGTTCAGGCAGGCCGCGACGGTCTGGACCCAGCGGTGCGCTACGTAGCGGCGGCGCATCGCCAGACGCCAGCCCACCGTGAACAGGACCGCCGTGACCACGATCAGCACGAGCGAGAGCGCGGCGCCGCGAGGAGCCGTCGTGGTCATCGCGCCGAGATCCTGGAAGAGGTGACCCACCGGTTGCGCGACCATGCGAAGCTCCTTTCGCTGTTCGATCCCAGCCACCGTAGCGCGGCAGGCGGGCTCTAGGCAACGATAGGCCGCGCCGCCGTTCGGCGAGCGAGTGGCGTCAGATCCACCAGCCGGCCAGCAGGGCGGCGAGGCCGGCGGTGACGACGATGGCGATGGCTCCGGCGGTCCACACCACGGCGGCGGCTTCGCCGATGATCGCGGCGCGCAGCGGCCGTGTACCGGGGCCGACCGCGTATATGCCGGGCTTCTCGAGTCGCACGCCGAGCGCGCCGGCCATGGGGGCGATCGTCCAGAGCTTGTTGGGGCTCGTCGAGAGGCGGCGCTGGCGGCGCAGCGCCGCCCACGCCGCCGCTCC